>NZ_POUC01000415.1 GCF_002891435.1 Streptomyces cahuitamycinicus
GGGACGTGGGGAGCGCCGAGGTCGAGTGAACGGCCGGGGCTCACGGTCTGCTGCTGGGCACGCCTGCCGAACGCGGACAGCCATGGCGTGATCGTCTTCTTGGGGATGGTCGCCGTCAGGGCACCGGCGGCCGGAACGCCCACGTCGCCGCGGTCGAAATGCACCCGCAGTCCGCCGTCGGCGGTGAAGGCGATGTCGTCCAGGGCGACGTCGCGGCTCTCCGGGACGGAGAACGTGTCGTCCAGGCCGGCGGCATCCACGCCCTCCCGGTCCTTGAGCTGATCCTTCAAGGCGGCGAGGAAGGCGTCCCGGGAGCCGTCGGCGACGAGTCCGAGTGCCGTGCGGTGGGCACCGGGCCTGCCGTCGTACCAAAACGTCCTGGCGGACAGCCCGTCGGCCGCCGCACTCTGGTCCTGGGTGGTGAGGCGGACGCCGAGCACATCGCCGGAGGCGACCAGGAACTGGTGGCTGATGTTGAGCTCGCGGCCGTCCGCTCCGCCCGAATCCGAGCATGCCCCCGAGCGGAAGGTTGTCAGGCGCCGCTCCACGTCCTTCTTCATCGCGGCCGTCATCGCCTCCGCGCCCGGCACGTCCGGGTAGCTGGTCGCGAACGGGCAGGAGCTGTCCTCGCTGCTGTCGCTGACGATCTCCAGGCCCTTGATCTTCGACGGGTCGACCGTCCGCACCGGGGACGGCGACGAGCCGGGCCGTGCGCCGTCGGCTGCCGTGACCGGCGGTTCGGACGTGCCGTGCGCACAGGCCGCGGTGAGCGAGCCGAGCAGCACGAGGGCGGGGAGCAGGGTGTGAGAGCGCATGTGACCAGAACCTGAGGAGAGGAGACCTTCCGGGCGTCGCGGACCGGACGCCGGGCGGCCGCCGCGTCGAAGGACGCCGACGGCCGTTGTGATCTCCGATCGTTCTGGTCAGGGGCGTTTTTCAGCGAGCCCCGGGGTCACCGTGAACAATTTCAGGGCCGGATCCGGCGGTACTCTGTCTCCTTTTGTGTGCTTTCAGTGCGCTGCTGGGCAGACCTGCCGGTACGGCGCGTCCGGGACGTACCGCCGCCACTGCGCCCGGGTCAGCCCGCCACCGGCGCGTTCGCAGAGGGCTCGGACGGCCGCGTCGGGGGCGATGGGACGGCGTTGCAGCACCACGTTCGGGCCGGTGGCGTAGAGCATGCCGTCGTCCCTTCCGAAGGCGAGCGAGCGGATCTCGTCCCCGGACGTGGGCAGGTCGCCGCCGAGCAGCCGTTGCCCGGCGGTGTCCCACAGCCGGAGGGCCCCGCCGGCTCCTCCCACGGCGAGGGTGCTGCCGTCGGAGGAGAAGGCCAGTGCGCCCACGGCCTCGGTCCGGCTGTTCGGTGCCGTGTCGGCGGTGCCGGTCAGGACGCCCGTGGTGTGCCGCAGGTCGCCGTCCCAGAGGGTCACGTGCCCGGTGGTGTCGCCGACGGCGAATCGGGTGCCGTCGGGGCTGAAGGCGAGCGCGGTGACCTCGCGGCCGTCAGCGAGCGCCCACCCGGTGACCTTGCCGGAGGACACGTCGGCGTACTGGTCGGCGGAGCCGACGAGCAGCCGTCCGTCCGGCCGCACGGCCACCGCCTGCCCGAAGAGGCCGTGCAGCGTTCGGGACCTGCGATGGGTCCGGGTGTCCCAGACCTCCGCCGCGTCACCGCCCCTCGCGGAGCGCGCGGCCAGCAGCGTGCCACCGTCGACGCCCAGGGCGAGCGCGGACACGGGGCGGTCGGCCGCTCCCGAGGTGCTGAAGCTCGTACGGACCGTGCGGTCCGCCACGTCCCACACGGTGAAGCGCAGCCGCAGGGAGCCGCCCGAGGAGACGGTGTCGGCGACGGCGAGAGTCCGGCCGTCCGGGCTGAAGGCCAGGTGCGGAGTTTCGTCGCCGGTGTCGCTCGGCAGGGGGCCGAGCGTGCTCCGGGCGAGGACGGCGCCGGTGCCGGTGGAGCGCAGCTCGAAGCGGTAGCCGTGCCCGGACCGGGTGGCGGTGGCGAGGGTGGTGCCGTCCGGGCCGAGGAGCGTGGCGTCGGCCGGTGTGCTCTGCCAGGGGGCGGCGAGGCGGTCGGTGAGGTCGAAGGTGTGGACGGTGGCGCGGTCGAGGTAGCGCAGGAGGCGGTGGCCGTGGTCGGGGGTCCACGTCAGCCCTGTGACCTGCGCGCCGGCCAGCGGCCGGTGGAAGACCTGCCCGCCCCCCGACGCCAGCTGCCATACGGCGATCTCCTGGTCGTCGGTGGTGGCGAGGAACTCCCCGTCGGGCGAGAGGTCGGCCTGGGCGAACCCGGTCGTGCCGCCGCTGGCGAAGTCGGCGACGACGCGGCCGCTGCGGACGTCCCAGACGGTGGCCGCTGTCCCGTGGACCGAGGCCAGCCGCCTGCCGTCCGCGCTCAGGCGCAGCAGCCGGTCCCCGCCGTCGACTCCCGAGCCGGTGCCGCACACAGTTCTGTCCGCCTTCTGCCAGGCACCGGGCAGCTGCCTGCCGTGCACGGTGTCCCACACCTGGGGCGCGCCCTCGGCGGGGCAGAACGCGGCCAGGCGTCCGCCGGGGCCGAGGGCGGCGGTGGTGAGGCTGCGGGAGACCCCGGTGGTGAAGAGGATCTTGCTGTCGTCCGTCCGGAGGACCCGGACCTGACCGGTCTCGTCGATCGGCTGGGTGAGGAACGCGTCTCCGTCGGGCGCGGTCGCCCCGAGCTCGGCGTCGCCCAGATCGGCGGCCGACCTCCCGCCGGGGAGGTTCCACAGGGTGTCGCTGCCCGACCCGGTCAGGACGAGGAACCGCCCGTCCGGGCCGACGCCGGACGCCTCCGCGTCGCTCGGCAGGTGGTAGGCGCCGGTACGGCGGTGATCGGCCACGTCCCAGGCGGTGACGCGGCCGCCGTCGGCCCTGAGCAGGGTGCGGCCCTGGCCGGTGAGGAAGCGCCGGACGTCCTGGCCGGTCTGCGGGTCGGTGAAGGCGTCCCGTTCCGGCTGGGCGAGCGCGCCCAGCAGGGCCGAGCGGGTCTCGGTGAGCGGGGCGATCCGCCACGCGGCGGCGCCGAGCAGGGACGCGGTACGGGGATCGGTGGCACGCAGGCTCTCGGCGACGGTGGCCAAGCGGCGGGCGGCGGCCTTGGCGGCCTCCTCCTCGCCCACCCGGTCGCGCTGCCAGGCGACGACTCCCGCGGTCAGCGCGAGCACGAGGAAGACGGAGAGACCGACGCTGAGCACACGCGTGCGGCGGGCGGTGCGCGTGACGGCGTCCCGTTCGGCGTCACGGGCCGCGGCCGAGGCGGTCAGGAACGCCCGCTCCGACCGGGTGAGGTCGTCGGTGCCGTCCTTCTCCCGCTGCGTGCCGAACAACTCCTCGGCGCGCTCCAGCCGTGACCCCCGGAACAGCGCGCCGGGGTCACCGTCCAGCTCCTCCCAGGCCCGGGCGGCCTCGCCGAGAACTCGCTGGGCGCGCAGCCGGTCCCGGCTCTCCTCGATCCAGCCGGCGAGGCGTGGCCAGCCGGTGATCAGGGCCTCGTGGGCGAGTTCGACGGTGTCGCCGTCCAGCGTGACCAGGCGGGCGGCGGCAAGTCGTTCCAGGACGTCGAGCGCACCCGGTCCCAGTTCCGAGCGGGACGCCGGGCGGCGCGTGTCGGCCGTGCGGTCCCCGGGGGCGATCAGCCGCAGCAGGACGCGCCGGGCCGTACGTGCCCGGCCTTCGTCCAGGTCGCCGTAGACCTGCTCGGCGGTGGCGGCGATCGCCCCGCGTACGCCGCCCGTCTCCTCGTACGCGGCCAGCGTCAGCGTGCGGCCCCGGCGGCGGCGCCACGTCTCCAGCAGGGCGTGCGAGAGCATCGGCAGCGCGCCCGGCCGGTCGCCCACCTCCTCGATGATCCGCGCGGTCAGCACCCGCTCGACGTTCAGCCCCGCCGCGGTGGCCGGGCCAGTGACGACCTCCCGCAGCTCGTCCTCGTTCATCGGGCCGACCAGCAGGTTCGCGTGACTGACCGCCTCGGCCAGCTCCCGGTGGGCGGCGCAGTGGCCGTAGAAGTCGCCGCGCACCGCGACCACCACCCGCAGGCGGCTCTCCGACTCGCGCGCGCCGAGCAGCAGGTCGAGGAAGCGGTCCCGCTCGTCGCGGTCGCGGCAGAGGGTGAACAGCTCCTCGAACTGGTCGACGATCACCCAGGTGTCCAGCTCACCGTCCTGGGGAACGAGCGCCGGCCCGTGCGTGTGGGCGGGCCGCTCACCGGGGGTGAGGACCCGGAGCACCGCCGGTCGGTCGGCGCCCCGGCCGTCCCGCAGCAGCGGGATGAGCCCGGCCCTCAGCAGTGAGGACTTGCCGCTGCCGGAGGGCCCGAACACCGCCGCGAACCGGTGCGCGCGGGCCAGGTGCAGGAATTCGCGGGCCAGTGACTCCCGTCCGAAGAAGAGGTCGCTGTCGTCCGGCTCGAAGCGGGCCAGTCCTCGGTACGGAGCCCGCTCGTCGGCCGCGGGAGCGCGGAGCTCGGCGTCCGCCTCCCGCCAGCGGACCTCCCACCCGTGCGGGTCGGCGTCGAGGGCCTCGACGTACGCGCGCACCACCGCGAGCGTCGGCAACTGGTCGCCGGCCGCGGCCTGCGACAGTGCGGTCGTGGAGTAGCCCGCCCGCTCGGCCATCTCCCGGTAGGGCGGCTTCCCGGCCTTCTCCCTCAGCAGGCGTAGGTCGTGCGCGAGGCGCTGCACCGGGCCGGCGCTGGGGTCCACCGGCTTCTCTCGTCGACCCACCTGGTGGCACCTTTCGACCCTCGAACACGAAAACGGAGCTCAACCTACGTTTTCGCCCGTCCGCAGGCAATCCCGGACCACCGGGTGGGAACGCCCCCGCTCAGGGCAGTGGCTCGAGGGCGTCGTACGCCACCCCGGGGCTGAGGTAGACGGTGCCGCCGGAGCCCCTGACGATGTCGGTCGTCAGCTCCTGGTGGGCGTCCGCGGACTTGGTCCGGGCGCTCGCCGGGGCGGCGTAGCTGCAGGTGGGTTCTTCCAGGTGCGCCCGCCGTCGTACGACGCCTTCACCCTGAGCGACCTCAGGTGCCCCTTGGCCGCCGGGCCCCGGGTCGGTGCCACGATCGGGCCGTGGACACCCCCAGCGCATGCCGGTGGTTCACGTGGGCAGGCCTGGGGGCGTCTTTGCCGGTGCCGTCTCCAGGCTCTCCAGTGCCAGTCGGATCGCCTCGTCCAGTTGGATGTCCCTGCCCGCCGCGTGGTCCTGGGGGCGTTGGACGATCTCCACGTCCGGATCCACGCCGTGGTTCTCCACGCCCCACTCGTAACCCTCCAGCCAGAAGGCGTACTTGGGCTGGGTCACGAGGGTGCCGTCGACCAGGCGGTAGCGGCTGTCGATGCCGATGACGCCGCCCCAGGTGCGGGTGCCGACGACCGGGCCGAGGCCCAGGGCCTTGATGGCCGCGTTGACGATGTCGCCGTCGGAGCCGGAGAACTCGTTGGCGACGGCTACGACGGGTCCGCGGGGGGCGTCCTCCGGGTAGCTGTAGGGGCGCATGCCGCGCGGGACGGCCCAGCCGACGACACGGCGGGCCAGCTTCTCGACGACCAGTTGCGAGGTGTGGCCGCCCCGGTTCTCGCGGACGTCGACGACCAGGCCCTCCCGGGCGACCTCGACGCGCAGGTCGCGGTGGATCTGGGCCCAGCCGGGGGCCTGCATGTCCGGGACGTGGAGGTAGCCGAGGCGGCCGCCGGACCTCTCGTGGACGTAGGCGCGGCGGTCGGCGACCCAGGCGTGGTAGCGCAGCGGTTCCTCGTCGGCGACCGGGATGACGACGGCGTGCCGGGGGTCACCGCCGCCGGAGGGGGAGATCGTCAGCTCCACCGGCTTGTTCGCCGTGCCGATCAGCAGCGGGCCGGGCCCGGCGACCGGGTCGACGGGCTGTCCGGCGATCGCGACGATGGCGTCGCCGGGGCGTACCGCGACGCCGGGGGCGGCCAGCGGGCTGCGGGCGTCCGGGTCGGAGGTCTCGGAGGGCAGGATGCGGTCGACCCGCCAACTGCCGTCCTCGTGACGGGAGATGTCGGCGCCGAGCAGTCCCTGGCGGGGGCCGCCGGGGCCGCCGCGCGGGGTGACGTAGGCGTGCGAGGTGCCGAGCTCGCCCTGGACCTCCCAGAGCAGGTCGACCAGGTCGTCATGGGTGGCGAGCCGCTCCACGACCGGGCGGTAGCGGTCGAGGACGCCGTCCCAGTCGACGCCGCTCATGTCGGGCCGCCAGAAGTGGTCCCGCATGATGCGGCCGTTCTCGTCGAACATCTGGCGCCACTCGGCCGCCGGGTCGACGAACTGGCGTACGCGGCCCAGGTCGACGGTGATGTTGCTGTCGCTGTCGTCGTCGTTGGAGGCCCGCCGGTCGCTGGGCACGACCTTCAGCCGCCCGTCGGTCCACAGCAGCACCCGCTTGCCGTCACCGCTGACCGCGAAGTGGTCGGCGTCGACGGCGAGATGCTCGACGCGCTGCTGGGCGAGGTCGTAGCGCTCCAGCTCGGACTTGGGTTCGGGGTCGTCGGGGGTGGCCCTGGACGCGCCGAGCACACCGGTGACCGGGTGGCGCAGCCACAGGACGCCGTCCTTGGCGGCACGCAGGTTGGTGTAGCGGGCGGCCTCGACCGGGAAGGGCACGATGCGGTCGGCGAGGCCTTCGAGGTCGATGCGGGTGGTGGGGGTGCCCTCGCTGTCGGGGGTCTCCTCCCGGTCGGGCGTCTCGAAGGACCGGCCGTGCCGCTGCGGCCCGAACGGGGAGGGCGTGGTGGCCGCGAGGGTGATCAGATGCGGCCGGGCGCCCACCACGAAGGCCAGGTCGAAGACGTGCTCGTCGTAGACCGGGTCGAAGGAGCGGGTCGACAGGAACGCGAGGTGCTTGCCGTCCATCGTGAACGCGGGCGCGTAGTCCTGGAAGCGCAGCGGGGTGGCCTCGGTGACCGACAGGTCGGTGGTGTTGGCGAGCTTCAGCTGGCACAGGGGCCGGGGCCC
>NZ_POUC01000416.1 GCF_002891435.1 Streptomyces cahuitamycinicus
CTCCTGTCGCCCGCGGCCGGGCGCGGCACGGCCGCGTCCGCCCGGGCCGTGCCCGCCGTACCGGACACCGGCACCACACGGGTGCCGCTGCCGGTGGCGGGACGGTTCTCGGTGGGCGTGGTGCGCGGGCGTGTTCCCGTCGCCTGGGGGGTCATGACGCTCCGTCCACCGGACGGGACAGGGCCAGGAGGTCGACGTGATGGACGGTGACGCGCAACTCGCCCGCGGCCAGGGCCGCCAGCCGCTTGGTCAGGTAGACGTCGGCTTCGGCCCGCAGCTCGGGGCGCTCCTCGACGGCGGCGCCGATCCAGCCGCGCAGCCACTGCTCGGTGAGCGCGGCCTGCTCGGGGCCGAGCCGCCAGGGGCTCGGGTGCAGCCGTACGGTCGCGCCGTGCTCGGAGAACGCCTCGGCCGCCGCCGTGACCGCGTCGGGGCCGAGCAGGCCGTCGCGGCGCTGGTGGTCGTTGAACGCCTGGGCGAGCTCCGCGTCCAGCGGGTGCGACGGGGTCAGTTCCACGCGCCCGGCGACGGACAGCGTCAGCAGGGCGGGGCAGCCGGCTCCGGCGCACGCGGCGGCGAAGGTGTCGATCTCCTCGCGGGTGAGGACGTCCAGCAGGGCGGACGCCGTGACCAGGGAGGCGCCCTGCAGAGCGTCCGGTGTGAGTCGGGCGATGTCACCGCGCCGCGTCTCGACGGAGACCCGGCTGCCGTCGGCGGCCGAGCGCGGGGAGGCGACGGCCGCGAAGTGCAGCAGGTACGGGTCGCGGTCGTGCAGGATCCAGTGCTGGGCGCCGTCCAGGCGGGGCGCGAGCCAGCGGCCCATCGAGCCGGTGCCGCAGCCCAGGTCGTGGATGACGACGCCGCCCGACTTGCCCGGCAGGTTGGCGAGCCGGATCCGCAGCGGGTCGAGCAGGTCGTGCGCCCGTGCGGCGGCATCGGCCGGCTCCCGCAGCTCCAGCCACTCGGGCGCGTAGCGGGGCGGATCGTCCGGGCTCGCCTCACGCAGCTTGACGGTCGGCCGCGAGCCGGGCCTGCCGCTGGGGCCGGCACCGGGGATGACGCCCCCGGCGGCCTGCCCCGGGCCGAACTCGATGCTGGAACCCAGGCCCGGAACCACGCCGTCCGTCACCCCCCTGACCTCCCTGGGCCCGGGCTGTGCCGGGATCGCCCCGCTCTGCTGGGTCGTCGTCGCCGGGTTCGTCATGCTGACCTCCGGGGTTCGGTCGGGAGCCGGCGCAGCACCGCAGCCAGGCTCTGTGCGGTCGTCGCCCAGCCGCCGAGGGCGGCGCGGCGGCTGCGGGCGGCGGCCTTCAGCCGGCGTCGTACGTCCGCCTCGCCGAACCAGCCGCGCAGTTCGGCGGCGATGGCGGCGGGGTTCTCCGGCGGGACGAGGATGCCGGGCACGCCGCCGTCGGGCGCGCGGCCGACCGCCTCCGGGAGCCCGCCGACGTCCGTGGCCATGACCGGGATGCCGCGTGCCAGGGCCTCGGTCACCGCCATGCCGTACGTCTCGGCGTAGGAGGTGAGGACCATCAGGTCGGCGGTGGCGTAGCTGGCGTCGAGCGCGGGGCCGGACTTCGGCCCGGCCAGCTCCAGCCGGTCCTGCAGGCCGTGCTGGGCGATGAGGGTCCGCAGGTGGGCGACGTACTCCGGATCCTGGGTGAGCGCGCCGACGCAGACGCAGCTCCACGGCAGGTCGCGGACCGCGGCCAGCGCCTCCACCAGCCGGTGCTGGCCCTTGCGTGGGGTCACGGCCGCCACGCACAGCAGGCGCGACACACCGTCGGTGCCGGGCGCGAGCGGCGCGATGTCCGCGCCGGGGGCCGCGACGTGGACCCGCTCGGGCGGAAGGCCGTGGTGGGCGACCAGGCGGCGGACCGCCCAGTCGCTGGTGCCGATCACCGCCGGCACCGCCTTCAGCACCGTCCGCTCCTTGGCGTCCAGTTCGGCGGCCACGGCCGCGTCCAGCCCCGTCTCGTCGCCGAGCGGGAGGTGGACGAGGACGGCCATGCTCAGCCGTTCCGCCTCGGGCACCACGATCTCCGGCACGCCGCAGGCCACCAGCCCGTCGAGCAGGACGGCGGCCCCGTCGGGCAATGCGCTCAGGGTGCGGGCGAGTTCCGTGCGGGCGTCGGCCCCCGGGCGGGGCCAGTCACCGGCCACGACGTGCTTGGTCACCTGCCAGCCGAAGCCGGGCAGGTCCAGGCACACCCGCCGGTCGTAGGCGTTGCCGCCGCTCGGCACCGCCGGGTCGTCGACGCCGCCCGGCAGCACGAAGTGCACGGTGCGCAGGGACATGGGGATGATCTCGGCGTTCTTCAGGGAAGCGTGCTGCACGGGAACATAATTCAGCCGCGCCGGCGCCGGACCCATGTGCTCGGGCCGCTCGATGGTCGTGTCGGTCACAACGCACGCTCGAAACTCGCCCAGGCGATGTGCGACTCGTGCAGTGTGACGGTGAGGCCCGCGATGCCCTTGGCCCCCTCGCCCAGCGCCCCCTTGTGGATGCGCTCGGCGAGCCGGTCGGCGATGACCTTGGCGAGGAACTCCGTGGAGGTGTTGACTCCGGCGAAGTCGGGCTCGTTGTCGAGGTTGCGGTAGTTCAGTTCGCTGACTACCGCGCCGAGTTCCTGGGTGGCGAGCCCGATGTCGACGACGATGTTGTCCTCGTCCAGCTGCTCGCGCCGGAACGTGGCGTCCACGAGGAATGTGGCCCCGTGCAGGCGCTGGGCCGGTCCGAAGACGTCGCCACGGAAGCTGTGGGCGATCATGATGTGATCGCGGACGGTGATGCTGAACAACGGACGACCCTCCAGGTGCGGCGCGTCTGTTCCCCGCTCTCGGGTGCCGGGGATGCCGGGTAGTACGGCTCGTTGCCTTCCCCTGTTCAGCCTTCCGTACGTCTTTTCTCAGGTCAGGCGCTCTTGTCGTGGCGAACTCGTACCGGATGGAACGAATCGTCAGTCGATCCGTCCATCGCTCTCGTCGTAACGGACACGGTGGCACAGCGCGGGGACCTCGCCGGAGACCAGCTTGGGCAGCACGTCCGGCAGGTCCTCGAAGGCGGATTCGCCGGTGATCAGGGCGTCGAGCGCGGGGTCGGCGAGCAGGTCCAGGGCGACCGCGAGCCGGTCGGCGTAGGTGCGGTTGGGGCGGGCAGGGGACACGGTGCCGACCTGGCTGCTGCGGATGACGAGCCGCCGGGAGTGGAAGGCCTCACCGAGCGGGAGGCTGACCTGCCGGTCGCCGTACCAGCTGAGTTCGAGGACGGTCCCCTCGGCCGTGAGGAGTTCCAGGGACCTGGCGAGGCCCTGTTCCGTGGCGCTGGCGTGCACGACCAGGTCACGGTCCACGTCGGCGTCCTGCGGGGTGGCGAAGCCGACGCCGAGCGCCTCGGCGATCTTCGCGCGGGACGGGTCGGCGTCGACCAGCTGGACGCGGACGCCGGGGAACCGGGCGAGGAGAGCGGCCACCGAGCAGCCGACCATGCCGCCGCCGACCACGGCGATCCGGTCGCCGACCAGGGGCGCGGCGTCCCACAGGGCGTTGACGGCGGTCTCCACGGTCCCGGCGAGCACAGCCCGTTCGGCGGGCACGGTGTCCGGGACGGGGGTGACGGCTGTGGCCGGTACGACGTAGCGCGTCTGGTGCGGGTAGAGGCAGAAGACGGTGCGGCCGGTGAGTTCCCGGGGTCCTTCCTCCACCACGCCGACGTTGAGGTAGCCGTACTTCACCGGGCCCGGGAAGTCGCCCTCCTGGAACGGCGCGCGCATGGCGGTGTGCTGGCTGACGGGCACCCCGCCGCGGAAGACGAGTGTCTCGGTGCCGCGGCTCACACCGGAGTACAGCGTGCGGACCAGCACCTCGCCCTCGCCGGGCGGCGGCAGGGTGACGTCCCGGATGCCGCCTCGCCCAGGCGAGTCGATCCAGAACGCCCGTGCGGTGTGCTTCATCGAAGTCCTCCTGAACGATCGGGAAGCTGCTTGCGTACCGAGGGGTGCACAGGCCGCGCACAAGGTAGCGGCGTTGATCGACTCTGTCACACGGCCGGAGGGTGTTCGGTGGCCCTGAACAACACGTACGACGCGAGGCTCCAGCAGGAGACCGCCCTGGGGGCGGGGGTGCAGGTTCTGCTGCTGGCCCTGATCGGCACGGCGATCGGGATGGGGCCTGCGGGCTGGCTGACCGGCCTCGCGTTCGCGATCGCCACCTGGGCGGTTCTCTCACGGGCCCTGCACCGCTCCCGGCTGCGCTCGTTCGGCGCGGCGAACCGGGTCACCCTCGGCCGGGCCACCCTCGTCGGCGGGGTCACGGCTCTGGTGGCCGACTCCTTCCAGAGCTCGCCGCCCGTGTCGCTGTTCGTCGGTCTGACGGCGGTGGCGCTGATCCTCGACGGCGTCGACGGCAAGGTCGCCCGCCGCACCGGCACTTCGTCCCCGCTGGGCGCGCGCTTCGACATGGAGGTCGACGCGTTCCTGATCCTGGTGCTGAGCGTGTACGTGTCGATGCAACTGGGCCCGTGGGTGCTGCTGATCGGTGGCATGCGGTACGTCTTCGTCGCCGCCGCGCGGGTGTGGCCCTGGCTGACCGCCGCGCTCCCGCCGAGCACCGCCCGCAAGACGGTCGCCGCCCTCCAGGGCGTGCTCCTGCTGGTCGCGGGCGCCGATCTGCTGCCGTACGCGGGCAACTTCGGCGTGGCGGCCCTGGCCCTGGGCCTGCTGGTCTGGTCGTTCGGGCGTGACGTGCTGTGGCTGTACCGGACCTCGCGCGTCGAGGAGCCGGTGGCGCCCCGTCAGGTGCGGGAGCTGGTCGCCGGCTGACGGCGGGCAAGGCAGGGCGGTCATTCGTCGAACCGCCCGCGCGCCGCCTCGATGTGACCGAGGTACCGGTGGGTCCAGCCGCAGATCGCGTCGACCGTGGCGCGCAGGGCACGGCCCGGCTCGGTCAGGGTGTATTCGACCCTGGGCGGCACGGTGGGGTGCACCTTCCGGTCGACCAGGCCGTTGCGCTCCAGCATCCGGAGGTTCTGGGTCAGCATCTTGTGGCTGACGCCCTCGACCTCGTCCCGTACTTCACTGAAGCGCAGGGTGCGTTCACCGAGAGCCTCGATGATCAGAAGCGCCCATTTGTTGGCCACGTCGGAGAAGATCTCCCGCGCCAGGGAGTCCGCCCGCCGCAGATCCGCGTTCTCGGGCAGGTCCCTCAGCTGCTTGGTCACCATCTGGTTCCCCCGTTACCGAAAAGTGCGTTCTTCCAGGTCGGCGGTCACTCTCCTACGGTTTCCCAGTAACCGCAAGAGAGCACGGGTTTCGTGCTCGACGGAAGGACACCGACTGTGACCACCACCGACCTCTACGACCACGGCATCCCGGCCGAGAGCCACTTCGGCTACGCGCAGGCGATCAGGTCCGGCGATCTGATCCATGTCTCCGGCAGCTCGCGTTCGACGAGGCGGGCGGCTTCCGCCCCGAGGACGACGTCACCGCCCAGCTGGGGCGGACCTACACCAACCTCGACAGGGTCCTGGCCCACTACGGCGTGACGCGCGGCCAGATCGTGTCCCAGACGCTGTACGTGGTGGACCTGGTGCGGAACGCCGAGGTCGTGGCGAAGGCCAACCGGGCGTACTTCGGGGCCCACCGCCCGGTCAGCACGGCCCTGGGCGTCACCGAACTGACATTTCCCGGGCAGCTCGTCGAGATCAGCTGCGTCATCGACACGAAGCTGCCCGCCTGAACGCGCCGTTCAGCGACGCGGTCCGATTCCAGCCCTTGAACGGGCCGGTCAGCGACGCGCTCCGGTTCCGGCCTCCGAACGGGCCGGTCAGCGGCGCGTTCCGATTTCGACCCCTGAACGCGCCGGTCAGCGACGCGTTCCGGTTCCGACCAGGGTCCGCTCGTACGGGTCGAGCAGCACGCCCCGCACCTTGGTGGAGACACCGGCGATGATCCGCTGGTGGGCCAGCGGCACGACCGCGTCCGTGCGGAGGATCGCCGCCTCGGCCGCCATGGCGGCGTCCTGCCGCTCTCCGGTGCCGTCGGTCCCGACGGCCTCCGCGACGGCCCTGTCGGTCTTCTCGTCGCACAGCCGGGCCAGGTTGTAGCCGCCGTCACAGGTGTAGTCGCTGCCGAGGACACCGACGGGATCACCGGTGTCCAGGAGGCTGTTGCGGGCGCCGATGAACGCGTCGAACTTCCCGGCGAGCGCGTCGCTCTCCAGCCGCGAGTACTCGCGCACCTCCAGCATCACCGTGAATCCGGCCTTCTGGAGCTGCTGTTGCACGACCTGGGCGACTTCGGGCAGCTCGGGCCGGTTGTCGTAGGTGGCCAGGGTGATCGACGTGCCGTCGGGCCGGGCGGTCTTCGCGCGGCCGGCCGGCTTCACGCGCTTGCTCGCGGCCCAGGTGACGGCGGGTCCGAAGAGGCCGGCGCCCGGGTCGGCGTACCCCTCGAAGACACCCTTGACGAGGGCGGAGGGCGCGATCGCCGTGCGGGCGGCGGCGCGCAACTCCGGGTTTTTGAAGGGCCCGGTCTCCGTGTTGAGCTGCAGGCTGGTGGTCCGGGTGGTGCCGGCTTCCTTGAGGGTGGCCTTGTCGAGGGTTGCGGCCTGGGCGACGGGGATCGCCTCGGCGATGTCGACGTCGCCGGTGCGGACGGCGTTGGCGCGGGCGGTGCCGTCCTTGACGAACCGTACGTCGATGCCTGAGGCGTGTGCGAGGCCGTCCCAGTAGTCGTCATAGCGGTCGAGGCCGACGGAGGTGCCGCCGTTGACCTCGGTGATCTCGAAGGGGCCGGTGGCGGTGCCGATCGGGGTGGGGTTGCCCTTCTTCTCGTACGCCTTCGGGGAGAGGATCGCCAGGCTCGGACCGGCCAGCCGCATGGGCAGGACGGGGTCGGGCTTCCGGGTGGTGATGCGCAGGCCGTGCTCGCCGTCGGCCTGCGCGTCGAGGGTGACGCCCGCGAGGGCC
>NZ_POUC01000417.1 GCF_002891435.1 Streptomyces cahuitamycinicus
TTCGAGGACTGGTCGGGGGGCGGGGGGTACGGAGCGTCCCCGCGGCCGCAGCCGTATCCGTCCGGACCGGGAGCGCAGGCGCATGAGCCGGAGCCGGAGCCGTACGCGTCGAATGCGCCGCAGCCGCAGCCGCATGAGCCGTACGGGTCGTACGGCTCCGTCCCGGACGAGACGTATCTGCCGCCCGCCGACGAGGAGACGGTGGCGCTGCGGATACCGGATCCGCCGCCGGTAGCCGGCGACTCCACGTCGGGCTCTGCGGCTTCTTCCGCCTCACGGCGGGACGGATCCGCCCAGGGGGGCCGCGCGGCCCGCAGAAAGGCCGCCAAGCGCCGTCATGGGCGCCATGGCGGCGCGTCGGACACTCCGTCGGCCACCCACGCCCACGCCGACACCGGGACCGGTGGCCGTTCGCGGGCGCCGTTGTCGCGGGTCGAGGCACGGCGGCAGGCGCGGGCGCGCAAGCCCGGCGCGGCGGTCGTCGCGAGCCGGGCGATCGGCGAGGTGTTCATCACCGCCGGCGTGCTGATGCTGTTGTTCGTCACCTACCAGCTGTGGTGGACGAACGTCCGGGCGCATGCCCAGGCCGGCAAGGAGGCCAGCAGCCTGCAGAACGACTGGGCGAGCGGCAAGCGCAACCCGGGGGCCTTCGAGCCGGGGCAGGGCTTCGCCATCCTGCACATCCCGAAGCTGGATGTGGTGGTCCCGATCGCCGAGGGCACCAACAGCAACGGTGTGCTCGATCGCGGCATGGTCGGCCACTACTCCGAGGGTGCGCTGAAGACGGCGATGCCCGGTGACAAGACCGGGAACTTCGGGCTCGCGGGTCACCGCAACACCCACGGAGAACCGTTCCGGTACATCAACAAGCTCGCGCCGGGGGATCCGATCGTCGTGGAGACGCAGGACGAGTACTTCGTCTACAAGATGGCGTCGATCCTGCCGGTGACGCCGCCGAGCAACACGAGTGTTCTGAATCCCGTGCCCACGGGGTCCGGATTCACCGAGCCCGGCCGTTACATCACGCTGACGACGTGCACGCCGGAGTTCACCAGCAAGTACCGGATGATCGTCTGGGGCAAGATGGTCGAGGAACGGCCGCGCAGCAAGGGCAAGCCGGATGCGCTCGTCAGTTAAGGGCAGATGACCAGTGGCAGCGACCACCGACACGGATCACGAGAAGCACACCGGCGCGGCGTCGCGTCCGCCTGCGGCACGTCGCAGGCCTGGCCCGGTCGCCCTGGCGGTCAGCTTCTTCGGGGAACTCCTCATCACCGCGGGCCTGGTCCTCGGCTTGTTCGTCGTCTACTCGCTGTGGTGGACGAACGTGGTCGCCGACCGTGCGGCCGGCAAGCAGGCCGACAAGGTCCGTGAGGACTGGTCTCACGGCCGGGGTGGGCCCGGTGCGCTGGACACCAAGGACGGGATCGGTTTCCTCCACGTGCCCGCGATGAGCAAGGGCGAGGTCCTGATCGAGAAGGGCACGTCGAACAAGATCCTCAACGACGGTGTGGCCGGCTACTACACCGACCCCGTGAAGGCGACGTTGCCGATGTCGGGCAAGAAGGGCAACTTCTCCCTCGCGGCCCACCGGGACGGCCACGGCGCCAAGTTCCACAACATCGACAAGATCAAGAAGGGCGACCCGATCGTCTTCGAGACGAAGGACAAGTGGTTCGTCTACAAGGTCTACGGCATCCTTCCCGAGACCTCGAAGTTCAACGTCGAGGTCCTCTCCCGGGTTCCGAAGGAGTCCGGCAGGAAGAAGCCGGGTCACTACATCACGCTGACGACCTGCACGCCGTTGTACACGAGCACGTACCGGTACGTGGTGTGGGGGGAACTGGAGCGGGTGGAGACGGTGGACGGCGAGCGGACGCCACCGAAGGAACTGCGCTGACGGCCTACTTGGTGGAAGGTGGGCCGCTAACATGACAGAGGCCCGAAGCCGCAACTTTCTCTTGCGGCTTCGGGCCTTTGTGGCGGGTCGGGTCGTCACTCCAGGACGCTCAACGCCGCCCCGGCGCTCCATTCCTCCACCAGCCCCCGCTGTACGGCGGTGATGCCGCTCTCGGCCGCGATGTTGAGGGCGTCGCGGGTGAAGGGGCATGTCGCCACGAACAGGGCCACCTCGGAGTCGTGCAGGACCTTGGCCGCTCCGAGGAACTTCTGGACTTCGGGGCTGGTGATGGAGAGGTGAGGCGCGAACCTCCTGCACTGGACGACGACGCGCCGCCCGTCGGCGGTGAGCGCGGTGATGTCGATGCCCCGGTCCCTTCCGCCGCCCTGCACGACGACGTTGGTGCAGCCGTCGCGGCGCAGCAGCTCGGCGACGTGTTCTTCGAACTCGCGCCCGTTCATGGCGTCCATGGCGGCCATGACTCCGGCGAGGGGGCGGTCCTCTCGGGGGGCTTCCAGCCGCTGCAGCCGGGTGTGGTGCTGCCTCAGTCGCTTCTCGATGCGCTGGACCCCCGCCCGGAGGGCGGTGAGCTCTCGCCGGTGCTCGCCCGAGGTTTCGATCAGGGCGTTGAACAGGGGGACGACGGTCCTCCCCAGGATGTGGGTGATGCGCTGGTCGATGCGGGCGTCGAGGGAGGCGGCGTCGGTCGGGGCAGGGTTTTCCACAGGCTGTGTGCGGGCCAGGTACTCCATGTCGAGGAGGTACACACGCACCTGACGTGCGACTTCGCTGTCCCGCAGCAGCATGGCGATGTTGAGGACGGCGCGTCGGGGGAAGAGGGCGAGGGATCGGGTTCGTGACTGGATTCCACTGAGTTGCTTGAAGTAACTCAGTTCCGTCCCGGTCAGGACTCGGTATCCGCTCGCTTCGAGTTCCGCACGATGGTCGTGCACGAGGGCACGGATGACTTCCACCGTCACGGAGAAGTACGACGCCACCATCGCGGTCGTCACATGCATCCCGTCCGGCAGCAGCGACAGTGCCTTGACCCTGTCGAGTACGTCCGTGCGGTCTAGCACGCTGCCGCGCAGGGTCTGTGATTCCAGCAAGACCGTTTCGTTGATCACGTTCTGCCCTTCGGCTCGTATGGCTGGGGCGGGGTTCCGATGCCCCACCCCACCCGGTGAACGAGTCAGGACATATGAAGACACGATCGATGGACGCACGCTCTTGCGGGAATGTCGTCGGGCGTGAAGACAGAGTCCCCGGCCTTTGTGGGCCGGGGACTCTGTGGTGCGACGGTGTGGTGGGGGCGGGGTCAGTCGTCCTCGTTGCTGCCGTTGAGGCCGCCGAAGATGCCGCCGTTGCCGTTGCCGCCGTTGTTGTTGCCGCCTCCGGCGCCGACCGTCTGCAGGGTGATCGTCGTCGCTGCCGGGTCGTCGACCTCCTGGTTGGGACCCGGGTTCTGGCCGGCGACGAAAGCGTTGTCGCTCTGGTCGCTGCCGCCCGCGAACTGGATGTTGGTGAAGCCCTGCTGCGCGAGGATCTGCTTGGCCTGGCCGACCGTCTGGCCGACGACCTGCGGGACCCTGACCTTCTGCTGCTGCTTCTTCTTGCCGATCTGGATGTTGACCGACGAGTTCGGCTCGACGGACGTGCCGGCCTGTGGCGTGGTCTGGATGACCTTGCCGACCTGGTTGTCGTCGTCGGTCTCCACCTCGGTGCAGTTGCCGACCAGGTTGTTGCCCTGCATCTGCTGCTTGGCGGCGTCACAGCTCTGGCCGAGCACGTCCGGGACGGTGGACTTCTCCGCCTCCTTGGCGACGGTCAGGGTGATCGTGGAGCCCTTCTCCTGCTCCGTGTCGCCCTTCGGGTTCTGGTCGATGACCACGCCGGGTTTGCGGTCGGACTCCTCGGTCTTCTGCTCGACCTTGAAGCCCTTGCTGTCGAGTTGGGCCGCGGCCTTGTCGTAGGTCAGGCCCGTGACGTCCGGCACCGTCTCCTTCGGCGCCCCCGTCGACACGACCAGGGAGATGGTGTCGCCCTTGTTGACCTCCGCCTTGGGCGCAGGGTTCTGGGAGCAGATCTTGCCCTTGGCCTGGTTCTCGCAGGGCTTGTCGGTGAAGCTCAGTTCGAGGTCGGAATTGGTGGCCAGCTGCTGGGCGCCCTTCTTCGTCTCCCCGATGAAGTTGGGTGCTTCGACCGCGTCGTTGCCCACGCCGCCGTCGCCGCTGAACGCCCACCGGCCGATCAGGATCGCTCCGACCAGGACGAGGATGCCCGCCACCACCAGCAGGATCGTGGAGGTGTTGGACTTGCGCTGCTGGCCGCGGCGCCGGTCGGGGCGGTCGTCGTAGCCGTAGCCGCCGTCGTCCGGGTTCATGGGGGGCAGCATGGACGTGGCGCCCGCGCCGGAGTCGGCGCGCAGGGCGGTCGTCGGCTGGTCGTCGGGGTAGCCGCCGTAACCGACCGCGCCCATCGCGGCCGTGGCGGCGACGGGCTGGCCGTCGAGGCAGGCCTCGATGTCGGCGCGCATCTCGTCGGCCGACTGGTAGCGGTAGTCGGGGTCCTTGACGAGCGCCTTCAGCACGATCGCGTCCATCTCGGGCGTGATCTCGGGGTCGAAGACGCTCGGCGACTGCGGTTCCTCGCGGACGTGCTGGTAGGCCACGGCCACCGGGGAGTCGCCGACGAACGGCGGACGGACGGTCAGGAGCTCGTAGAGCAGGCAGCCGGTGGAGTACAGGTCGGACCGGGCGTCGACCTGTTCGCCCTTGGCCTGCTCCGGGGAGAGGTACTGGGCGGTGCCGATGACCGCGGAGGTCTGCGTCATCGTCATGCCGGAGTCGCCCATGGCGCGGGCGATGCCGAAGTCCATGACCTTGACCTGGCCGTTGCGCGTCAGCATGACGTTCGCCGGCTTGATGTCGCGGTGGACGATGCCGGCGCGGTGGGAGTACTCCAGGGCCTGGAGGATGCCGATGGTCATCTCCATGGACCGCTCCGGCAGGAGCTTGCGGCCGGAGTGGAGCAGTTCACGCAGGGTCGAGCCGTCCACGTACTCCATGACGATGTACGGGATCGACACGTTGTCGATGTAGTCCTCGCCCGTGTCGTAGACCGCGACGATCGCGGGATGGTTGAGCGAGGCGGCCGACTGGGCCTCCCGGCGGAACCGGGCCTGGAAGGAAGGGTCACGCGCGAGATCCGCGCGCAGCGTCTTCACCGCCACGGTGCGGCCGAGGCGGGTGTCATGCGCGAGGTAGACCTCCGCCATGCCACCACGCCCGAGCACCTGGCCCAGTTCGTACCGGCCGCCGAGGCGACGCGGCTCTTCCATAGCTACCTACCAGCCCTCTCCGTCGGTCCCGACCGGCATGCTTGTACGGTCGGAGGCTGCCGTCCGGGCCTACCGTACCCGGCTCGCATTGTGTGACCTGGCCAAGCCCGTCAGCCGATACAGGACCGGTATCGCAACGTGCACCGATGTGAAGCAGGCGTGAGCGGGGTCACTTCTTGCTGTCGATGACCGCCTCCATCACGTTCCTCGCGATCGGGGCCGCGAGGCCGCCGCCGGAGATGTCGTCACGGACGGCGTTGTCGTCCTCGATGACGACCGCCACGGCGACCGGCGCGCTGCCGTCCTCGCCCTTGGCGTAGGAGATGAACCACGCGTAGGGGTTCTCGCTGTTGTCGACGCCGTGCTGGGCGGTACCGGTCTTGCCGCCGACCTTGACCCCGTCGATCTTGGCGTTCGAGCCGGTGCCCTTGTCGACGACCGTCTCCATCATGGACTGGAGCTTCTGGGCGTTCTCCGCCGACAGCGGCTGGCTCAGTTCTTCGGGGTCGGTCTTCTCGATCGGGTCGAGGCCGGGCGACTGGAGCTCGTCGACCATGTACGGCTTCATGAGCTTGCCGTCGTTGGCGACGGCGGAGGCGACCATCGCCATCTGCAGCGGCGTGGCGGCGGTGTTGAACTGGCCGATGGACGACAGCGCGGTCTGAGACGGGTTCATGTTGTCGGAGAAGACCGAGGCGTTGGCGCGGACCGGCGTGAACTGCTCCTCGTCGAAGCCGAACTTCTTGGCCATGTCCAGCATCTTGTCGTTGCCGAGGTCGGAGCCGATCTTGCCGAAGACGGTGTTGCAGGAGTACTGGAGGGCCACCCGCAGTGTCGCGTTCTTGCAGGGGATGTTGCCCTCGTTGGGCAGCTTGGTGGTGGTGCCCTTCATGATCCACGGGTCGGGCGAGTCGGTCTTGGCGTCCGGGTCCGTGTAGATCCCGTCCTCGAGGGCGGCGGCAGCGGTGACGACCTTGAAGGTGGAGCCGGGCGGGTAGGTCTCGCGCAGCGCCCGGTTGAGCATCGGGTCGTCCGGGTTGTTCTTCTTCTGCAGCTTCTGCCAGGCCTTGGTGTCCGTCGTCGTGGAGTTCCCGGCGAAGGACGACGGGTCGTACGACGGGAAGGAGGCGAGCGCCAGGATCTTGCCCGTGGAGGGTTCCAGGGCGACGACGGAACCCTTGCCGCCCTGCTTCTTCAGGCCGTTGTAGGCGGCCTTCTGGGCGGCGCCGTTCAGCGTCGTGACGACGTTGCCGCCCTGCTGCTTCTCGCCTGTGAGCATGTCGAGGGTGTTGCGGAAGAACAGCCGGTCGTCGTTGCCGGTGAGGATGCCGTCCTCGATGTTCTCCAGCTGCGTGGCGCCGAATGCCTGCGAGGCGTAGCCGGTGACCGGCGCCCACATGGCGCCGTTCTTGTAGGTGCGCTTGAACTTGAAGTCGCTGTCGGACGACTCGGCGGAACCGGTGATCGGCTCCCCGTCGACGATGATGTTGCCGCGGGGTGAGGCGTAGCGCTCGATGGTGACGCGGCGGTTGTTCTTGTCGGTCCTGAGTTCGTCGGCCTTGACGTACTGGATCCAGTTGTCGCGGATCAGCAGTGCCAGAACGAGTAGGCCGCAGAAGATCGCGATCCGGCGCAGTGGCTTGTTCATGACGGGCGGACCACCTGGGTCATCTCGGCGTCGGGGTTGGCGGCGGGAGCGGG
>NZ_POUC01000418.1 GCF_002891435.1 Streptomyces cahuitamycinicus
GGGCCCGGCGCGCTCACGGGCGGGGGTCGGTGCGGTGCCACCGTGGGCGGGCGTCGTGGCCGCGGCGGCCCGCGACCGAGGCGCAGCGCGGGCACTGGCGCCGCACCCGGTCCGCGGCGCCGCCGGATTCGGGGAAGGTGTCCGGCCAGCCGACGTGCGGGAAGCGGACCAGCCGGGAGCGGCTGAGGGACAGGCCGCAGACCGTCTCGTTGCGGCCCGGCTCCCAGGCGTGCACCTCCCCGGAGGGCAGCCGACGCCGCCCCTCCTCCTCGTCGGTCCACTGTCCGGACGCCGCGACGGCGTACTGCCTACTACGCGCCACGGTGGCTCAGCCGGCCGCGTGGTCGACGTGCAGCCGCACCTGTTCCTCGAGCCGCCGCAGGCTGGTGTCCAGGGCGTCGGTGACGGCCTGCTCGCCCGGGTCGTGGCCGTCGTCGAAGAACGACAGGTGCACGGTCACCTCGCTGGCTCCGCCGTCGAGCCCGGCGACCTGGAGCCAGCCCGCGTACTCGCCCTGGTCACGGGTGCCCCATTCGAGCCGCATCTGGTCGGGCCGGGCACGGAACAGGGCGGAGGTGTCCTCGTCGGTGCGGTCCTCGTGCACGGTGACGGCCGGCAACTGCCCGGCCTCCACGTGCAGGGCCTCCGGGAGCCAGCTGTCCAGCCGGCCGACGTTCGCGGCCTCGTCGAAGACGTGCTCGGGCTGTGCGGGCATCGTGCGGGAACGTTCGTACTCGGTCATCGCCTTACCGGCCTCACCTCGGGGTCGTAGCGCGCACCGCGTTCCCGGCCTGCCCGCGTCTAATCGCGAAGCCCCGTCCGCACGGTCGCGGACGGGGCCCGGCAGGCCGGTCAGAACTTGGGCTGCGGTGACTGAGCCCGGACCAGATCCTCCGCCTCCGCCTCCGTCGCCACGGACGGCGGGGAACCCGCCAGCGGCTTGTTGGCGGTCTCGCGCATGCACAGTACGGCGATCACGCCGATGACCGCGGCGCCGGTGGCGTAGTACGCCGGCATGAGGGTCGAGTCGAAGGCACTGATCAGAGCGGTGATCACCAGCGGCGTCGTACCGCCGAAGATCGAGGTGGCCAGGTTGTAGGCCACCGAGAGCGAGCCGTAGCGCACCTGCGTGGGGAATATCGCCGGGAGCGCCGCCGACATCGTGCCGAGCATCGGCAGCAGGGAGAGCCCCATCAGCAGCAGGCCCAGGGAGATGAAGACGACGCTGCCCTGCCTGATGAGCCAGAACGCCGGCAGGGAGAGGAACAGGAACCCGAGCATCCCCGTCATCAGCAGCGGCTTGCGCCCGAAGCGGTCCGAGAGCCGCCCGACCTGGTTGATGAGGCACATCTGCAGCACCATCACCACGACCAGGATCAGCAGGCCGTGACTGGTCCCGTAGCCCAGCTCGTCGGACAGATACGTCGGCATGTACGACAGCAGCATGTAGTCGGTGATGTTGTACGCCGCGACCAGCGCCAGGCACAGCAGCAGCGGCCGCCAGTACCGGGTGAAGATCTTGCCGAGGTCGGCGGCGGCCGAGGTCTCCACGGCGTCGGCGGCCTCGCTCGCCTTCGCCTGGCCGCCCTCCAGCTTCTGGAAGGCGGGCGTCTCGTCCAGCTTGAGCCGCAGGTAGAGCCCGATGAAGCCGAGCGGGGCCGCGACCAGGAACGGCACGCGCCAGCCCCACGACAGCATCTGGTCGTCGCTGAGGAGGGTCTGCAGGAGGACGACGAGGCCGGAGGCCCCGACGTAGCCGGCGAGCGTGCCGAGCTCCAGGAAGCTGCCGAAGAATCCGCGCCGCTTGTCGGGCGCGTACTCGGCGATGAACGTGGAGGCGCCCCCGTACTCCCCGCCGGTCGAGAAGCCCTGCACCAGCCGGAAGAAGATCAGCAGGGCCGGGGCCCACAGGCCGATCGCCGCGTGCGAGGGGACCAGACCGATGGCGAAGGTCCCCACCGCCATCATGATCATGGTGAGGGAGAGGATGCGCTTGCGCCCGACCTTGTCCCCGAGCGGCCCGAAGACCATGCCGCCCAGGGGGCGCACCAGGAAGGCCACGGCGAACGTCGCGAAGGACCCGAGCAGCTGGGCGGTGTCGTTGCCGGAGGGGAAGAAGACCCTCCCGATGGTCGACGCCAGATAGCTGTAGATGCCGAAGTCGTACCACTCCATGGCGTTGCCGAGGGCGGCGGCCTTGGTGGCGCGCTTGACCGCCGCGTCGTCGGTCACCGTGATGTCGCTGCGCCGCAGCTTCGGGTGACGGCGCTTCTCGATCGCCCGGAACAGCACCCGGTGTCGTCTCACAGCCGCGGGATCCACCGACTCGTCGTTGTCGGGCGCAGCCATCACGTCGTTCCTTTCGCCGGTCGCCACTCCAAGCCCAACGCCTGCACAGATCTCGCGCGCTCAAACGAACCCCTTCGCGCAGCGTCCGTTCGGTCACGCAACGTGATGGGCGGGTGCTCAGGGTGAGGGGCGGGTCGCTCCCGCGTCCGGGAGGATCTACGGGACGGGGTGTGTGCCCGTGCCCCGGCGGGGGAACCTGATGCGCCGGGTGCTGCCTGGTGAGAGGAGCCCAAGTGACAGCGTCGGCGGCGGGCGGCCGCAACCAGGGCGGGCAGCAGGACGGGTACGAGCCGGACCCGAAGCGGTGGCGGGCCCTGTGGGTCACGCTGGTGGCCGGCTTCATGAGCCTGCTGGACGTGTCGATCGTGGCGGTCGCCCTGCCCACCATCCAGCAGGAGCTGCACGCCTCGGCGGCCGAGGTGCAGTGGGTGGTGTCCGGCTATGCCCTCTCCTTCGGCCTCGCCCTCGTCACCGCCGGCCGCCTCGGCGACGCCCTGGACCGGCGCCGCATCTTCCTGATCGCCCTCAGCGGCTTCGTGCTGTTCAGCGCGGCCTGCGGAGCGGCCCCGAACATCACGCTGCTGGTGGTGGCCAGGCTCGCCCAGGGCCTGGCGGCCGGCTTCATGGCCCCGCAGAACTCCGCGCTCATCCAGCAGATGTTCCGAGGTGTCGAGCGCGGTCGCGCCTTCGGCTTCTTCGGCGCCACAGTCGGCATCTCCTCCGGCGTCGGCCCCCTCACCGGCGGCCTGATCCTCGCACTGGCCGACGGCGCGCAGGGCTGGCGGTGGATCTTCTACGTCAACGTCCCCATCGGCATCCTCGCGGTCCTCCTCGGACGCCGCCTGCTGCCCCGCACCCGGCGCTCCGGCGGGGAACACGTCGACGTGCCCGGCGTCGTCCTCCTCGGCCTCGGTGTCCTCGCGCTCATGTATCCGCTGGTGCAGGCGGAGACCGGCGGCCTCGCCCGGCTGTGGTGGATGTTCCCGGCCGGGGCCGGGCTCCTCTTCGTCTTCACCCGCTGGCAGCGCCGCCTGCTGCACCGCGGTACCCAGCCGCTGCTCGACCCGCGCCTGTTCACCACCGTGCGCGGCTACGCCGTCGGCGCCGGCGTCGGCACGCTCTACTTCATCGGCTTCAGCGGCGTCTGGCTGGTCTTCGCCCTCTTCTACCAGCACGGCCTCGGCTTCTCCCCGCTCGAGTCCGGCCTCGCCGTGACGCCCTTCGCCCTCGGCTCGGCCTTCGCGGCCGCCGTCTCCGGGCGGCTGGTGGACCGGCTCGGCCGGCTGCTCACCGTGGGCGGGCTCACGGGCGTGATCCTCGGCCTGGGCGGCACCGCGCTGCTGCTGCGCTTCGCGCCCCTCGACATCGCGCCCTGGATCGCCGCCCCGGTCATGTTCCTCGGCGGCGTGGGCGGCGGGTGCGTGATCTCCCCGAACATCACCATGACGCTGCGCGAGGTGCCCGTACACATGGCGGGAGCGGCGGGCGGCGCCCTGCAGACCGGGCAGCGGCTCGGCGCCGCGGTGGGCACCGCCGCCCTGCCCGGCCTCTACTACCTGGTGCTCGGCGGCAGGAGCGACGACTACCGCGGTGCCCTCTTCCTGGCGATGGCCGCCGGGCTCGTCGGCATGGCCGCGTCCCTGGCACTCGCCGCGTACGACTGGCGGCGCGACCGGCGGACCGGCGAGCCGCACCGCGCCTGCCCCGACGACGTCGCCCACAGCCCGGTGCACGCCCGGCAGACCTGAGCGTCACCCGTTCAGGAGGGCTGCGGCCGGGGCTCCTGCGGGGCGGATGCGTCGTCGTCCAGGTCGCCGCGCAGCGCGCCGAGGGCGAAGGCCGTCATGGACATCAGGATCAGCAGTGCGAGCGGCCCCCAGATAGCCGGAAGGGACCACAGCGGCCAGTCGTTGGCCGCCTGCGCCCACAGCGTCAGGACCGCCGTGCCGCCCAGGGCGACACCGTGCCACCGCACCGTCTTCGCCGCCGTCGCGTGCCGCCGCTCGCCCCGCGCGAAGAGGGGCCACAGCCCGCCCACGAGGGCCGCCAGGCCGAACGAGGTGCAGGCCAGCGCACCGCCCAGACGGTCCTCGGGCCATCCCACCGGCCCGTCCGACGTCTGCTGTCGCCGCCCTTCGGCGTCCCGTACCTCGACGACCCGACCGTGCCAGATCACCCCGACGACCCTGTCGTCCGGCTGCATCTCCGACATCACGGGCTCGGTGCGCAGGAACGTCACCTCCCACGGCTTGCCCGACGGCAGGACCAGCTCCGCCTCCGGGGACTCGCTCCGCTCACCGCGGTTCATGGCGGCGCGCCGTACGGTGAACTCCTGCTCCCACAGGCACCCGGACGCCTCGACGGGAACGGCGGCGCAGGCCGGCGCTCCGCGGTACTCCCGCTCCCGCTCCAGCGCCCCGCGGATCTGGAGGGCGGACGCCACCCCGACACCGAGCGCGACGACCGCGAGCAGCACCCACATCACGGACCGCATGACCGTGTGCCCCGACGACCCCACCGTGCCTCATCCCCCTCCGCGCACGGAAACCCGGAGAGCATTGGAACACGGCTCAGGAGACGGCGTGGACCCGCCGGCCGTCGACGAAGGTCTCAAAGGCCCCGGGTGGCGGCGATCTCCCCGGGCGGACCCGCGAACGGGTCGCGGTGGACCTCCTGCCGGAGGCCTTGGCGACCCGGGCGCGGGCCCTCGAGCGGAGGCCGGCGAGCCGCGCTACACCACCTCGGCACGGCCGGGGGTGTCGTCCAGGAAGCCGCCCGACTGGTGCTGCCAGAGCTTCGCGTAGGCCCCCCCGTTCGCGAGCAGCTCCTGGTGGGTGCCCTGCTCGACGATCCGGCCGCGGTCGAGGACGACGAGCTGGTCCATTCCGGCGACCGTGCTCAGCCGGTGCGCCACCACCAGCGCGGTCCGCCCGTCCATGAGCCGCCACAGCGCCTCCTGGACCAGCAGTTCGCTCTCCGAGTCCAGGGCGCTGGTCGCCTCGTCGAGCAGCAGGATCGGCGCGTCCCGCAGGATCGCCCGGGCGAGGGCGACACGCTGGCGCTGACCGCCGGACAGCTTGACGCCCCGCTCGCCGACCATGGTGTCGAAGCCGTCCGGCAACGCGTCGGCGAACTCGGTGACATGGGCCGCCTCGGCCGCCCTGCGGATCTCGGCTTCGGTGGCGTCCGGCCGGGCGAAGGCCATGTTGTCCCGCAGGGTGCGGTGGAACATCGCCGGGTCCTGGGGCACGTAGGCGATCCGGCCGCGCAGGTCGGCCTGGCGCACCCGGCTGATGTCCTGGCCGCCGACCAGGATGCGGCCGCCGTCGATGTCGGTCATCCGCAGCAGCAGCCGGGTGAGCGACGTCTTGCCGCCGCCGGACCGGCCCACGAGACCGACCTTCGCCCCGCTCGGCACGGCCAGGTCGAGCCCCTCGAAGAGCGGCCGGCCGCCCCGGTGCGCGAAGGTCACCTTCTCGAAGCGGACGTCGGCCGCCCGGGTCCGCAGCGGCTCCGGTGCCGGCGGGTCGAGCACCGTCGGCGGCGTCAGGAGCAGTTCGGTGAACTGAGCGGCCTCCGTCATCGAGCTCTCCAGCCGGCGGTATATCTGGTTGAACTCGAACATGATCCGGGTCGCGTTGTTGTAGTAGGCGAAGGCCACCACGACGGCCTCCACGCCGTGCGCGCCGCCGCCCAGCGTCACGGCGAGCAGCAGGCCCATCGCGTTGGTGAGCACGGACATCGGCGCGACCAGCGTGTCGATGCGCAGGTTGCCGTAGTCCCACGACCGCATGGTGAGCCGGCGGGACATCGCCACCCGGGACCGGTGTTCGGCGGCCTCGCGCTCCTCCGCGGCGAACGCCCGCACGGTGTCCATGTTCATCAGGCTGTCGGCGACGTGGCCCGACACCCGGGCGATCGCCTCCTCACGCCGGTCGACGAGCGCCTGCCGGCGCCGGATGAGCGGCACGACCAGCACCGCCGTCAGGGCGATCATCGCCAGGAGGCCGACGACGAGCAGTGGTTCGTAGCGCCACAGCACCACCGCGCCGAACGCCAGTGGCACGAAGCTCCCCACGATCTGGAACGTCAGTGTGTCGACGAACTGCTCGAACCGGGAGGCGAAGCTGAGGACCCGCTTGGTCAGCGAGCCGGCGAAGTTGTCGTGGAAGAACGCGGCGTCCTTGGCGAACAGTTCGTCCATGCCGACCACGTAGAGGTGCTCGATGCCCAGGGCGTCGAGACGGTTGAGGCAGTGCACGGCTGCGCGCCACAGCGCCTCCGCGGTCAGCAGGACGCCGGCGAAGGCCAGTACGTACGGCAGCGTCGAGCCGGTGGTGACGTCCTCGTTCCCGGCGATGTCGCCGACGAGTTTGGCGACGATCAGCGGCGCCACGTAGTTGATTCCGATGCCTGTGTCGTTTCGCGGTCGCCCGCCGCGCCGCGGCGTGCGCGCAGGGGCCGTCACCGCAACGGATGCGTGAGGTTTCGGGTCGAGTCCGGAAGTGTCCCGCGATACCGGCCGCGGAGTCCAAGCGTTTTCCGGCCGGGCGGTGGTGTGCGGGGAGCGCCAAGGGGCACGGC
>NZ_POUC01000419.1 GCF_002891435.1 Streptomyces cahuitamycinicus
CGCTGGGCGGGCAGGTGGCGGTGCGGCCGGCGGTCGCGAGGGCGGTGCGGCGGGCGGTGGAGCGGCTGGCGGAGCTCGGCGCGTACGTCACGGAGACCGACCCGGACCTGACGGACCCGGTGGAGGCCTTCCACACCCTGTGGTTCAGCGGGGCGGCCCGGGTGACCCAGCATCTCGGTCCGAGGCAGCGGGAGCAGCTGGACCCCGGCCTGCGCGAGATCTGCACACAAGGCGCCCGCTACTCGGCGCTGGACTATCTGGCCGCGGTGGACGTCCGGATGGACCTGGGCCGCCGGATGGGCCGCTTCCACGACGCCTACGACCTGCTCGTCACGCCGACCCTGCCGCTCACGGCGTTCGAGGCGGGCGCCGAGGTACCGAAAGGATCCGGCCACCGGCGCTGGACGGGCTGGACCCCGTTCACCTACCCGTTCAACATGACGCAGCAGCCCGCGGCGAGCGTGCCGGTCGGCGCCGACGCGGACGGCCTGCCGATCGGTCTGCAGCTCGTGGCCGCCCGGCACCGGGACGATCTGGTGCTGCGGGCGGCCCACGCGCTGTACGAGGCGGGGGCGGGCTCCGCCGGCCGGCCTACGCCCTCCGGAAGCTGAGCGACTCCCCCGCCGCTCCCGACCTCCACAGGTCGTTGCACGCCTCGGCCATGGTCTCCAGGCCGTCGACGACCTGGCCCCAGACGATGCCGGGGACCCAGCCGACGTCGCCGTTCAGCAGCAGGTTGTTGCGTTCGTAGAACAGGGCCAGGTCGACGAGCGTGGTCCCGGCGCGGACCTCGCGGTCGTAGCCGTACGCCTTGGTGCCCAACTCCGCTCCCGCGAAGGTGAAATAGCACAGGTCGCCGGGAATCGGAGTGATGGTCGGGTTTTCCAGGGGTGGCTCGGCTTGGGCGAAAGGCGGGAAAAGGGCGTAGATCTCGTTGCGTGCGTACTTCGCGTGGTAGACGTCACCGGCCAGCGGAAGGGAATCCCAGACGGCCGCGCAGGTGATCGGCGCGCGGTCGTCCAGCAGCCTGGCCGTGCAGGTCACGTCGCGCTTGACCAGCGAGACTTCGATGTAGCGATCAGCCATGCCCTCCATGGGAGTGCCCGCCGCCGCTTCGGTCAAGGGCGCACGGGGTAAGTGCGGGGCTTGAAAAGACCGGCATAACTCGGATGCGGTCGGGTAGCCGCGCGCCCATGGCCTCACCACCAGACAGAATTCCACCCATAGTCAGGCGTGATCGAACATCAGGGCCCACCCGCCGGTCGCTGCTCGCGGGGGTCGCGGCGCTCGGCGCGCTGGGTGCGTCCGGATGCTCACGCGTGGCCACCGCCTCCGGAACGGAGGGCGGTGAGCTCTTGGAGCGGCTCCGCGCCCAGGGCGTGGCGCGGCTCGGCATCGCCGGGGAGATCCCGTTCGGGTACATCGACAAGAACGGCGAGCTGACCGGCGAGGCGCCGGAGCTGGCAAAGGTCATCTTCAAGCGGCTCGGAGTGGACCGGGTGCAGCCCGTCCCCACCGAGTTCGGCTCCCTCATCCCCGGCCTCAACTCACAGCAGTTCGACATCGTGGCCGCCGGGATGTACATCAACCCCGAGCGCTGCGAACAAGTCATCTTCTCCGACCCCGACTACCAGATGCTCGACTCGTTCATCGTGCGCAAGGGCAACCCCATGGGCCTGCGCGACTACAAGGACGTCGTCGAGAAGAAGGCGAAGTTCGCGACCGGCACCGGCTATGCCGAGATCGGCTACGCCGTCGAAGCGGGCTACCGGCAGGACGACATCCTCATCGTGCCGGACCAGGTGGCCGGTCTCAACGCGGTCGAGACCGGGCGCGCCGACGTCTTCGCCGGTACGGCGCTAACCACCCGGGAAGTGGTGAAGAGGTCCACCAAGGCCGAGGCGACCGAGCCGTTCAAGCCGATCGTCAAGGGTGAACCGCATGTCGACGGCGGCGCCTTCGCGTTCCGGCCGAGCGAGAGCAGCCTGCGGGACGCCTTCAACCGGGAGCTGCACAAGCTCAAGGACAGCGGCGAACTGCTCCGGATTCTCAAGCCCTTCGGCTTCACCGAGAACGAGATGACGGACATGACCGCGAAGGAGCTCTGCGGCGGATGACATCCGGACTCTGGGAACTCGTCGTCAGAGGCATCTGGACGACCGTCCAACTGCTCGTCTTCAGCGCCCTGCTGGGCGCTGCGGTCGCGTTCGTCGTCGGCATAGCCCGCACCCACCAGTCGCGGACGGTCAGGTTCCTCGCGAGCTTTTACACCACGGTGTTCCGCGGGACCTCCGCGCTGATCATGATCTTCTGGATCTACTTCGTGCTGCCGCTGAGCTTCGGCTGGCAGCTCGTGCCCATGTGGGCGGCAACGCTCGCGCTCGGGCTCACCTACGGGGCGTACGGCTCGGAGATCGTGCGCGGCGCGATCGCCGCCGTCGATCCGGCTCAGCGGGAGGGCGGCATCGCCCTCAGCTTCACCCCCTGGCAGCGGATGCGGCTGATCCTTCTGCCGCAGGCGGTGCCGGAGATGATCCCACCGTTCTCGAACCTACTGATCGAACTGCTGAAGGGCACCGCGCTGGTGTCCCTCATGGGCATGGGTGACCTGGCGTTCAGCGGCAACCTGGTGCGCCTCGCGCTCCAGGAGAGCGCGGAGATCTACACGTACGTCCTGTTGATCTACTTCGTCATCGCCTTCCTGCTCACCCGGCTCATGCGGGGCCTGGAGAAGAAGCTGAAGGCAGGGGTGGGGAAGGAGCCTCGAGCCGGCGTCGCAGCCACGCGGCAGCCGGAGGCCACCGGTGTGGGAGGTGTCTCGTGAAGTGGGACTGGAGCGCGGTGGCCGACTTCATGCCGCACTTCTGGGACGGACTGCTGGTCACCCTGCAGATCCTGGTCATCGGCTCGGTGATCTCCTTCGTGCTGGGCCTGGTGTGGGCACTTCTCATGCGGGCGCCCTCGCGCTGGGTCACCTGGCCCGTCGGCGTGATCACCGAGTTCATCCGGAACACCCCGCTGCTGGTGCAGCTCTTCTTCCTGTTCTACGTGATGCCCGAGTGGGGCCTGACCTTCTCCGCCCTTACCACCGGCGTGGTCGGCATCGGCCTGCACTACTCGACCTACACGATGCAGGTGTACCGGGCCGGAATCGAGGCCGTGCCGGTGGGCCAGTGGGAGGCCGCCACAGCGCTTAACCTGCCCTTGCGCCGGACCTGGTCCGCGGTGATCCTTCCGCAGGCGATCCGCCGCGTCGTCCCGGCACTGGGCAACTACGTCATCGCCATGCTGAAGGACACTCCGATTCTGATGGCGATCACCGTGCTGGAGATGCTGGGCGAGGCGCAGCTCTTCGCCCGTGAGCACTTCCAGTTCACCGAGCCGCTGACGGTGATCGGCGTGGCCTTCATCGTCATTTCCTACCTGGCCTCCCTTGCCCTGCGAGCCCTGGAGCGACGCCTTGTCCACTGACACGATCCCCAACCCCGAGAAGGACGCCTCCGCGAGCGCCGGCGAGCTGATCCGGCTGGATCAGGTCACCAAGCGGTTCGGGAGCAACACGGTCCTGGACCACCTGGACTTCTCGGTCGACGCCGGCAAGCACGTCACCCTGATCGGGCCGTCGGGATCCGGCAAGACCACGATCCTGCGGCTGCTGATGACCCTGCTCAAGCCCGACGAGGGCACGATCACGGTCGACGGACAGCAGTTGTTCCCGGCATCCGACAAGCAGGTCCGCGAGGTCCGCAAGAAGATCGGGATGGTCTTCCAGCAGTTCAACCTGTTCCCGAACATGACGGTGCTGCGGAACATCACCGAGGCGCCGGTCACCGTCCTCGGCATGTCGAAGGACGAGGCGGTGGAGCGGGCCAAGGGCCTGCTGGACCTGGTGGGCCTGGCCGACAAGTGCGACGCGCACCCGGCCCAGCTGTCCGGCGGTCAGCAGCAGCGGGTGGCGATCGCGCGGGCCCTTGCGATGCGCCCGCAGGTGCTGCTCCTGGACGAGGTGACCTCCGCGCTCGACCCCGAGCTGGTCGCGGGAGTCCTCGACGTCCTCAGGGACATCGCCCGCTCCACCGACATCACGATGCTCTGTGTGACCCACGAGATGAACTTCGCCCGGGACATCTCCGACCAGGTCCTGATGTTCGACTTGGGCCGGATCATCGAGTCGGGCCCGCCGGAGAAGATCTTCAGCGACCCGGAGCTGGACCGGACGAGGGAGTTCCTCAGCGCAGTGCTCTGACTACGGTCGGTGAACAGGCGGAACGCCCGACCCCTCGGCCGGCGCCCGACTGGGGCGTGCCTCTGACATATGCCAGAGTGTCATTGCCCCAGCCCGGGGCCCCGGGAATCTTGTCAACCCCCGCTCCCCGCAAGCCGATTGCCGGTTAACCTGGAAGAGGTTCACTGACCGGATCACGGCCCAACAGCAAGCGCAGGGGGAGACCACCGTGGCGCTGAAGCACGAGCCGACCACCCCGTACCACTCAACCCAGGAAGCCCTGCGCGTCCTGGAGACGGTGGCGCGCGGTTCCAGCGGTGTCACCGACGCCGAGATAGCCAGCCACACCGGCATCGCCCCGGAGCGACTGACCGCGCTCCTGCGCATGCTCCGCCGCGAGGGGTACGTCGAGCAGATCGCCGACGGCGCGTACGTCACGGGCGAGACCTTGTCCCGACTCGGCTCCGCCCACCACCGCGAGCAGGCCCTGCGCGACAAGCTCCAGCGCACCCTCGACCGGCTGCGCGACTCGGTCGGCGCCGCCGTCTACATGAGCCGGTACGTCGACGGCGAGATCAGCATCACCCAGTACGCCGACAGCCCGGCCGCGCCCGCCGTCAACGAGTGGGTCGACTTCCGCTCCTCGGCCCACGCCACCGCCATCGGCAAGAGCCTGCTCACCCAGCTCGACCACGCCGGCCGCCGCGACCACCTCGCCCGGCACAAGATGGCCCGCCTCACCTCGCGCACCATCACCAGTGACCGGCTCCTGCTCTCCCGCCTGGAGGCCCAGCCGCCGACCGTGCCAGTCCTGGACCTGCAGGAATACGCGGTCGGCACGGTCTGCGCGGCCGTCCCGATCACGGCCGGCTCCTCCGTCGGCTGTCTGGCCCTGTCCCTCCCGGTCGAGCATGCCCACCGCCTGCGCCAGGCCGCGGACGCCCTCAACCGCAACGCGGCACCGGTGCTGCTCTCCATGGCGATCTAGGACCGGTCGCGGGTGCCCGGACCACCCGGCGCGGGCGGTCGTCCGGGCACCCGGCGCGGGTGGTCCGGGCATCCGGCGCGGGTGGTCCGGAGCACCCCCCGACATTGGGTAGTATTTTCTCCGTCGCCCGCCGCGGAACACACTTCCGGCGGCAGGCGAGAGTCATGCGCCGCTAGCTCAGTTGGTTAGAGCAGCTGACTCTTAATCAGCGGGTCCGGGGTTCGAGTCCCTGGCGGCGCACGGATGAGGGGCCTCTCGTGGGAGCGAGGGGCCCCTCTTCGTCGTAGGCGGGGCGTCAGGGGGAAGAACGGGACGAGACCCAGGGAACCCCAGAGGCCCTGAGGTTCAGAAGGCGACGTCCGAGCAGGCGTAGAACGCGTTGGCCGTGTCTGCGATCGTCCACACGGCCACGATGACGTGCCGGCCGCTCAGCCCCGACGGCAGCCTGCCGCTGTGGGAGAGCGTGGACGGCGGGCGCTGCCCGTTGTACGGCACCGTGAGGAACGGGGTGAGGTTGAGGTCGGACCGGGCCAGGTTGTGGTTCTGGTTCCAGCCCGTCCTGGTGACGTAGTACTTGAAGTCGGTCGTGGCGTGCATCGCGGTGAACTGCCAGCGGAACGTGTAGGTCTGCCCGCCCGTCACCCTGGTGGCGGGCCAGGCTCCGCCGGACGGTGTGCGCGGTGCGCTGAGCTGGCCGAAGTGGCCGAGGCCGGCGTTGCATATCTGCCCGTCGGCCGGGCCGGAGGCCGGGAAGCCCTTCGGGCCCTCGACACTCTGCGGCTCCCACTGGATCGAGCCGCAGTTGGTCACGGTGCCGTTCTGGCAGAGCTTCTGCCGGCTGATGGGGAGGTCGGTGTAACCGTGGCCGCTGGCGCCGCCGGAGGAGAGTACGAGGGCTCCGGTCGTGGCCAGTCCCACCGCGGCTGCGGACAACTTGGTCCTTGTGCGCATGCTGCCGCTCCTGGAGAACGTGGGGGAGGTTCAGTGAGCCGTGCATGTAGGTCTAGACCAAGTTCGAGATTATGGCCGCTGGTTGAACATGTCCATACCAATCACGGAGCTGTTTCTCCCCGGCCGGCGCAGAATGCCACCGTCAGGTCCTTCACCAGCGCCTTCCGCTCGTAGTCGTCGAGTTCGACCAGCCCCCGCACGGTCAGCCGGGTCACCGTGTCCTCTACCGAGTCCACGACCGAGGTGAGCACGCTCGCCCGGTGCTGGGCGTCCAGCGCGGCGATCCGGCGGCGGTGCATCGCCGCGGCGACCTCGGGGGCGTACTCCACACGGACCGGCTGCACGGAGAACACCTCCAGACCGACCGGGGCCGCGTCCGTCGCCACCAGCCGGCTCAGCGTCTCGGCCACCGCGTCCCCGGCTCCCCTCGGCCCGCCCGGCATCTCCACCGGCACCCGGGCCAGAGCCGCCTCGACACACTCGCGCAGATACGCCTCGTGGTCGTCGACGCCGAGCGTCGCCCGGGCGGTGTCCCGCACCCGCCACACCACCAGGACGACCACCCGCAGCGGGACCCCGCCCGCGTCGGCCGCGGGAACGGGTTCGCTGCGCCAGTGCCGCAGCCGTACGTCCACCCGGCGGCGCAGCAGCAGCGGGTTGACCCACAGCAGGCCGGAGCGCCGGACGGTCCCCCGGTAGCGGCCGAACAGGTCCAGCACCCAGGCCCGCCCGGTACCTGTCTCTTATA
>NZ_POUC01000041.1 GCF_002891435.1 Streptomyces cahuitamycinicus
GTGTAACCGAGTTGACGGCGCATGTAGGGCGTCATGAGGCTCTTCGCCTTGGCCAGGGTGGTGGTGCGGCTGCCGAGGACGGCGGACTCGCCGCCCGGCACGGGCAGGACGGTCAGGCCGTGGGCGGGGCCGAAGGGCACGATGAGCGGGGTGCGCTGGATCGGTCGGTAGAAGCGCGGTTCCTTGCGGTGCTTGCCTGAACCCTGCAGGTAGGAGCGGATGTTGTGGGCGGCGATGTCCGCCTGGGCGAGGGCGGCGGGGGTGATCTTGAGTTCGCTGACGTCGTTCACGTCGCCGACGGCGAACACGTCCAGCCGGCCCTCGACCCGGAGTGTCCGGTCGACCTTCACGCGCCCGGCTCCGTTGAGCCAGTCGCCGTGGCCGGCCAGGCGCAGCCAGAGCGTGTTGGGCGTGGTGCCGGTCGCCCAGAAGGACAGGTCGGCGTCGACGACGGTGCCGCGGGCGTCGCGGTAGGTGCCGAAGTCGTTGCCGGGCGACATGAACGAGTCGAGCCGCACCTCCACGTCGTGGGACTCCAGCCAGGCCAGGGCCTTGCGTCCCGGACGGGCACTGCCCGTGGAGTCCAGCAGGGCGGGCCCGGAGTGGGCGAGGGTGACCCGGGCGTCCGGGCGGGCGAGGCGGATCTCGGCACTGAGTTCGACGCCGCCGGGGCCGCCACCGACGACCAGGACGTGTTCGGCCGTGGCGATGTTGCGCTGGTGCTCGGCGAAGGACTTGGCCGCTTCCTCGGTCGTGGTGCCGGTGAAGCGGGCCGGCTCGGGGTAGTCGGCGCCGGTGGCGATCACGACCACGTCGTACGGCAGCCGCTCGCCGGTGGCGAGGACGACCTGCCGCTCGGTGGTGTCGATGCGCACGGCCTTGCCGGTGGCCACCCGGCCGTGGCGCAGCAGCCGGTCATAGGGGATGAACGGGGTGTGCGTCCACTCGGGGCGCACTCCTGCGCGCAAGGAGGCGATGCGGTGGAAGAAGACCTCCTTGCGGTCCACCAGCGTGACCCGGGCCGTGTCGTCCAGCCGTCTGGCCAGTCGGACACCGGCGTAGCCGCCGCCGATCACCACTACGTCGCCGTCGTACACAACCGGATCTCCTGTGCCTGGTTGGGGGGTGCGAGGGCCGCCGCGGACGGGCCCCGCTCGGATCGGCCCCCGGCGGCCACTCGACTGACGCGACAGTAGCCCTTGAAAGTTAAAGGGATTCTGAGGTTCCGTGCATGTTCCGTGAAGGGATCGGCACCCGGCAGGCCGTCATCTTCCCCAGATCTTCCGGTAGGCCTCGCGGTAGCCCGAGGGGTCCCAGCTGGTGGCGCCCTCGCTGTTGTCGGCCGTGGCGATGTGCACGGGGGCGACGTACCCGCTGTCGGGACGGCCGGAGAAGGCGCGGTTGAACTCGTCGACGATCTGCCAGCCCTGCAGGGACAGCGGTTCGGGAACGGTGGCGGCCTGGTACTGCCTGCTGTTGACGCGCTGGAAGGCGGACGGGTCGCCGTCGCCGGCCCCGATGTTGAAGGGAGGCCCGGAGCCCTTCTCGCCGGCGGCCCGGAAGGCGGGGGCGGCGTCGGCGAAGTACAGGTCGTTGATGGCCACGGAGTGGGTCCAGCGGTCCTGGTAACGGGAGAGCAGGGAGGAGATCTCCCGGGGGGTGCGGGTGCTGGCGTCGGGGATCGGGATGTTCTCCACCGAGAGCAGCCGCACCCCCTGGCAGCTGGTCAGTTCCTCGCGGATCAGGTCGGACTTGTTGCGCGCGAAGGGGATCGACGCGTCGGTGATGAGCACCACCCCGGCGCGGCCGTTCGAGTCGGAGATGATCCACTGCGCGCTGATGCGGGCGACGTCCTGGACGCGGGTGGTGACGTTGGTGAAGAGGTCGGGCTGCCGGCTGGGGCCGGGGTCGGGGACCGCGTGCCAGCCGATGAGCGGAATGCGCTGCGCATTGGCCCGGGCGGCCTGCTGGGCCGTCGAGTCGGGGTCGAACCCGCCGATGACGATGCCCGAGGGCCGTAGGGCGACGGCTTCGCTCATGGCCGCCTGGATGCCGGCCGGGGTACCGCCGCCGTCGATCACCCGGACGTTCCAGCCGATGGCCCGCGCGGCGTCGCGCACCCCGTTCGCCGCGCCCGCGACACCGGGATTGGTCATGGTCTGGGCGACGAAGACGAGGCTCTTGCCGGACACGGCCTCGGGGCCGCCCGTGGGCCCTCCCCAGGGGATGTCGGTCCGCTCGGCCCGGGTGACGGCTTCCCGGGCCCGGGCCTGGACGGTGGGGCAGCCGCTCGGGCCCGTCGCGGTCTCGTCCGCGCCGTCGGAGGAACCGCGTTCGCAGCCGGTGAGGGCGGCTGCCGCGACCAGCAGGGCGCAGGAGGCGAGCCGCGCGGTGCGGACGGCTGGGGCGGCCTTGCGGGTGCGGTGCACGGGAACTCCAGTGAGGGGATCGACGCGGCGGGGCGCGCCGAGAGAGGTCAGGGCGGGGCCGCGCCGTCCGCGCCCGCCGTGGTGGACGGGGGCGGCGCGGCGGGTGCGTCGCGGGCCGCGCCGCCGCGCATCCGGCGGCGGGCCGCGTATCCGGCCAGGCCCACGGCGATGAGCAGGGTCCCGCCGTTGAACAGCGGGACCGTCCAGAACTCGGCGCCCAGCTGGGCGATGCCGGTGAGGCCGACGGCGAGGACCGCGACGGCGACGACGGTGCCGAGGGCGTTGGGCCGGCCTGGCTTGATCGCCGTGGAACCGAGGAGGGCGCCGACGAAGGCGGGCAGCAGGTAGTCGAGGCCCACGCTGGGGTTGCCGATCTGCTGCTGGGCGGCGAGCAGCACACCGGCGAAACCGACGATCAGGCCCGAGGCGGCGAACGCGTAGACCGTGTACCTGCGGGTCGGGATGCCCACGAGGCCGGCCGCGCGCGGGTTCGACCCGACGACGTACAGGTACCGGCCCAGCGGCAGCCGCTCCAGCACCAGCCAGAGGACGGCCGCGAGGGCGAGCACGTAGAAGGCGGGAACCGGGAGGCCGAGGAACGAGGAGTCGTAGAGGTCGGTGAACGCGGGCGGCAGGCCCTGCGGGCCGGGGACGATCCGGCCGCCGTCGGTGATCCAGCCGGTCACGGCGTACATCATGCTGCCCGTGCCGAGGGTGGCGATGAAGGAGTCGATCCGGCCGAACTCGACGATGACGCCGTTGACGACGCCCACCACCAGCCCTCCGGCGAGCACGGTGAGGCAGGCGAGCGGCCAGGGCCACCCCGCGTTCACGACGAGCTGGAGCACCATCACATGGGCCAGGCCGAGGCCGTAGCCGATGGAGAGGTCGAACGCGCCGGTGACGACGGGCACCATGGCGGCGAGCGCGAGGACGGCCGGGATCGACTGGTTGGACAGGATCGAGTCGACGGTGTCCAGCGTGGGGAAGGTGTCCGGCAGGGCGAGGGAGAAGACCAGGTAGAGCAGGGCGGTGAGGGCGAGCAGGCCGTAGGCGCCGATGTGGTGTCCGCCGGGACGGCGGCGCGGCCGGGGCGGCGTCACGGGTGACCGGCCTCGGACGGGGGCATGGCCGAGGCCGCCCGGGTCAGTCCGGCGACGGTGAGGGCGGGACCGCTCAGTTCGGCCGTCACCGTTCCGCGCACGAAGACCAGCGTGCGCCGGCACACGGTCGCCACCTCCTCGAAGTCGGTGGACAGCAGCAGCACGGCGAGGCCCGCCTCCAGCGCCTCGTGCAGCAGGCGGTGGATCGCGGCCTTGGCGCCGACGTCGACGCTCGCGGTCGGCTCCTCCAGGATCAGCAGCCGCAGGTCCGTCCGCAGCCAGCGGCCGATCATGACCTTCTGCTGATTCCCGCCGGACAGCGTCGCGATGGGGCGCTCGCTGTCGCGGGGTCGCACCGAGAACCGTTCGATCAGGGCGGCGGCCCGGGCGCGTTCACCGCGCGGGCCGATCCACCGCGGTGCGGGCAGGCCTCCCGCCCGGGGGTTCGCCAGGAGGTTCTCCCGTACGGTCAGCTCGGCGAGGCAGCCCTCGCGCAGCCGGTCGCCCGGCACCAGGCCGACCCCGATGGCGACGGCCTGCGCGACCGTACGGGGCCGGTACGGCCGCCCGTTCAGCAGGACCCGCCCGTCCAGGAGAGGCAGGGCGCCCGCGAGGGCGCGGCCCAGGTCCATGTGCCCGGCGCCGGAGAGGCCGACCAGGCCGAGGACCTCCCCGGCCGCGAGCTCGAAACGGACGGGTCCGGCCCGGGCGGTGCGCACGCCGTCGAGGGCCAGGACGGGCGCCGGGCCGGCCGGGGTCCTGGCGGGGCGCTGGACGGCCGGTTCGTCCGCCTCGCCGACGATGTCGCGGACCAGCCGCGCGGGACTGTGACCGGCGAGCCGGCCGTGGCTGACGACGCGGCCGTCCCGCAGGACGGCGAAGTGGCCGGCGACCCGGTACACCTCGTCGAGGCGGTGGCTGACGTAGAGCACGGCGTGCCCGCGGTCGCGCAGGTCGTGCAGGACGCGGAAGAGCCGGGCGCAGTCCGCGGCGGGCAGGCGGGCGGTCGGCTCGTCGAGGACGATGAGCCGCGCGCGTGCCGCCAGGGCCCGGGCGATCGCGACCAGCGAGCGGTCGGCCGGTGCGAGGCCGGAGACCGGCGTGTCCGGATCGAGGTGGGCGGCGACGATCCCCAGGGCCTCGACGCATCGGGCACGCGTGCGCCGCCAGGAGATGAGCCCGGCACGGCGCCCGTACCCGGTGGTCAGGGCGATGTTCTCGGCGACCGTCATCCACTCCACGAGACCCAGGTCCTGGTGGATGAAGGACATGCTCCGGGTGGCGGTGGGGCTGCCGAGGGGTTCCCCGGCGACGGTGATCTGCCCCGCGTCGGCGTGATGGACTCCGGCGAGGATCTTGATGAGCGTGGACTTCCCGGCGCCGTTGGGCCCGAGCAGGGCGAGGACGCTGCCGGGACGGACGTCGAGGTCGGCACCGGCCAGCGCGACGGTGCCGCCGAACCGCTTGCTGAGTCCGCGGATCCGGACCAGGGGTTCCGGCCCGAAGGGTGAAGCCGCCTCCGGGGGCGTGTCGGGAGCGTCGCGCACTCGATCAAATTACAGCATTTCGGGCATTTTTCGGGCCGCTGCGCCACCGACGGGCGCGTGACCTCCGGCGCGGTCGGCGCTGGACCGGCCTGCAGCCGAACCCGGCCGGTGGCCGCGTCACACCGCGGGAGGCGGCGCTACGCCGCGTCGAGATCGCATTCCGCCCAGATCACCTTGCCCTCGGGCAGGTAGCGGGTGCCCCAGCTCTGCGAGAGCTGTGCGACGAGGAACAGACCGCGTCCGCCCTCGTCCGTACTGGCAGCCCGGCGCAGATGCGGTGCGGTGTTGCTGGCGTCGGAGACCTCGCAGATCAGGGTCCTGCCGTAGAGCAGCCGCACCCGGATCGGCGCGGCTCCGTGACGGATGGCGTTGGTGATCAGCTCGCTGAGGATCAGCTCCGCGGCGAACCCCGTCTCGTCGAGCCCCCGGTCGGACAGCCACCGGGTGGCGGACGCCCTGACCTCGCCGACGCGGGCCGGGTCGGCGGAGAACTCCCAGGTGGCGATCCGGCCGGGGTCCAGCGCGTGGACGCGGGCGACGAGCAGGGCGATGTCGTCGTGAGGGTGCGCGGGAGCCACGGTGTCCAGGACCGCCTGGCAGGTCTCCTCGGGGGCGCGCTCGGGATGGGCCAGGGCCTCGCGCAACTGCTCCAGGACCGCGTCGACGTCGCGGTTCCGGTCCTCGATGAGCCCGTCGGTGTACAGAACCAGCTGACTGCCCTCGGGAAGGTCGACCCCGACGGCGTCGAAGGGCAGGCCGCCGAGTCCGAGCGGGGGTCCGGCGGGCAGGTCGGGGTAGGTCACGGTGCCGTCGGGGTGGACGAGCGCGGGCGGCGGGTGGCCGGCCCGGGCCATCAGGCACCGCTGCGTGGTCGGGTCGTAGACGGCGTAGAGGCAGGTCGCGCCGATGACGCCGGCGCCCTTGCCGTCGGGGTCCTCCCGGTCCAGACGGCCCACCAGGTTGTCCAGGTGGGTGAGGACCTCGTCAGGCGGGAAGTCCAGCTCGGCGAAACTGCGGGCGGCGGTGCGCAGCCTGCCCATGGTGGCCGCGGAGAGCATGCCGTGGCCGACGACGTCGCCGACGAGGAGGCCGACGCGGGCACCGGACAGCGGAATGACGTCGTACCAGTCGCCGCCCACGTCGGACTCGGCGGGCAGGTAGCGGTGGGCGACCTCGACGGCGTCCTGGTCGGGCAGGCCGTGCGGGAGGAGCCGGCGCTGGAGGGCCAGGACCATGGTGCGCTCGTGGGTGTAGCGCCGGGCGTTGTCGATGGACAGGGCGGCGCGGGAGGCGAGCTCCTGGGCCAGGGAGCGGTCGTCGTCCCCGAAGGGGCTGCCCCCACGGTAGAAGGAGGCGACGCCCAGGACGACACCGCGGGCGAGCAGCGGTACCGCGATGAGGGAGTGGACGTGGGCCAGCAGTCCCGCGGTGTGCTCGGGGTCCTGGGCGAGCCAGCCCGCGGCGGCTCTGAGGTCCGGTTCCAGCACGGCCTCGCCGCTGCTGAGGCAGCGCAGCTGGGGCGTGGTCGGGCCGAAGTCGACACGCTTGCCCGGGGGCGTGAAGGGCATGCCCTCGTGAATGCCGTGGACGACCGTGCGGCGCAGGTCGGCGATGGGGTCTGCGGACTCCTCGCCGCGCAGTACGGCGTCGGGCAGGTCGATGGTGACGAACTCGGCCAGTCCGGGGACCGCGGTCTCGGCCAGCTCCTCGGCCGTGCGGCGCACGTCCAGGGTGGTGCCGATGCGCGTGCTGGCCTCGGACAGCAGCTCCAGGCGGCGGCGCGCGGCCAGGGCGTAGGCCCCGACCTGCGGCTCTCCCAGCATCACCAGTCCCCGGGCCGGGAACGCCGCTTCGGAATGCTCCCCGGCGGCACTCGGTCCGACCCCGCCCTCGGGAGCCTCGCCGGACTCGGCGACAGCGCGCCCTCCGCCGTCCGGAACGGCCGCCGCGGTTTGGCCGAGACCGCGGTCGCTGCCGGCGTTGACGGGTTCGCCCATACTTCGGTCGCGGTCGCCGTCGCCGGCTGCGGCTGCGGCCGGCGCGGGGGCGCTCCGGTCGTCTTCGGCTGCGGCTGGCCCGCCGGGCCTCGCTGTTCCGCCGTCTCCCTCGGTCGTCACGAGCTGGCCGGAGGGCGCGGCGAGCTGCCCGGAAGGCAGGGTGAGTGCCTGGCGGACCGCGGAGAGCGGGACGGCGGGGGCGGTGAGACCGGCCGGCTCGTCCGTCTGGTGCGGTATGACGAGCGGCTCGCGCGCGGGGGAGCCGGGCAGCACGGCCTCGATGGCGATGCCCTGCACACCCGAGCCGCTCGTCACCGGTCGACTCACGAGCGTCACGCGCTGCCCGTCGGGCAGGGTCACCTCGGCGGCTCCCCGCTGCGAACCGGAGATCAACTCGGCCGCCTTCTCCCGGAGAATCGCCTGGTCGCGAGGGTGGAACTCGTTCGCCAGCGCGTCCAGCGCCACACCGCGGTGAAGACCAGCGGTCCCGGCCCCGGCGGCCAGGTAGGTCCGCAACAGGGCGCGCTCGCGCGCGGAGCTCTGCCCCAGCAGCCGCCGTTCGATGCCCTCGGCAGCCCTGCGGATCGCGACGCCCAGTGAGGGCCTCTCGAAGCCGCGTGGATAGCCGAGGCACAGGACTCCCTCGATGCGCCCGCTGAGCGGGTCACGGACGGGCAGCGCGACGCAGGCGCTCTGCTGGGAGCGCTCCGCGAAGTGCTCGGCGCCGTAGACGCGGATGAGCTGCCGCTCCGCCAGGGCCAGTCCGATGCCGTTGGTGCCGGCAACCTGCTCGGCGAACACGAACCCCGGGACGACCTGGATCGCTGGGAGGCTCCTGGCCATCGACGGATTCCCGAAGCGGCGCAGCAGTACCGTCCCGTTCGCGTCGGCGACGGAGATGTTGACCTGGCTGCCGGCGAACGTGGCCTGCAGCCGGTCGAGGACGGGCGCGGCAGCCCGGACGATACGGCCGCCCGGGTCGAAGTCCTCCCGGTAGGGCAGGTCGAGCGTGTCCGGTGACAGGCCCAGGGACCGGCAGCGCTGCCACGAGTTCAGGATCGACGTCCGCACGCCCGTCTCGACCGGCTCACCCTGGAGGAACAGCTCGCGGAGGCTGGCGGGCCCCGTGCCGTCCGTCGCACGCCCCGCCGGCCTGGGTTCCTCGCCGGACCGAATCACGCTTCGCCTCACTTGCGCCCGCGACAATCCGCTGCTCGGAAAAGAGAATCTGGCATTGATGAGGATACGGGCATTACGGGCGGCCGTCACGGCGCACCAGGGCCATACAGGACCCACGGCCGTCAAAAGGGGGCCACGACCGCGGCCTGACAGCCGTCAGACCGGGACCATGACCGCGCTCACCCCAGGAAACTCAGGCGCACCTTACGTTCCGGATTGTCCTTGTTGGTGTCCACCAGGCACACCGACTGCCAGGTGCCCAGCTCCAGCCGGCCGCCCAGCACCGGCAGGGTCGCGTGCGGCGGGACGAGGGCGGGCAGGACGTGGTCGCGGCCGTGACCGGGACTGCCGTGCCGGTGCTGCCAGCGGTCGTCGGCGGGCAGCAGGGTGTGCAGCGCGGCCAGGAGGTCGTCGTCGCTGCCGGCGCCGGTCTCCAGGACGGCGATGCCGACCGTCGCGTGCGGGACGAAGACGTTGAGCAGGCCGTCGCGGCCGGCCGCCGCCTCGCGCAAGAAGGACTCGCAGTCGCCGGTGATGTCGAGGACCCTCTCCGCGGCGCCGGTGCTGAGGTTCAGAACTCGGGTGGTGAAGACATCTGACATACCCCCATCCTGACGCACGCGCGAGCAGGACGAGGTTGGTGGTGTAGCCACTGGAAGCCCTCGCCCGGCCCGAAGGTGTTCGCGTGCCGACGCGCGGAACATCACCATCCGCATCGGCGGCAGGGACCGCCTTGAGGCCCCTCAGAGGAGGAGTCCACTCGTTCGGAGCCGCGCGCGAGCCGCCCGTCGGGAAGATCCAGGGACCCGTCCCGGTTGGTAGAAACGTGAACAACACACGCGAGGTCGAGGTGGTCGTCATCGGCGCGGGGCAGGCCGGGCTGGCCGCCGCGTATCACCTGCGGCGATCCGGCTTCGAACCGGACCGCGACTTCGTCGTGCTGGACCACTCCCCCGGGCCCGGCGGCGCCTGGCAGTTCCGGTGGCCGTCGCTGACGTACGGCAAGGTGCACGGGATGCACGCCCTGCCGGGCATGGAGCTCACGGACGCAGACCCGGCGCGGCCGTCCGCCCAGGTGATCGGCGCGTACTTCGACCGCTACGAGCGGACCTTCGACCTGCGGGTCAGGCGCCCGGTGGACGGACGGGCCGTGCGCGAGGGGCCCGGTGGGCGGCTGCTCGTGGAGACCTCGGACGGCGTCTGGTCGACGCGGGCGCTGATCAACGCGACCGGCACGTGGGACCGGCCGTTCTGGCCCCGCTATCCGGGCCAGGAGACCTTCCGGGGGCGGCAGTTGCACACCGCGCAGTACCCCGGGCCCGAGGAGTTCGCCGGGCAGCGGGTCGTGGTGGTGGGCGGCGGCGCCTCGGGCACCCAGCACCTGCTGGAGATCGCCTCGTACGCGGCGGCCACCACCTGGGTGACGCGACGCCCGCCGGTCTTCCGCGAGGGTCCTTTCGACGAGGGCGCGGGCCGCGCCGCGGTCGCGCTGGTGGAGGAGCGGGTACGGCAGGGTCTGCCGCCCCGCAGTGTCGTGTCGGTCACCGGGCTGCCGCTCAACGACGCGATCCGGCAGGGCATCGAGGACGGAGTGCTCGACCGGCAGCCGATGTTCGACCGCATCACGCCCACGGGGTTGGACTGGTCCGACGGCCGCCACATCGACGCCGATGTCATTCTCTGGGCCACCGGCTTCCGCGCCGCCATCGACCACCTCGCCCCGCTCCGGCTGCGCTCCCCCGGCGGCGGCATCCGCATGGAAGGCACGCACGCGGCCGTGGACCCCCGCGTCCATCTCGTCGGCTACGGCCCGTCGGCCAGCACGATCGGAGCCAACCGGGCCGGCCGCGCGGCCGTACGGGACATCAGGCGGCTGCTGGAGCGGGAGCCGGCGGTGGCGTGACAGGGGGCGGGCCCGAACGGGCCCCCACCCGGACACGGCGTGACGGCGTGACGCGGGGCGGGTGCAGCGGGCCCCCGACCTGATGCGGCGGGGTGACGCGGGACGGGGTTCACCGGGCCCTCACCCGGCCGCCTGCGCCCCGCTGCTCTTCTTCCTCTGCGCGTTGAACTCCGCGACGTTGCGCTGATGTTGCTGGTAGTCCGCCGTGAAGCGGGTGTCGCCCGGGCGGACCGTGACGAAGTACAGCCAGTCGCCCGGAGTCGGGTTGACGGCCGCGCGCATCGCCTCCTCGCCGGGGTTGTCGATGGGCGTGGGCGGCAGGCCCATGCGCTGGTACGAGTTGTAGGGACTGTCGATCCGGGTGTCGCTCTCCGTCGTGCGGAGGGTGGAGCGGCCCAGGGCGTAGTTGATGGTCGAGTCCATCTGCAGCGGCATGCCGCGTTCGAGGCGGTTGAAGATGACCCGGGCCACCTTGCCCATGTCGGCCTTGGTGGCCGCCTCCGCCTGGACGATGCTCGCGATGGTGACGGCCTGGTACACGTTCATGGCGTTGCGCTGCGCCCCGGCGGCGATGGGAGCGCCGTTGAACCTGTCGTTGGCCGTGTCGACCATCAGCGCGAGGAGCTTGTCCGGCGTGGTCTCCTCCTGGAGCGGATAGGTGGCCGGGAAGAGATAGCCCTCCGGGTTGCCCTCGGCGTCGTTCGGCAGTTTCAGCGCGGCCTTGTCCAGGGACTTCTTCGTGCTGCCGGCGGGCAGGGCGAGGGCCTTGTCGACGGCCGCGTAGACCTGGCTCGCGCGCCAGCCCTCGGGGACGGCCAGGGTGGTGGGCCGGCTCTCCTCCTCGGTCCCCAGGGTCAGCAGCGGCACCGCCACGGCGGTACCGACCACGACGGCTCCGGTCGCGACGAGGGCGATGCGGCCCCTGCGCGTCAGTCGAATCGTGCTCCGTGGCGGAGTGTTCTTCTGCATGCGGGCACGGTAACCCGCATATCGTCATAAACCCGGCATATTTTCATCTTGTCGGTTCCAGTTGGGCGTCCCGGCGTACGAGCGCCGCGTACCGGCCCCCCTCCTCCAGAAGCTCCTCGTGCGTGCCGCGTTCGACTGCACGGCCCGAGTCGAGGACCACGATCTGGTCGGCGCCGCGCACGGTGGACAGCCGGTGGGCGATGGTGAGGGTGGTGCGGTCGGCCGACAGGGCGTCGATGGCGTCCTGGACGGCGGCTTCGGTCCGGGTGTCCAGCGCGCTGGTGGCCTCGTCGAGGATGAGGACCGGCGGGTCGCGCAGGATCGTGCGGGCGATGGCCAGGCGCTGCTTCTCGCCGCCGGAGAAGCGGTGGCCGCGCTCGCCGACGACGGTGTCGTAGCCGTCGGGCAGGGACGCGATGTGGTCGTGGATCTGCGCCGCCTTCGCCGCCTGGTGCAGTTCCTCGTCGGTGGCGTCGGGCTTGGCGAAGCGCAGGTTGTCGGCGACCGAGGCGTGGAAGAGGTACGTCTCCTGCGAGACGACGCCGACCGCGCGGGCCAGGGTGTCGAAGTCGAGGTCGCGGACGTCGACCCCGTCGAGGGTGACGCTGCCGCCGGTCACGTCGTAGAGCCGGGGCACCAGGTAGCCGAGGGTCGACTTGCCGGCGCCGGTGGGGCCGACGATCGCGAGGCTGCCGCCGGCCGGGACGGTGAGGTCGATGCCGTCGAGGACCGGGCCGTCCTTGCCGTCGTAGCCGAAGGAGACGTTGTCGAAGCGGATCTCGCCCTTGATCCGGTCGAGGCGGACCGGATCAGGGCGCTCCGTGATGTCGACCGGCAGGTCGAGGTACTCGAAGATGCGCTGGAAGAGGGCGAGCGAGCTCTGGATCTGCACACCGGTCGACAGCAGACTCACGGCCGGGCGGAACAGGCCCTGCTGGAGCGAGACGAAGGCGACGATCGTGCCGATGGAGACCTCGGGGCCGCCGAACTGGAGGGCCATGCCCGCGGTCCAGTAGATGACGGCGGGCAGGGCGGCCATGACGATGGTGATGACGGCCATGCGCCAGCGCCCGGCCATGTTCGACCGCACCTCCAGGCCGACGAGCTCCTCGGACTCGTCGGAGAAGGACTTGGTCAGCGAGTCGGAGCGGCCCATCGTGCGGCCGAGCAGGATGCCGCTGACGGAGAGCGACTCGGTGACGGTGGCGGCCATGGCGGCCATCTGCTTCTGGCGCTGCGTGGTGATCTTCCGGCGTTCGTCGCCGACCCGGCGGCTGATCCACACGAACACCGGCAGCAATACCAGCGAGACGACCGTCAGGCGCCAGTCGAGGACGACCATCGCGACGATCGTGGCGACAACGCTGGTGAGGTTGGAGACCAGGGAGGTCGCGGTGGAGGTCACGGTCGCCTGCATGCCGCCGATGTCGTTGGCGATGCGGGACTGCACCTCGCCCGTGCGCGTGCGGGTGAAGAAGGCGAGGGACATGCGCTGGAGCCGGCCGTAGACGGCGGTGCGCAGGTCGTGCATGACGCGCTGACCGACCGTCGTGGAGATCAGCGTCTGAAGGACCCCGAAGACGCTGGTGAGGACGGCGCTGAGGATCATGCCGAGGGCGAGCAGGCTGAGCAGGCCCGTGCGCCCCTCGGGGATCGCGACGTCGAGGATCTCCTTCAGCAGGAAGGGCGTCGCGACAGAGACCAGCGACGCGGCGGCGACCAGCAGCCCGACGATCGCGAGACGGCCCCGGTACGGACGGAAGAGGCCGAGGATGCGGCGGACCTGCCGGGGCTGCCCCTTCGAGTCGGCCGGCGGGGTCCAGGAGGCTTCACGGTCGGGATGCATGGGCTCCTACGAGGGATGCGGCGGATCGGATCACAGCTCATTGTTACCTATACTCACAATGAACTGCATCCTGGTATTGTTCCCGCATGACCACGCCCGACTCCGACGGCCTTCTCGCCGAGCAGTTGCTGCGGCTCACCCGCCGGGTGCACCGCATCCAGAAGCGCCATCTGGAGCAGCGTGAGCTGGGCATCACTCCCGCCCAGTCCCGGCTGCTGCGCACGCTGGCGCACTGGGGCTCACCGCCACGCATGGCCGACCTCGCCGAGCGCCTGGAGGTGGTGCCCCGGGCCGTGACGACGCTGGTCGACGGCCTGGAGGCGAGTGGCAAGGTGCGCCGCGTCCCGGACCCGGCGAACCGGCGGGTGATCCGCATCGAGCTCACGGACGACGGCCGGGGCGCACTGCGCGAGCTGCGGGCGGCGCGCAGGTCGGCCGCGGAGGAGATCCTCGCGCCGCTGACGGGGGATCAGCGGGAAGCACTCGGAGGGCTGCTGAACACGCTGATCGACGGGGCGCCGGTACAACCCTGCTGACCGCGGGAAGCCGATCGACGGGCCGCCGGCGCAACCCTGCCGACCGCCGCAAGCCGATCGACGGGCCGCCGGCGCAACCCTGCCGACCGGCCGGATCATGGAAGCGGGTCGCGGCCGCCGCCCGTCTTGCCGAGCGGTGGCCGCGGCCCGCTGTCGCTTTCCTCAACCGGCCTCGGGGGCGGGCTCCTTGGACGCCTTGAGGTCCTTGGGCTTCTGGGCCGGGATGCCCGGAGCCAGGGCCTCGCCGCCGGCCTCGTCGGCCAGGCGCTCGCCGCCGTCGCGGTCCTCGGCACCGTCACCCTCCGGCGGGGAGGTGTCCTCCCCGTCGAGCGTTCTCCTGGCCCGGTCGATGTCCAGGGCACCCTCCCAGCGGGACACCGCGAAGACGGCGACACAGTTGCCGAGCAGGTTGGTGACGACGCGCATCGAGTCCATGATGCGGTCCACGCCGAGCAGCAGCGCGACGGCCCCGGCGGGGATCGCCCCCAGGGAAGAGGCGGTCGCGGACAGAGCGAGGAACGCCGAACCGGGGATGCCCGCCATGCCCTTGCTGGTCAGCATCAGCACCAGGACGACGGTGACCTGCTGGCCGAGGCTCAGGTCCACACCGACGGCCTGAGCGATGAACAGCGTGCCGATGGACAGGTAGAGCGAGGCGCCGTCGAGGTTGAAGGAGTAGCCGGTGGGGAGCACCAAACCCACGGCGTCGTCGCGGGCCCCGGCCCTGCGCAGCTTCTGCATCACACGCGGCATGACCGACTCGGTGGACGCGGTACCGAGCGCGAGCAGCATCTCCTCGCGGATGTAGCGCAGGAACTTCCACAGGCTGAGGCCGGTCACGGCCTTCAGGGCGACGGCCAGCAGCGCGATGAACAGCGCCGCCGCCGCGTAGCAGAGCACGATGAGCTCGGCGTACGTCCTCATCACGCCCAGGCCGTAGTTGCCGACCAGGTGGGCCATCGCGCCGAACACCGCGATCGGGGCCAGCCGCATGATGAAGCCGACGACCGCGAAGATGATCTCCTGGGCCTGCTCGATCGCGGGCAGGATCTTCGGGACCTTGGTATGCCCGAGATGCAGCAGGGCGGCGCCCACCAGGCAGGCCAGGATGAGGACCTGAAGAAGCTCGTTCTCGGCGAAGGAGCCGATGAAACTCTGCGGAAGCGCGTTCAGGACGAACTCGGTCGTCGTGGGCAAATGCCCACCGCCCGTGGTCTCGTCCACCGCCGCGGTGTTCAGCGAGGAGGGGTCGACGTTCATGCCCCTGCCCGGGCCGACGACGTTGGCGGCGAGGAGCCCGATGACGAGGGCGGCCGTGGAGGCGATCTCGAACCAGACGAGGGCCTTGACCCCGATCCGGCCGAAGGCCTTCAGGTCACCGGCCTTGGCGATGCCGACGACGACCACGCAGAACACCAGCGGCGAGATCACCGTCTTGATGAGCCGGGTGAAACCGTCGCCGAGCGGCTGGAAAGCCGTGGCCGTGTCCGGCCACAGCTTTCCGACGACGATTCCGAGGACGAGCGCGCAGAGAACCTGCGCGAAGAGTGAGGTGCGTAGAGTGCGTGCGACGCGTCGCGGGACGGACGGGACGGACGGCGGCACGAAGCCTCCTAGGGGGACGGGACGCACAGAAGCCGGAGGGGACTTCTGTGATGCGGAATGAGAATTCCGATTCCGACACACTGGAGGCTGACGTGATCGCACACAAGACCGCAACGTTTCGGCCAGGTAAAACTGTCATAAGTGATGCACGTCACATGCGCCGCATCCCTCCCCTCAGCACCGGCTGCGGTCTCCCGTGAGCACTCCCTGCACGGTGGTCAGCGTCCGGTCGTAGCAGCCGCTGGAGCCGTACATCCGGTAGCGGGCGCTCGTGGTTCCGACCGCGTGGCGCTGGTCGCGCGGCACGTTCGCGGTGTAGGTCGCGTCACCCGTATACGAGTTGTCGAGCCGTGACCACGCGGTGCGGCGCCCGTCGTGCGTGCCGACGACGGTGGCGCGGTCGCCGAGGGTCAGCACGGTGCGCAGCCGGTCTCCCGCGCCGAGGGTGGTCGTGCCGTCCATCGTGTAGACCCGACGGGTCAGCGTGGTCCGGCCGTCGACGGTCACCGACTCGTCGTCGCTCCAGGTCGCTTCGAGAGAGTCGGACGTCTCGCCATCGTTCCAGCGGTGCGTGGAATCATGGTCGAGCGAGCGGCCGACCGTGGTCCGAACGCGGCCGTGCGACGTGTCGACGTAACCGCCGACGGTCAGCCGGTGGGCGCCCTCCGTGCTGACCCGGTGCTCCGAACCGGGCTTGTAGAGCGATGAGTTGGTGAGGTCACCGGCCCGGTGCACGGTGAGCTTCCCGGTGACCCGCTCGCGCCGCTCGTCCTGCCAGACGAGGATGTTGACGGGCGTGCTCCAGCCGGCCCGCCCCTCGGGCACACCTGCGACCGAGACCTCGACCCGATGCGGGCGGCCGTCGTTGAGGATCCCGGCGAAGGGGGTGAGGTCGTAGGTGATCGGCTGGATGTCGAAGGCGCGCGGGCCCGGGATCACGTACCAGAGGAACGGGTTGGACCAGCCTCCGGTCCACACGGTCGGGAACGGTGTGGCGATGCCGGCGAGCCGTCCGTCCACGCTGATCTGCACCTCTCGGTAGGGTCCTTCACCAGCCTTGCAGGAGTACGGAGCCCGCTCGGGCACGGTCAGGTACCAGTACTCCTCGCAGCCGCCGCCGGAGCCGGTCGCGTACACTTCGGCGACGATCCGCTCGCTGTTGCGAGGGGCGGTCAGGGACAAGTCGCCGTCGAGCGTGAGGACCCGGTCGGGGCTCTTCCCGTCAGGGCGGCCCTGATAGAAGGTCAGCGTGACCTTGACGTCGAGGACGCCCGTGTAGGTGTCGTCGACGACGTTCCCGATGAGCATCTCGACGTCCCGGTTCGTGCGGAAGGTGTCGCTGTAGCGCGTGACGTCCTTCTCCACGGACCACTCGATGCCGTCCGGCGAGGGCTGCGGCGTCGACGTGCGGAAGATCTCGACCCCGCCGACGTGCAGGTAGCCGAGCCGGTCGTACTGGCGCCCCTTGACTTCGCCGTCCAGCCGCAGCACCACCTTGCTCCAGCGGTCGCCGCAGCCGCCGGGCGGGGTGTAGGTGCCGCGATACGGGGTGAAGTCCCGGAACCGCGCCTGCGCGACGGTGACTTCGCAGGACTTGCCGGACGGCCTCGTCACGGGCGGGGCGGCCGTGACCGGGTCGTGCCAGTCGGTGCCGAACTCGGCGGAGACGCCGCCCGCCGGGGCCGGGACGTCCGAAGCACCCGCGGGTGCGGTGCCGAGGAGGGTGCCCGCCAGGAGAGTCGCTCCGGCAAGCATGGACATGACGATCCGTCTCTTCATGGGCGGTGTTCTACGGGGCTCCGGCCGCCTGTGCAATGCGCAACCCGTCCGCGGGACAGCCCTGTTGCCTTTCGGTCGGCCGGTTCCGTTCGGTGAGCGGAAAACCTGTTGCCCCCGACCACGCGGTGAGGCGAACCTGTCACGGTTTGCTGCCTTCGGCCGGGCCCCATCCCCCCATCCCCCTGACACGAGCCACTGGGACGTCATGCAGATTCAAGACCTTCCGTATCCCGACCCGGGTGCGCCCGACGCGCGTTCGGGTCCCCGATTCCTGTGGTGGCTCTTCCGCAATCAGCTGGACGGTCAGCTCAAGTCGCTGGCCTGGGGGCTGCTGCACTTCACCTCCGTCGCCGCGCTGCCGTTCTGCGTCGGCGTCGCCGTCCAGGCCGTCGTGGACCGCTCCGGAACCCGGCTCGCCCTGGCGGGCGGGCTGCTGGCGCTCGCCTGCGTCGGCAACGCGGTCGGCGACACCTTCCTGCACCGCACCGCGATCACCAACTGGATCACGGCCGCCGCCCGCGTCCAGCAACTGCTCGCCCGCAAGGCCGCCCATCTGGGCTCGGCGCTGACCCGGCGCGTCGCGGCCGGTGAGGTGGTCGCCGTTTCCACGGGCGACGTGGAGAAGATCGGCTGGTTCGTCGAAGCCCTGTCCCGCTTCACCGCGGCCGTGGTCACCGTCGTCCTGGTCTGCGTCGGCCTGCTGGTCTACCAGCCGGCGCTCGGCGTGGTCGTCGCGGTGGGGCTGCCCGCACTGGCGCTCGCCGTGCTGCCGCTGCTCCCCCGCGCCACCCGGCGCGCCGACACCCAGCGCGAGAAGGCCGGACGCGCCACCGAACTCGCCTCGGACACCGTCGCCGGCCTGCGTGTGCTGCGCGGCATCGGCGGCGAGGAGCTGTTCCTCGACCGTTACCGCAGCGCCTCCCAGGAGGTCCGCCACGCGGCCGTGCGCAGCGCCCGCATGTGGTCCCTGATCTCCGCGATCCAGGTCCTGCTGCCGGGCCTGCTGCTCGTGGCCGTCGTCTGGTACGGCGTGCGGCTGGCGCGCGAGGGCCGGATCACCGTCGGGGAACTGGTCACCGTCTACAGCTCGGTCATGGTCCTCACCTATCCGCTGCGGCACTTCGAGGAGATCGCCATGGCGTACTCCTTCTCCCGGCCCTCCGCCAAGCGGGCCGCGGGAGTGCTGTCGCTTCAGCGGCCCACGGACACCGCGGGATCGCGCGCGGCCGAGGTTCCGTCAGGCGACCTGTACGACCCGGACACCGGGCTGCTCGCGCTCGCCGGGCGGCTGACGGCCGTGGTGTGCGGCGACCCGGACGCGGCGGGCCTGCTGGCTGAACGGCTGGGCGGACACCCGTCCCAGGAGGGCGCCTCGGTTCTGCTGGGCGGTGTGCCGCTCGACGAACTCCCGCTGGACAGCGCCCGTACGGCCGTCCTCGTCCAGGACAAGGACCCGGTGCTGCTGTCCGGCACGCTGCGCGAGCTGCTCGACGTACCCGCGTCGGGCTCCGTCCGGCCGCATGAGGCACTGGCGGCCGCGCAGTGCGAGGACGTGCTGGCGGCGCTGGTGCAGGGCTCGCTGGACGCGGCCGACCCGATGGACGCCCGGATCACCGAACGGGGCCGGTCCCTGTCCGGCGGCCAGCGCCAGCGGCTCGCCCTGGCCCGGTCGCTGATCACGGACCCGGAGGCGCTCGTCCTGGACGAGCCGACCTCGGCCGTCGACTCGCACACCGAGGCCCGGATCGCGCAAGGCGTGCGGGAGTTGCGCGACGGGCGCACGACCGTGGTGTTCACCTCCTCCCCGCTGCTGCTGGACCGCGCCGACCGCGTCGTGTTCCTGCACGACGGCGAGGCCGTGGCGATCGGCGCCCACCGTGAGCTGGTGCGCACCGATCCCCGCTACCGGGCGGTGGTCACGCGCGAGACGGACGACGAGGCCGCGCTGAACGGCTCCGTCGCCCTGAGCGACGTCCTGCAGGAACTGGAAGAAATCGAGGAGAAGGCATGATCGGCGTAGCGCCACCGGCGTACGACCCGGCGGCCCCGACGACGGCGAACACCCTGCCGGTCGGCGCCCCCGAGACCGTCCGCGCCTACGTGGCCGAACTGCTGCGCCGGCACCGGCGGGCGTTCCTGCTGCTGGTCGCCGTCAATACGGCCGCCGTGCTCGCCTCGATGGCCGGCCCCTGGCTGCTGGGCGGACTGGTGGAGCGGGTGTCCGACGGGGCGCGGGACCTGCGGCTGGAACTCACGGCCGGGCCCTTCGTGGCCGCGCTGGCCGTCCAGGCCGTCTTCGTCCGTCAGGTGCGCCTGCGCGGCGCGATGCTGGGCGAGCGGATGCTGGCCGACCTGCGCGAGGACTTCCTCGTCCGGTCGGTCGGGCTGCCGCCCGGGGTGCTGGAGCGGGCCGGGACCGGCGACCTGCTGTCGCGCATCACGACCGACATCGACCGGCTGGGCAACGCGATGCGCGAGGCCGTTCCGCAGTTGTCGATCGGCGTGGTGTGGGTGGTCCTGCTGATGGGCGGGCTGGTGATCACGGCGCCGCCGCTGGCGCTCGCCGTTCTCGTGGCCCTGCCGCTGCTGATCGTCGGCTGCCGCTGGTACTTCCGGCGGGCCGCCTCGGCCTACCGTTCGGAGGCGGCCGGGTACGCCGCCGTCGCCGCCGCGCTCGCCGAGACCGTGGACGCCGGGCGCACCGTCGAGGCCCACCGCCTCGGCGAGCGCCGTGTCGCCCTGTCGGAGCGCCGGATCCGCGAGTGGACGGCCTGGGAGCGGTACACGCTCTGGCTGCGGTCGGTGCTCTTCCCGGTCATCAACACCACCCACGTGACCGTGCTCGCCTCGGTCCTGATGATCGGCGGCGTGTTCGCCCTGCACGGGTGGATCGACGTCGGCCAGCTGACGACCGGCGCCCTGATCGCCCAGATGCTGGTCGACCCGGTGGGCATGATCCTGCGCTGGTACGACGAACTGCAGGTGGCCCAGGTGTCGCTGGCCCGGCTCGTCGGAGTCCGGGACATCGAGCCGGACGCCGGGGACCCCTCGGTGGCCCCCGAGGGGCGGCACGTGCACGCCGACCGGGTGCACTTCGGCTACCTGGAGGGCGTGGACGTTCTGCGCAAGGTGTCCCTGGAGGTCTCTCCCGGCACCCGGCTGGCCCTGGTCGGCCCCTCGGGTGCGGGCAAGTCCACGCTGGGCCGGCTGCTCGCCGGGATCTACGCGCCCCGGGAGGGCCGGATCACCCTGGGCAGCGCCGAGTTGTCCCGGATGCCCGCCGAGCGCGTCCGCTCCCATGTGGCCCTGGTCAACCAGGAGCACCACGTCTTCGTGGGCTCCCTCCGCGACAACCTCCGGCTCGCGAGGACCGGTGCCGAGGACGCCGAGCTGTGGGCGGCGCTGGGCGCGGTCGACGCGGACGGCTGGGCCGGGACGCTGGAGAGCGGCCTGGACACCGAGGTCGGCTCGGGTGGTCTGGCGCTCACCCCGGCCCAGGCCCAGCAGATCGCGCTGGCGCGCCTGGTGCTGGCGGACCCGCACACGCTGGTCCTGGACGAGGCGACATCGCTGCTCGACCCGCGCGCGGCCCGCAACCTGGAGCGGTCCCTGGCCCGGGTCCTCGACGGCCGCACCGTCGTCGCCATCGCCCACCGTCTGCACACCGCCCACGACGCGGACGTCATCGCCGTCGTCGAGAACGGCAGGATCAGCGAGCTCGGCAGCCACGAGGAGCTGGTCGCCGCGGACGGGGCGTATGCGGCGCTGTGGAGGTCGTGGCACGGGTGAGCCGTGGCCCGGGCGTCGGGGCGGGCCCGGGGGCGCTCGCTCCGAGGGCCGCCGCGTCCTTGGCGTTGCGCGGTCCCGAGCCCGGGTGGAAGGCTGGAATCAGGCACCGGCTCGGGGGACGCCCGGGAACCAGCGGTTCGGGCGGCGTCAGTGCTCCGTGCGGCGGCGGCCCGGCACGGGCTCCGTGGACACGGGCCCGTCCCACCCCCTGGAGGTACCCGTGAACAGCTCCGACGGCTGGGGAGACGACGTCTACCAGCCGGACCAAGACGATCAGAGGGAGGACACGGGGCTGCTCGACGCCGAGGACACCCTGGAGAACGACGGCGTCGACGATCCCCTGGACCGGGGCTGGTCCCCTCCCGAGCGGCCCTGGGCCGTCGAACACCTCGGCGTGACCGCGGCCGAGCGGCAGCGGGGCGAGACGCTGGACCAGCGGCTCTCCGAGGAACTGCCGGAGGCCGCCGCCCCGGACGGTGACGGCCTCGGGGACTGTGACGGCACCGACGGGGAACTCCTGGACAACGAGGTCGGCGCCGCGCGCTCCGGCCGGCTCGTGGCACCCGACGAGGGCGCCCACGAGGACGAGGAGGAGGCACTGGTCGCCATGGACGTGGGCATCGACGGCGCCGCGGCGTCGGCCGAGGAGGCCGCCGTGCACATCGTCGACGAGGACACCCTGTCCGGCTGATCGCAGCACCGGCCCGAGCCGTTCGAGGAGCATTCATGCAGCAGGACAAGCACCCCGACTACCAGCCCGTCGTCTTCCGCGACCGCGCCGCAGGGTACGCGTTCCTCACCCGGTCCACCGCGACCAGCGACCAGACCATCGAGTGGGACGACGGCGAGACCTACCCGGTCGTCGACGTGGAGACCTCCTCGGAGAGCCACCCCTTCTACACGGGCAAGGCCCGCACGGTGGACTCGGAGGGCCGGGTCGCCGCGTTCGAGCGGCGCTACGGCGGCGGCTGAGAAAACCTCCCGCACCGGCTGCGCTCAGATGACGTTGAGCGCGGCCGCGCACCCCACCCCGCCGAGCAGCATGAACACCGGCATCAGCACCTTGAGCTCCACCCAGCTGCCCGCCCGGAACCGCATGACCTTCGGCGGCCCGATCGGATACCAGCGCTTGCGCCCCACCGGTATGGGCCACAGGATCGGGCAGCCGGACACCGTGAGTGCGTCCCCGATGTCGTGCACGATCGCGCCCAGCACCACCGGCAGTCCGAGCCACAGGTACTCCTGGCCCGGCGCCGTGAACAGCCAGTCCGCACCGTTTCCGGGCTTGTCCAGTACGCCCGCGAGGATCCACGCGGTGGTCGCGGCCAGCAGCCACACCAGGACCTCACTGCTGGAGCCGCGCGTCGCCCGCCACAGCAGGCCCTCGATGGCCAGGACCATGTGCACGAAGAGGATCGCCAGCACGCCCCAGCGGTCGCTGGTGATCGCCACCACCGAGGTGCCCGCCCCGATCAGCACCGCCCACAGCCAGGTGTGCGTGAGGGTGCGGTGACCGCCGGAGCGGCGCGGGTCGCCCTGCTTCCTGGTGGCCTTGTAGACGGCGTACGACAGCTTGTCGACGATCTCGCACAGCCAGCGCGACACCGGTCCGAAGGACCGGGAGATGGTTGCCGCCTTGTGGTCGAGGTCCGGGGCCAGGGCGGCACCGGCGCAGATCAGGGCGCCTACGAGGAGGACCGGCCAGGGCATCGTGTGCCCGGCCGCCGCGGCGGCCGCGCCGACGCCGAGCCAGGCGGCGGCTCCCGACAGTGAGTGTGCTGGTCCCATCATGGCCGCTCGCCGCCCCATTCATCGTGTGCCGCTGTCCAGTTGACCGGGCGTGCTGACGTCCCGCCGGCGCCCCAGCGTAGCGTTCGTGATCTTCGGCCCCGCAGCCGATTCCCGCATCGGGCATCGGGCCAGGCAAGATGGGGGCGTGACCCTCATCGATCAGCTGCCGCGGACCGCCGACCCCGACGCCCTGTACGAAGCCTTCGAGTCGTGGGCCGGCGAGCGGGGGCTCACGCTCTACTCCCACCAGGAGGAGGCGCTGATCGAGGTGGTCTCCGGGGCGAACGTGATCGTGTCGACCCCCACCGGTTCCGGCAAGAGCATGATCGCGGCGGGCGCGCACTTCGCGGCCCTGGCCCGGGACGAGGTCACCTTCTACACCGCCCCGATCAAGGCGCTGGTGTCGGAGAAGTTCTTCGAGCTGTGCAAGATCTTCGGCACGGAGAACGTCGGCATGCTCACCGGCGACGCCTCCGTGAACGCCGACGCCCCCGTGATCTGCTGCACCGCCGAGGTACTGGCGTCGATCGCGCTGCGCGACGGCAAGGACGCGGACGTCGGCCAGGTCGTGATGGACGAGTTCCACTTCTACGCGGAGGGCGACCGCGGCTGGGCCTGGCAGATCCCGATCCTGGAGCTGCCGCAGGCGCAGTTCGTGCTGATGTCGGCGACGCTCGGCGACGTCTCCTTCTTCGAGAAGGACCTCGCCCGCCGCACGAACCGCCCGACCGCGGTGGTCCGCTCGGCGACCCGGCCGGTGCCGCTCTCCTACGAGTACCGCTACACCCCGCTCACCGAGACGCTCACCGACCTGCTGGCGGCCCGGCAGGCGCCCGTCTACATCGTTCACTTCACGCAGGCGCAGGCCGTGGAGCGGGCGCAGGCGCTGATGAGCATCAACATGTGCTCGAAGGCGGAGAAGGAGCAGATCGCCGAGCTGATCGGCAACTTCCGCTTCACCACCAAGTTCGGCCGCAACCTTTCCCGTTACGTCCGGCACGGCATCGGCGTGCACCACGCCGGCATGCTCCCCAAGTACCGGCGTCTGGTCGAGAAGCTCGCGCAGGCCGGTCTGCTGAAGGTCATCTGCGGCACCGACACACTCGGCGTGGGCGTCAACGTCCCCATCCGCACCGTGCTGTTCACGGCCCTCACCAAGTACGACGGCACCCGTGTACGCACCCTGCGTGCCCGGGAGTTCCACCAGATCGCGGGCCGGGCCGGACGGGCCGGGTACGACACGGAGGGCTTCGTCGTCGCGCAGGCGCCCGAGCACGTCGTCGAGAACGAGAAGGCCCTCGCCAAAGCGGGTGACGACCCGAAGAAGCGCCGCAAGATCGTCCGCAAGAAGGCCCCGGAGGGCTTCGTCGCCTGGTCGGAACAGACCTTCGACAAGCTCATCGACTCCGAGCCGGAGCCGCTGACGTCCCGGTTCCGGGTGACGCACACCATGCTTCTGTCGGTGATCGCCCGCCCCGGCAACGCCTTCCAGGCGATGCGCCGGCTGCTGGAGGACAATCACGAGCCGCGCAAGCAGCAGTTGCGGCACATCCGCCGTGCCATCGCGATCTACCGTTCGCTGCTGGACGGCGGCATCATCGAGAAGCTCGACGAGCCGGACGCCACCGGCCGCGTCGTCCGTCTCACGGTCGACCTCCAGCAGGACTTCGCGCTCAACCAGCCGCTGTCCACGTTCGCGCTCGCCGCGTTCGAACTGCTCGACCCCGAGTCGCCGTCGTACGCGCTCGACATGGTGTCCGTCGTGGAGTCCACGCTGGACGACCCCCGGCAGATCCTCGCCGCCCAGCAGAACAAGGCGCGCGGCGAGGCCGTCGCCGCGATGAAGGCCGACGGCGTGGAGTACGAGGAGCGCATGGAGCGCCTCCAGGACATCACGTACCCGAAGCCCCTGGAGGAGCTGCTCTTCCACGCGTACGACACATACCGCAAGAGCCACCCCTGGGTCGGGGACCATCCGCTGTCGCCGAAGTCGGTCATCCGCGACATGTACGAACGGGCGATGTCCTTCACCGAGTTGGTGTCGCACTACGAACTGGCGCGCACCGAGGGCATCGTGCTGCGCTATCTCGCCAGCGCCTACAAGGCCCTGGACCACACCGTCCCGGACGACCTCAAGTCCGAGGACCTCCAGGATCTGATCGCCTGGCTGGGCGAGATGGTGCGCCAGGTCGACTCCAGCCTGCTGGACGAGTGGGAGCAGCTGGCCAATCCGGCGGAGATGACCGCCGAGGAGGCCCAGGAGAAGGCCGACGAGGTCAAGCCGGTCACCGCCAACTCCCGTGCCTTCCGCGTGCTGGTCCGCAACGCCATGTTCCGCCGCGTGGAACTGGCCGCCCTCGACCACGTCCGCGAACTGGGCGACATGGACGGGGAGTCCGGCTGGGACGCCGACGCGTGGGGCGAGGCGATGGACAAGTACTGGGACGAGTACGACGATCTCGGCACCGGCCCCGACGCCCGCGGCCCCAAGCTGCTGCTCATCGAGGAGGAGCCGGAGAACGCCCTGTGGCGGGTCCGGCAGATCTTCCACGACCCGAACGGCGACCACGACTGGGGCATCAGCGCGGAGGTCGACCTCACGGCCTCGGACGGGGAGGGCCGCGCGATCGTCCGCGTCACCGACGTCGGCCAGCTGTGACGGGCCGGGCAGCAGCGAGCACAGGAGAATCCCACCCATGACGACGAACCCGGCCGAGAGGCTCGTCGACCTGCTCGACCTGGAGCAGATCGAGGTCAACATCTTCCGCGGCCGCAGTCCGCAGGAGTCCCTGCAGCGGGTCTTCGGCGGGCAGGTGGCCGGGCAGGCCCTGGTCGCCGCCGGCCGCACCACCGAGGGCGACCGTCCCGTGCACTCCCTGCACGCGTACTTCCTGCGCCCGGGCCGGCCGGGCGTGCCGATCGTGTACCAGGTCGAGCATGTGCGCGACGGACGGTCGTTCACCACCCGCCGGGTCACGGCCGTGCAGCAGGGCCGCACGATCTTCAATCTCACCGCCTCCTTCCACAAGCCGGAGGAGGGCAGCTTCGAGCACCAGCTGCCGCCCGCCCGCAAGGTCCCTGATCCGGAGTCCCTGCCCACCGTCACGGACGAGATCCGGGAGCACCTCGGCGCGCTGCCCGAGCAGCTGGAGCGGATGGCCCGCCGCCAGCCCTTCGACATCCGTTACGTGGACCGCCTGCGCTGGACCGCCGAGGAGGCCCGGGACGCCGAGCCTCGCAGCGCCGTGTGGATGCGCGCGGTCGGGCCGCTCGGCGACGACCCGCTCGTGCACACCTGCGCCCTCACCTACGCCAGCGACATGACCCTCCTGGACGCGGTCCGCATCCCTGTCGAGCCGCTGTGGGGCCCGCGCGGCTTCGACATGGCGTCGCTCGACCACGCGATGTGGTTCCACCGTCCCTTCCGCGCGGACGACTGGCTCCTCTACGACCAGGAGTCGCCGATCGCCGTCGGCGGCCGCGGCCTGGCCAGGGGCCGGATCTACGACCGTGAGGGCCGGCTGGTCGTGTCCGTGGTGCAGGAGGGGCTCTTCCGGAAGCTGGGCTGACCCGGCCTGCCCGACGACCGGGGCGACGGTCGGGCCCGGTGCGCCTGGGCTCCGATCGCGCCCCCGGCCGGATCCGGCGACGATGGCAGGAGCAGGCACTGCCGACGTCACACGCCCGCCGATCCGGGAGGTGGCCACGCTGCACACCGTGCTCCCCGTCGTGTTCGCGATCTGCGCGGCCTTCAGCAACGCGGTGGCGACCGTGCTGCAACGCAAGGCGGCGCTCACCGTGCCGGCGTCCCAGGGGCTGCGGGCCGGGCTGATCGTCGATCTGCTGCGCCGGCCCGTCTGGCTCGCCGGCATCCTCGCCGTGATCGGCGCCGCCGTCTGCCAGGCACTGGCGCTGGCCACCGGTCCGCTGACGATCGTGCAGCCGTTGTTCGTGCTGGAGCTGCCGCTCACCCTCATCGTGGCCTCGCTGCTGATGCACCGGCATCTGCCGGGCATGGGCTGGCTGGCCGTGACCGTGGTGGTGGCAGGTCTGGCGATCGCGCTCGCCGCCGCCGCCCCCGCCGGCAACCGCACGCATGTGGCGCTGGACCGCTGGATTCCCGCGCTCGCCGTGTGCGCCGGGGCGGTCGTCGTCCTGGCTCTCGCCGCCCTCCGGCGCCCGGAGGGCCGGGCCCGGGCGGCCTGCCTGGGCGCCGCGACGGCGATCAGCTACGCGGTGACCGCTGCGCTGATGAAGGCCGCCACCCACATCCTCGACGATCAGGGCCTGGTGGGCTTTCTCACCGCCTGGCAGACCTACGCCTTCGCCGCCACCGGCGTGTGCGCCTTGTTCCTGCTGGAGAACGCCATGCAGGCCGGTCCGCTGGTCGCCTCCCAGCCCGCACTCACCCTCGGCGACGCCCTGGTGAGCCTCGCCCTCGGCATCATCCTGTACGAGGAGACCATCCGCTCCGGGTGGTGGCTGCTGCCGCAGCTGTTCGGCGTCGCGTTGATCGCCGCGGGGGTTCTCGCACTGGCGCGGATTCCGTTCACGCAGTCGCTGGTGGCTCCCGACGAGGAACGCGAGACCGCGGCGGCACCCTGAGCGAAGGAGGTCCACCATGGGACGTCTCGGCGAGCGGGTGGCGATCGTCACCGGAGGGGCCGGAGGCATCGGAAGTGCGGTGGCACGGGCCCTGGCGGCCGAGGGTGCCTCCGTCGTGGTCGCCGACGTCCGGGACGCCGAGGGGACGGACCTCGCCGCTGATCTCGGGGGCCCGGCCCGCTTCGCGCACCTGGACGTGACCAGCGAGGACGAGTGGCGGCGGACGCTGGCCGGCACAGAACAGGAGCTGGGCCCGGTCTCGGTCCTCGCCAACATCGCGGGCATCATCGACTGGGGCCCGATGGAGGAGCAGAGCCCCGCGTCCTTCCGGCGGGTCGTCGACGTCAACCTCACGGGTGCCTGGCTGGGCATGCGCGCGGTCGCACCGTCGCTGCGCCGGGCCGGGGGCGGCGTCATCGTCAACATGTCCTCTCTCGCAGGGCTGACCGCCTACGCCGGTGTCGGCGCGTACGCGGCCAGCAAGTGGGGGTTGCGCGGACTGACCAAGGCCGCCGCACTGGAGCTGGCACCCGACGGTGTACGGGTCTGCTCCGTCCATCCCGGTGCCATCCGCACCCGGATGACGGCCGGTTTCGGTGACGCCTACACGGCGGGGCAGCCCATTCCCCGGTTCGGGGAGCCCGAGGAGGTCGCCCGCATGGTCCTCTTCATCGTCATGGACGCAACCTTCTCGACGGGCAGTGAGTTCATCGTGGACGGCGGCATCCTGGCCGGGGCACCGGCCGTCCTGACTCCAGACGACTGAGCCGCCGGGAGAGGCCCTGCGACCGGGCCGTCCGGCGACCGGGCCCACCGGAAGGCCCGACGGGTGAGCCGGCGGGTGGCCCGGTTGTCCGGGCGGTCGGGCGGTCGGGCCGGTCTGAACAGTCCGTTCACCCGTCCGGCTGACACCACGGGCACCAGACCGTGCCCCGGCCGGCCATACGGGATCTGCGCAGGCCGGTGCCGCACCGCGGGCACTCCGGGCCCCGGTCGTCCCGGTGACCGGTGAGCCAGGTGGCACGCGGGGGTACGCACCCGGCGGTGACGGAGGAGCGCAGGGTGCGCCGCATCTCGCTGAACAGACGACGTCGGTCCTCCGGCGTCAGGTCACGCGCCCCCCGGTCGGGGCGAAGCCGGGCCCGCCACAGGATCTCGTCGGCGAGCAGATTGCCGAGGCCGGCGAGGACGGACTGGTCGGTGAGGACCGTCTTCAGATGCCCGCGGCGCGACGACAAAACCTCCTCGAACTCCTCACGGCCAACCGCCAAGGCGTCGGGCCCCTGCCGCCGCAGCAGCCGCTTCACGTCGGACTCGTCGTGGGCCAGCCAGAGTCCCTGCAGCTTGCGCTGGTCACGAAAGCGCAGCTGACGAGCGCCGCCCAGGGTGAACAGAACGCGGTCGTGCGCCTCGACGGGATCATCGGCCTGCCCGCATACCAGCCTCCCCGTCATGCCGAAGTGCAGTACGAGAGTGGGGCCGCCGGTGCGGGCCAGCAGCCACTTGCCGTGTCGCTGCGGTGCGCCGAACCGCCTTCCTTCCAGCGCGTCCCGCAGTCGCCGGGCGTCGACCCCGTGCAGGACACCCGCGTCCCGCACATCGACGCGCCGGATGACGCGTCCCTTCGCGCAGGACTCGAGCACCTGTCGGAAGCCCTCGACATCGGGGAGCTCGGGCACGGCCGGTGGGTCAGGTTTCCTGGAGGACGGACAGCACGTTCCCCGCGGGGTCGGTGAACCAGGCGATCAGCGGGCCGCCGCCGCGGAAGATGCCCTTGTCGTCCGTCTTGAGGTGGTCGTAGCGCTCGAAGCGCACCCCTTTCCCGGCCAGCTCGTCGACCGCGGCCTCGATGTCGTCGACCGAAAAGTTGAGGATGGTGAAGGTGGCCGGGGTGTGGTCCGGCTTGGGGTAGACCAGGGTGTCCCGGTCACCCGCGAGGTGCAGGATCAGCATCCCGTTCTCCTCGGACACGCGGAGCCCGAGCGTGTCTGCGTAGAACGCCCTTGCCGCCTCGATGTCGTCCACCGAGAACCCGCTGAACGCCTTCGTCGTACCGAACATGATCGCCTCCCGGGGACAGTCTCCTCAGGGGAAGACCCGAGCGCATCCGGAAACTCATCGGTCAGCGGGCCGACCAGCGGTGATGCCGTAGCGCGGGGGTCATCCGGCCAGCCGTCGGCCTCTCCGGCGGAGCCAGCTGAGCAGGCCGTGGGGAGGAGCGGGCTCCGAGGGTGCGGGCCGCTCTTCCATCGGAGCCGGGCCGGGGCGAGCGGAGGGGGTCCGGTCGGCGGCGTCGGCGGGAGCCCTTCCGCCACGGGGTGCCGTCGTCGGGCCTCCTCCATCGTGTGGGCCAGGTCCGTGCGGAACCAGGCCACCTCGTCCGGCTCACTCGCCGTCATCAGCTTCTCCGCCAGTTCGGCGGTGGCTGACCCCGGGGCGCCGTGCGCCGGGAGCCGGGGGCGGCAGTGGGCCAGGCGGGCACGCTCGTGGAGGTCCTGGATGACCTCCGCCACGTCGGCCGGGGTGAGGAGGCAGGCGACCGCTGCCGCGCGTGCCCAGGGGTCGTCCCCCGCCTCCCGCGTCAGGAATCCGACGTGACGCCCCCGCCAGTTGCGGGGCCGCCGGTCCATTCCGGCCTTCAGGCCTTCGCGGATCTCGATGGGCGTGCGGTGCGCGGTCAGCAGCCGGGCGTTGCTCTTCTCGGCCGCGAACTGCCGTAGCTCTTCGGCCAGATACAGCCACACGACGGTCCGATAGCGGTTGAGGTAGAAGGTCACCGGGACGAGCAGGCCGTAACGCGCCAGGCTCGTGAACCTGGTGGGTGCCGCGTCCATGAGCCGGGCTCCCTCGGTGGTACCGACGGTCGCGACGCGCTCGCGCAGGATGTCCGGAAATCCCTCCCCGGAGCGCAGCCGGTCGATTTCGCTCCGGGCGACGCGTCGGCCCCCGCCCCCTTCGTCGGGAACGGTCCGGATGAGCCCCAGGTTCACCGCGAGGTCGAACTCGCTCCGCTTCAGGCCCAGTTCGCGGGCGGCCCGGCTCGGGGCGCAGGTGAGGCGGTCGGGTGTCGTGCCGGTGCGTGACATGGTAGGTCTCCCCCGTGGAGTCAGCGGCTCACGCCGTGTGCGATCGCCGTGAAAAAACCGTAGCCGGTTCGGCGTATCTCGTGGCGAGCCTGTGGATAACTCCACGGGGAGGACGAACGTGCAGGTCAGAGGTCCGCGATCGGTTTTGGTTCGGGTTGGCGTGCGTCCACGTCGAGGTGCTCGCCGACCCGGTTGACCAGCAATGTCATCTCGTAAGCGATCTGGCCGATGTCGGCCTGCGCTCCGCTGAGTACGCACAGACAGCTGCCCGTTCCGGCTGCGGTGACGAAGAGCACCGCGTCGTCGAACTCGATCATCGTCTGGCGCACGCTGCCCGCGCCGAAGTGCCGTCCGGAGCCCTTGGCCAGGCTGTGCAGCCCGGACGACACGGCCGCGAGGTGCTCGGCATCCTCGCGGCGCAGTCCGGTGCTCGCGCCGGTCACCAGGCCGTCGTTGGACAGGACCAGTGCGTGCCGCACTTCGTGGACGCGCTCGGTCAAGTCGTCGAGCAGCCAGTCGAGTCCCTGGTTCTGCGCCATCTTCCGATCTCCCCGTTTTCTCCCCGTGTGATTCCCCTCCTGACCGGAGGATCTCCATCTCAGCCTTACCCACGACCGCGGCCGGGGCAAGGAGGATGGGAGCCATGGCAGAGAAGATGACCGACGCGCAATGGCGAGAGTTCGTTTCCCACGGCACCCGCACCGCGAAGCTGTCCACGGTCCGGGCGGACGGTAGCCCGCACGTGACCCCGATCTGGTTTCTGCTGGACGGGGACGAGGTGGTGTTCAACACCGGCAAGGACAGCGTGAAGGGGCGCAGCATCCTCCGGGACGGCCGGGTCGCCCTGTGCGTGGACGACGACAGGCCGCCGTACTCGTTCGTGGTGCTGCGGGGCCGTGCACGCGTCTCGGAAGACCTCGACGAGATTCGGCACTGGGCCACCCTGATCGGTGCCCGGTACATGGGCGAGGAGCGCGCCGGGGAGTTCGGCGCGCGCAACGGCGTGCCCGGTGAACTCCTCGTCCGTGTCACCGTCGACAGGGTGCTGGCGGAGCGGGACGTCGCCGACTGACCGCCGCCGGGCCCCTGGTCTCCGGTCAGCCGACCGAGTCGAGCAGCCGGGCGGTGTGCATCCGCCCGGCGTACTCGACGAGCCGGATCAGCACCTCCTTCCCCGAGTCACGGTCGCGGGCGTCGCACAGCACCACGGGCGTGCCCCTGTCGAGGTCGAGGGCGCGCGAGACGTCCGGGGCGCCGTGCCGCCGGGCGCCTGCGAAGCAGTTGACCGCCACGACGAAGGGGATGCGCCGGTGCTCGAAGTAGTCGACCGCGGGGAAGCAGTCCTCCAGGCGACGGGTGTCCGCGAGGACGACCGCGCCGAGCGCGCCTTGCGACAACTCGTCCCAGAGGAACCAGAACCGGTCCTGGCCCGGCGTGCCGAACAGGTACAGGGACAGGCCGGACCGGATGGTGATGCGCCCGAAGTCCATGGCGACGGTCGTGGTGGTCTTGTGGTCCACGCCGTCGGTGTCGTCCACCGACTGGCCTGCTTCGCTGAGGAGTTCCTCGGTGCGCAGCGGCCGGATCTCGCTGACGGCGCCCACCAGGGTGGTCTTGCCCACGCCGAATCCGCCGGCGACCAGAATCTTCAGCGCCAGTGCGGCGCTGTCGCCGCCCGGGGCGTCGGAGTGCTCGGAGACCATTGATCACTTCTCTCAGGAGTGCCGGGTGTGGTGAGTGCGTGCGTGGGTGGCGTTCGTGGGTGATTGCGTGAGCGCTGGGGGTGTGGGTG
>NZ_POUC01000420.1 GCF_002891435.1 Streptomyces cahuitamycinicus
ATCCGCCCCCGCCTCTTCCGCCCGCCCTACGGCGCCATCAACAACACCGTCAAGGCCGCCACCACCCTCTCGCCCGTGCTGTGGGACCTCGACACCGAGGACTGGAAGTACCGCGACCCCGCCAAGGTGGCCCGGACCGTCATCACCAAGGTCCAGCCCAACGATGTCGTCCTCCTGCACGACATCCACGCCACCTCGGTCGCGGCCGTTCCCGAGATCCTGCGCACCCTCACCGCCGAGGGCTACCACTTCGTCACGGTGAGCCACCTGCGCGCCACGCTGTGATCTCGGGGTCGCGTACGCCGGCATGCGGTGCGCTGACTTCACCCCGCTCGCTCCCTCGTCGACCGGTGCTGCCAGAGGGCACATGACGGCACCGTGTCCCCGGCCGCGAGCGCGTGGGTGTGTCGGGGCGTGGCAGACGAAAGTCGACACCGAGTGCACAAGGCGCGGGGAACCGCGCGACCGGCCACGAACGGCCCGCACCCGACGACGATACGATGCCCGACCAAGACCACACTCGGCTGACCCCCGGAGGGAAAATGGCAGGGGAGCCCCAGGAAGACTGCCTGTTCTGCAAGATCGTCGCAGGCACCGTCCCGGCGACGATCGTCCGCCGGACAGAAACCACCATCGCCTTCCGCGACATCAACCCCCAGGCCCCCACCCACGTCCTGATCATCCCCAAGGCGCACCACGAGAACGCCGCCGCCCTCGCCGCCGCCGACCCGGCCCTCACCGCGGACGTGCTCCGCGAGGCCCAGGCCGTCGCCGACGAGGAGAAGCTCGAGAGCTACCGCCTCGTCTTCAACACCGGCAGCGGCGCCGGCCAGACGGTGTGGCACGTGCACGGTCACGTGCTCGGCGGCCGCGGCCTCGAATGGCCCCCGGGGTAATCCGCCTTGTCCGTACGTGAACTGGTGGTCCTCGGCACCGCCAGCCAGGTCCCGACCCGGCACCGCAACCACAACGGCTACCTCCTGCGCTGGGACGGCGAGGGCATCCTCTTCGACCCCGGCGAGGGCACGCAGCGCCAGATGCTGCGTGCCGGGGTCGCCGCGCACGACCTGAACCGGATCTGTGTCACGCATTTCCACGGCGACCACTCCCTCGGCCTCGCCGGCGTGATCCAGCGCATCAACCTCGACAGGGTCCCGCACGAGATCACCGCCCACTACCCCCGCTCCGGGCAGCGCTTCTTCGACCGGCTCCGGTACGCCACCGCCTACCGCGAGACCGTCGGCATCACCGAGGCCCCGGTCGCCGCCGATGGACCCGTGGCCCGCACGGGCGGCTACACACTGGAGGCCCGGAAGCTGTCGCACCCGGTGGAGTCGTACGGCTACCGGATCGTCGAGCCCGACGGCCGCCGCATGCTGCCCGAGCGGCTCGCCGAGCACGGCATCCGGGGACCGGACGTCGGCCGCATCCAGCGCGAGGGGTCACTCGGCGGGGTCTCGCTCGACGACGTCAGCGAGGCGCGGCGCGGGCAGCGGTTCGCGTTCGTCATGGACACCCGGCTGTGCGACGGCGTGTACGCGCTCGCAGAAGGCTGCGACATGCTCGTCATCGAGTCGACGTTCCTCGACGAGGACGAGGAACTCGCCGTCGAGCACGGGCACCTGACAGCGGGTCAGGCCGCGCGGGTGGCCCGGGACGGAGGCGTGCGGCACCTCGTGCTGACCCACTTCAGCCAGCGCTACACGGAACCCGACGAGTTCGAGCGGCAGGCCCGGGCCGCCGGGTACGACGGCGAGCTGACCGTGGCCCACGATCTCCTGAGGGTGCCGGTTCCGAAGCGTCGGTGAAACGGCCGTACGATGAATTGATGTCCCTCCCCAAAGCCGAACTGCACCTTCACATCGAAGGCACCCTGGAGCCGGAACTCGCCTTCGAGCTCGCCGCGCGCAACGGTGTCACGCTGCCCTACGCCGACACGGACGAGCTGCGCGAGGCCTACCGGTTCGAGGACCTGCAGTCCTTCCTGAACCTGTACTACGAGCTCATGGCCGTCCTGCGCACCGAGCGGGACTTCGAGGACCTGGCGAACGCCTATCTCGCCCGGGCCGCCGCGCAGGGGGTGCGGCACGCGGAGATCTTCTTCGACCCGCAGGCCCACACCGGCCGCGGTCTTGAGATCGGCACGGTCGTCGAGGGGCTGTGGCGGGCGCTCGGGAACAGCGAGGCGAACCACGGCGTCTCGACCCGGCTGATCCTGTGCTTCCTGCGCGACGAGTCCGCCGAGTCGGCCCTGGCCACGCTCGACGCCGCCAAGCCCTACCTGGACCGGATCACCGGCGTCGGCCTCGACTCCGCCGAGGTCGGGCACCCGCCGGCGAAGTTCCGCGAGGTCTACGAGGCCGCCGCCGCGCTCGGACTGCGGCGGGTCGCCCACGCCGGTGAGGAGGGCCCGCCGGAGTACATCACCGAGGCACTGGACGTCCTCGGCGTCGAGCGCGTCGACCACGGGCTGCGCTGCGTGGAGGACCCCGCGCTGGTGGAGCGGCTGGTGCGCGACCGGGTGCCGCTGACGCTGTGCCCGCTGTCCAACGTCCGGCTGCGCACGGTCGACACCCTCGCCGACCATCCCCTGCCCGCCATGCTGGACGCGGGTCTGATGTGCACGGTCAACTCCGACGACCCGGCCTACTTCGGCGGTTACGCCGACGACAACTTCGACGCCGTGCGCGCCACCCTCGGCCTCACCGACGAGCGGCTGCGCGAGCTCGCCCGCAACTCCTTCCTCGCCTCGTTCCTGGAGGACGACGAGGAACTGCGGGCGCGGTATCTCGCCGAGGTGGACGCCTACGACTTCCAGAGCACGCCGTAGGGCCTCAGAAGACCTCCGAACCCGCCTTGTCGTAGGCACGCTGGGCGGGCACGGCCGGGGTCTGCACCGGAATCTCCACCACCGGCTGCTCCGGGGCCCCGACTCGGGGATCGCACCGGTGGGCGTGCCCGTGGCGGCGGCGACCAGAGCGGCCGGGTGACCGCCGCGGCGGCGGATCGCACCGGGCGGCAGCGGGGGCCGCCGGTGTGCAGGGCGACGGCGGTCATCGGCAGGGCGATCACCAGCGGTCCCGCGCCGAGGACCGCGCCCATGACCGGGAACCCGGCCCGCGCCGCCGGCACACTCGTCACGCGTCGACGGTGCTCTCGCTAACGCCAGTGCACCGATCCGGGCCCCGCCGGAACGGTCGCCTCGGCCTTGATCCGGATCTCCCGCATCACGGCGACGATCCGCTCCTCGTGCGCGGGCGTGAGCCGGGCGACCGGCACCGAGCAGCTGATCGCGTCCAGCGCCGGGCTGTCGTAGCGCAGCGCGAAGCCGAAGCCGACGATGCCGGTCACGCCCTCCTCGCGGTCCACGGACCAGCCGCGGGAGCGGATCTCCGCGAGGTCGGCCAGCAGGGACTGCCTGCTCGTGTGCGAGTTGGGGGTCAGCGCCTCGTACGGACCCTCGGGCAGCTCGCCGTCCGGCCGTTCCGCCAGCAGGGCCTTGCCCAGGGCCCCGGCGTGCGCGGGCAGGCGCCGCCCCACCCGGAGAATCGTCCGCAGGTACTCGTGCGATTCACGCGTGGCCAGATACGCCACGTCCGTGCCGTCCAGCCGGCCCATGTGGATGGTCTCGCCGAGCGCCTCGGACGCCTCGTCGAGGTACGGCCGTACGGCCCTCACCCGCGGGTCGGAGTCGAGGTAGCTCGTACCGGTGAGCAGGGCGTGGATGCCGATGCCGTACAGGGAGCCGGTGACGTCGGTGCGGACCCAGCCGCGTGAGATCAGGGTCTGCAGCAGCGCGTACATCGAGCTGCGCGGCACACCGAGTTCGGCGGCCAGCTCCTGGAGCCGGGCCGGGCGGTCGCCGCGCGCGGCGAGGAGTTCCAGCAGATCGACCGTGCGCGCCGCGGACTTTACCTCACGGACGCCCCCTGTGTCTGACATGCACCGATGGTAATCGGGCCGCACCGGGCGGTTGACGTTCGCATACCCAACCCTCATTCTCATACATGGATGCCATCTACATAAGGAGATGACTGGGAGATGACGACCGTGAGCGCCGGGCCGGTGGCGGTCGCACAGCGGCTGCGGGAGGGAATGGCCGGCGGCGTGCTGTCGTTCCCGCTGACCGGCTTCCGCGGCGACGGCACCTTCGACCCGGACGGCTACCGCGCCTACGTCGCGGAGCGGATCGCCGCCGCGCCCGGCGCCGTGTTCCCGGCCTGCGGCACCGGCGAGTTCTTCTCGCTCGACGAGGACGAGTACCGGCAGGTCGTCACCATCACCGTCGAGGAGGCGGCGGGCCGCGTCCCCGTCGTCGCCGGCACCGGCTACGGCTGGGCGCAGGCCGTCCGGTTCGCGCGCATCGCCGAGGACGCCGGAGCCGACGCGCTCCTCGTGCTGCCGCACTACCTCGTCGCCGCCCCGCAGGACGGCCTGGTCGCCCAGCTGGAGCAGATCGCCGCCCGCACCCCGCTGCCCCTGATCGCCTACCAGCGCGGCCAGGTCGCCTACACCGCCGGCTCGCTGCGCCGCATCGCCGCCCTGCCGAACGTCATCGGCCTCAAGGACGGCCACAGCGACCTCGACCGGCTGCAGCGCCTCACCCTGGCCGCGCCCGAGGACTTCCTGTTCTTCAACGGGGCCTCGACCGCCGAGATCCAGGCCCGCGCCTACGCCACCGTCGGCGTCCCCGCCTACTCCTCCGCCGTCCACGCCTTCGCCCCCGAGATCGCCGGAGCCTTCTTCAGTGCCCTGCGCGACGACGACCACGGCACCGTCGACAAGCTGCTGCGCGACTTCTACGTCCCGCTCGTCGAACTGCGCGACCGCGTCCCCGGGTACGCCGTCTCGCTGGTGAAGGCGGCGGCCCGGCTCCGCGGCCACTCCGTGGGCCCGGTACGAGCCCCGCTCACCGACCCCTCACCCGCCGACCTGGCCGCCCTCACCACCCTCCTCACCACCGGACTCGACCTCGTAGGAGCCACCCTGTGAACCTCACGATCGCGGACGTCCGCCTGACACCCCTCCTGGTCGCGGACCCGCCCCTGCTGAACACCCAGGGCGTGCACCAGCCGTACACGCCCCGGCTGATCGTCGAGGTCGTCACCGCGGACGGGGTCACCGGCGTGGGGGAGACCTACGGCGACGCCAAGTACCTGGAGCTGGCCCGGCCCTTCGCCGAGCGGCTGAAAGGGCGCCAGGTCAGCGATCTGAACGGCCTGTTCGCGGTCGCCGACCAGGTCGCGGTGGACGCCTCCCGGGTCGAGAACGCCGTCGACGTCGGCGGGCTGCGCGGCGTCCAGACCGCCGACAAGCTGCGGTTGTCCGTCGTCTCCGGCTTCGAGGTCGCCTGCCTCGACGCCCTCGGCAAGGCGCTCGGACTGCCCGTGCACGCACTGCTCGGCGGGAAGGTCCGCGACGCCGTCGAGTACAGCGCCTACCTGTTCTACAAGTGGGCCCACCACCCCGAGGGCGTCCCGGCCGAGAAGGACGACTGGGGCGCCGCCGTCGACCCGGCGGGCGTGGTGGAACAGGCCCGCCGCTTCACGGAGCGGTACGGCTTCACCTCCTTCAAGCTCAAGGGCGGCGTCTTCCCGCCCGACGAGGAGATCGCGGCCGTACGGGCGCTCGCCGAGGCCTTCCCGGGACACCCACTGCGGCTCGACCCGAACGGCGCCTGGTCCGTGGAGACGTCCGTGAAGGTGGCCCGGGAACTCGGCGAGGTCCTCGAGTACCTGGAGGACCCGGCGCTCGGCACGCCCGCCATGGCCGAGGTCGCCGAGCGCACCGGCGTGCCGCTCGCCACCAACATGTGCGTGACGACCTTCGCCGAGATCCGGGAGGCCTTCACCCGGGGCGCCGTCCAGGTCGTGCTCTCCGACCACCACTACTGGGGCGGGCTGCGCAACACCCAGCAGCTCGCCGCCGTCTGCCGCACCTTCGGCGTCGGCGTGTCGATGCACTCCAACACCCACCTGGGCATCTCGCTCGCCGCGATGACCCACGTGGCAGCCACCGTCCCGGACCTCCACCACGCCTGCGACTCCCACTACCCCTGGCAGTCCGAGGACGTCCTCACCGAGCGGCTCACCTTCAAGGGCGGCAAGGTGCCCGTGTCCGACGCGCCCGGCCTCGGTGTGGAACTCGACCGCGAGCGGCTGGCGGCGCTGCACCAGCGGTGGCTGGACGACGACGGCACCCTGCGTGACCGCGACGACGCGGCCGCGATGCGGATCGCCGACCCCGCGTGGGTGACACCCGCGATGCCCCGCTGGTAGGCCCCCTCCCGCCCGGGGCGGGGGCGCGGGCGGGCTCGGCGCGAGCCGACGGGACGGGTGGGTCCGGCGTGATCGGCGTCACGTATCGGTGACGTGGTGCAGACTGACCTGATCCGCACCACGTCAGGGAGCGCACCGTGACCGCGTCCACCGCCCCGGCCGGAAAGGGCCCCTCCGGAAAGGGATCGCCCCGCCAGAGCCAGGTCGATCCCCTCGCCCCGCTGCGCACGCCGGACGACCCGCCCTGGGACGTCTACCTCACCGGCACCGTCTTCCTGGACATCATCTTCACCGGCCTCGACTCCGCCCCGGTGCGCGGGACGGAGTCCTGGGCGCGCGGGATGGGGTCGAGCCCCGGCGGCGTCGCCAACATGGCCACCGCACTGGCCCGCCTCGGCCTGCGCACGTCCCTCGCGGCGGCCTTCGGCGACGACCACTACGGCGACTACTGCTGGGACGCACTGGAGCACGGCGAGGGCATCGACCTCTCCCCGTCGCGCACGGTGCCCGGCTGGCACTCCCCGGTCACCGTCTCCATGGCCTACGAGGGGGAGCGCACGATGGTCTCGCACGGCCATGAGCCGCCCCCCGAGGAACCGGCCCCCCAGTGCCC
>NZ_POUC01000421.1 GCF_002891435.1 Streptomyces cahuitamycinicus
GCAGGCCTCCGCGGCGCATACGTGCGGGACGCCCCGACGTGGTGGCGAACATCGCGCCCGGCGCGTCACCCGCCCCCGCGCCCTCCTCCGTCACCCGTTCTCGGCCTGGAACATCCAGTGATGCTTCTCCAGGTCCGCCGTGATCCCGATGAAGATGTCCTGACTCACCGGATCCGGCTCACCTGTGGTCTCGACCCGCTCCCGCATCCGCACGATCACCGCACCCAGCGCTTCGACGAGCGTTCCCACGGCGGTCGTGTCGTCGACCCATCCTTCGGGGGTCACTCCGATACCGCTGCCGACGGCCACGGTCGCGGCCCGCCCGTCAGGGGAGACCCCGAGGGCCGCGGCGCGCTCGGCCACGGTGTCGGAGTACTTCCGCGCGGTGTCGACCACCTCGTCGAGCTGGAGATGAACGGAACGGAAGCGCTGCCCCACCACGTTCCAGTGGATCTGCTTCGCCACCAGGGCGAGGTCCACCAGGTCGACCAGGGCACCTTGCAGCGCCTCGGACACGGTCTTCAGGTTCGCGTCCGACAACGAGCTCTTCACGACGTACATCCGCACCTCCGAGGACTGCCCCCGCCATCCCCTCAACGATGACGGCCGCACGCCTCACCGGCAAACGCACACACATCAGGCACAGCTTGCCCGAGACAGCGACAGCCGATCCCGGACAAGTGAAAACCCCGGGCGGCACCCCTCCGGATCTTCCGGAGCGGCCCGGCCGGGGCCTCGATCATGCCGTGCGAGCGCAGAGCCTCACGCGGCGACGACGTCCACCGCTTCGGCGGGCGCCTTGATGGTCACCCGTTCCGGTGGCACACCGGCCACCGACACGGAACCCAGCATCGAGCGAACCGGCGTCGGTACAGGCTTGCTGGGGGTGGCCGCTGCAGACTGGGCCAGCTCGGCGAGGGCGAGTTCGTCGCTCACTTCCCGCATGAGCTCGGACATCCGTACGTCCAGCGCGTCGCAGATGGCGGAGAGCAGCTCAGAGGAAGCCTCCTTCTGCCCCCGCTCCACCTCGGAGAGATAGCCGAGTGAGACTCGGGCGGACGAGGAGACTTCGCGCAGAGTACGGCCCTGGCGCTGGCGCTGCCGACGCAGCACGTCACCCAGCAGGCGACGGAGCAGAATCATCGGTGGCTCCCTCCTCGGACCGCGTAGCCGCATCCATTACGCCCCACCGTACCGCCTTGCGCCGCGGCCGTGCGGGGAGCGATGTCGTGTTCACTCAGGGCTGCAAACATCAAAACCCCCCGTTCCGTTCCGTATCCTGTGCCCGCTCATTCCCAGTCTGTTCGCTCGCAAGCTCCTTCAGAAGCAGTGCGAGTACGCTCCGTACACTCTCTCTACGAATTTCCGCGCGGTCGCCGTTCAACCGCAGAGCCTCCACTTTTCCGCCGCCGGCAGAACCGGAATCGGCTCGGGCCGGTCCGTCCACCGCGATGAAAACGGTGCCGACGGCCTGTCCGTCCTGCGGCTCGGGACCCGCGACACCGGTGGTCGCGATGCCCCAGTCGGTGCCGAGTGTCTTGCGTACGCCAGCCGCCATCTCGGCCGCGACCTGCGGATCCACCGCTCCGCGCGCCGCCAGCAGGGCGGCGTCGACACCGAGCAGGTCCCGCTTCAGATCGGTGGCGTAGGCGGTCACCGAGCCGCGGAAGACCTTGGACGCCCCGGGAACGGATGTGAGGTCCGCCGCAACGAGGCCACCGGTCAGCGACTCCGCGACTGCGAGCGTCTCGCCCTTCACCGTGAGTAGTCGCACCACGTCAGTGGCCGTGGAACTCACGCTTCCTTCTCCTCCAACGCGGCCTTGCGCTCGGCGATTCCCTGCCGGCGCAGCACAATGGCCTGTTTCACATAGTCGAGCCCGGTCACCACGGTCAGCACGACCGCCGCGGCCATCACCCACCACCTCAGAGTGGCCAGCCACCCCGTCAGTGCCAGCACGTACATGCCGACGGCCACGCCCTGGGTGAGGGTCTTCAGCTTCCCCCCGCGGCTGGCGGGGATCACGCCGTAGCGGATGACCAGGAAACGCAGCAGGGTGACCCCCAGTTCCCGGCCGAGGATGACGCCGGTCACCCACCAGGGCAGATCGCCGAGCGCGGACAGACAGACCAGCGCCGCCCCCATGATCGCCTTGTCGGCGATGGGGTCGGCGATCTTCCCGAAGTCCGTGACCAGGTCGTACCTCCGCGCCAGGTGACCGTCGAACAGGTCGGTGATCATGGCGATGGCGAAGGCGGCCCAGGCGAGGGACCGCCACACCGGGTCGTAGCCGCCGTCGGCGAGCATCAGCGCGACGAAGGCCGGTACCAGGACCAGCCGGAGCATGGTCAGGAGGTTGGCGATGTTCCAGACACTGGCCTGGTTGACGGCCGCGGCAGCGATCTTCCCGCCCCGCGGGGTCTTCCCTTCGCCCTGGGCGTCGAGGCCGCCGTCCGCACCGGGGACGGCCTCGTCGGCACCGGGCACCGCCTCGGTAGCTCCGCCGCTACCCGCACCGGACGAGGCTCCGGGTCCCGCACCGGGCGCACCGCCCTCGGCCGGGCGTGTGGCTGAGGCAGCGGGCGTCGCTGCGGCCGCGCCGGCCGCTGCCCTCCTCGCGCCCGAGGAGCCTCCCGCCGCGGATGCCGGGACACCGGTCATCTGCCCGCCTCCTCACTCCACCCAGGCGACGCGAGCGAGCCCTGCAGCGGCTCGGCCACCAGGTCGACACCCTCCGTACCGACCACCTTCGCCTCGACCATACGGCCGACACGCACACCCGCGCCGCTCGTGAGGAGCACCTGGCCGTCCGTCTCGGGCGCCTGGTGCTCCGCACGGCCGTACACGCCGTCCTCGTCGACGGACTCGACGAGGACCCGCACGCTCTGGCCGACACGGTCCTCGGCCCGCTGCGAGACGAGTTCCTCGGCCAGTCGCGAGATGTGGGCCAGCCGCTCGGTGACGATGTCCTCGTCGAGCTTGTCGTCGTAGGTCGCCGCCTCGGTGCCCTCCTCGTCGGAGTAGCCGAAGACGCCGATGGCGTCCAGTCGCGCCCCGGTCAGGAACCGCTCCAGCTCGGCGACGTCGGCCTCGCTCTCGCCGGGGAAGCCGACGATGAAGTTGGAGCGCACACCCGCGTCGGGCGCCTTGCTGCGGATGGTGTCGAGCAGTTCCAGGAAACGGTCGGTGTCGCCGAAGCGGCGCATCGCGCGCAGCACGCCGGGAGCGGAGTGCTGGAAGGACAGGTCGAAGTAGGGCGCGACCTTCGGGGTCGAGGTGAGCACGTCGATGAGGCCGGGCCGCATCTCGGCGGGCTGGAGGTAGCTGACGCGCACCCGCTCGATGCCGTCGACGTCGGCGAGCTCGGGCAGCAGGGACTCCAGCAGGCGGATGTCGCCGAGGTCCTTGCCGTAGGAGGTGTTGTTCTCGGAGACCAGCATGATCTCCTTCACACCCTGCTCGGCCAGCCACCGCGTCTCGTTCAGCACGTCGCTGGGGCGGCGGGAGATGAAGGAGCCGCGGAAGGACGGGATGGCGCAGAAGGAGCAGCGCCGGTCGCAGCCGGAGGCGAGCTTGACGGAGGCGACCGGGGAGCCGTCCAGACGGCGGCGCAGGGGTGCCCGCGGGCCTGAGGCGGGGGCGAGGCCCTCCGGAAGGTCCGCCGGCGCGACGACGGGCTCGGCCGGGCCGTGCCCGGGCAGCGCGACCTCGGCCGCCGACTCCTGACGCTCCGCCGGGCTGATGGGCAGCAGTTTGCGCCGGTCCCGCGGTGTGTGCGCGGCGTGGATGCCGCCGTTGAGGATGGTCTGCAGCCTGTCCGAGATGTCGGAGTAGTCGTCGAAGCCGAGCACGCCGTCCGCCTCGGGGAGGGCTTCGGCGAGTTCCTTGCCGTACCGCTCGGCCATGCAGCCCACCGCCACGACGGCCCGGGTTCTGCCGTGCCCCTTGAGGTCGTTGGCTTCGAGGAGGGCGTCGACGGAGTCCTTCTTGGCGGCTTCGACGAAGCCGCAGGTGTTCACGACGGCGACGTCCGCTTCCTCGGCGTCCTCCACGAGCTGCCAGCCGTCCGCCTCCAAACGGCCTGCGAGCTCCTCCGAGTCCACCTCGTTACGGGCGCAGCCAAGGGTGACGAGTGCGACGGTACGGCGTTCAGGCATGGGCTCAAGACTACTTCGTCCCGCTGACACCCCACGTCGACGGGGGTTGGCCGATTCCCGGCCAACCCCGCATCAACTGGACCTTTCGGACTGATCACCCGGCTTCGGGGTCGCCCTTCGTGTACGTCAGGCGCTCGACGGAGCCCGGCTGGAAGTTCTCCTCGATCTTCTTGCCGTTGACGAAGAGGTCGATCGCGCCGGCGTCTCCGATGACGAGGTGGACCTTCGAGCTGTCCTGGAAGGTCTTGGTGTCGCCCTGCTTGAGCAGGCCGTCGAAGATCATCCGGCCGTTGTGGTCCTTTGCCGCGACCCAGCTCTCGTCGTCGACGGCACTGACCCGGACCGTCACCTTGTCCTGCGGTGCGGCCGCGATGGCACTGTCGGACGGCTCGGGCTTGGGGTCGGCGGGCTTCTTGGTCTTGGTGGTCGGGGAGGCGGAGTCGCCGGGCGTGGAGCCCTCGGCCACGTTCGCCTCGTTGCTGCCGTCGTCGCCCTGGAACATCGTGAAACCGACGAAACCGATCACGGCGACGATCGCGGCGACCATCGCCGCGGTCCAGTTGGGCCCCCGCCGCTCCGGACGGATGCGTTCCGCCTCGAAGAGAGGGGCCGCCGGGGTCGGGGCCGGACGCCCGCCGTGCTCGTCCCCGTACTGGGCGAGCAGCGGCGCGGGATCGAGGTCGACGGCTTTGGCCAGGGTTCTGATGTGCCCACGGGCGTAGACGTCCCCACCGCAGGGGGAGAAGTCGTCCACCTCGATCGCGTGCACGATGTTCATGCGGACCCGGGTGGCGCTACTGACGTCGTCGACGGTCAGCCCGGCGGCGATACGAGCCTGCTGCAGGGCACGGCCGATGGAGGGGCGGGCTTCCTCGCGGTCTGCTTCGACGTGCTCGTTTTCGAACGGACGCTCGTCTTCAGGGGAGTTGCCGATGGACACGGGGGCGCCTTTCGAGCGTGTAGCCGCCTGTGCTGGAAGTTCAGTCTAGGGGGGTACCAAAAGGGTGGGGCAACCGGGCGGTGTCACTTTGTACGCCATCGGAATGGCCCGACATTCCGATGGTGGGCTCGCTGCTGGTCGCTTCCATCAACTTGACGTACGCCGAAGGGAAACGGTTGCTCGATGATCCCTTACGGGTGGGTCACGATCCGGCCACCCGATTGCCGTAACGCCCCGCGAGGCGATCACCGTGTCCCGTTTCCCTACCCTTCAGACTCCCCGCGGATCAGGGCGAGCACGCCATCCAGCTCATCAGGCTTCACAAGAACGTCACGAGCCTTCGAACCCTCGCTCGGTCCGACGATGTTCCGGGACTCCATCAGGTCCATCAGCCGGCCTGCCTTGGCGAAGCCGACGCGCAGCTTGCGCTGGAGCATGGACGTCGAGCCGAACTGCGTGGAGACGACCAGTTCGGCCGCCTGGCACAGCAGGTCGAGATCGTCGCCGATGTCCTCGTCGATCTCCTTCTTCTGCTTGGTGCCCACGACGACGTCCTCCCGGAAGACCGGCGTCATCTGGTCCTTGCAGTGCTGGACGACGCCCGCGATCTCCTCCTCGGTGACGAAGGCGCCCTGCATACGGGTGGGCTTGTTGGCCCCCATCGGCAGGAACAGCCCGTCACCCTTGCCGATGAGCTTCTCGGCACCCGGCTGGTCGAGGATGACCCGCGAGTCGGCCAGCGAGGACGTGGCGAACGCCAGCCGGGACGGGACGTTGGCCTTGATCAGACCGGTGACGACGTCCACCGACGGCCGCTGCGTGGCGAGCACCAGGTGGATGCCGGCCGCCCGGGCGAGCTGCGTGATGCGCACGATCGCGTCCTCGACGTCCCGCGGCGCGACCATCATCAGGTCGGCGAGCTCGTCGACGATGACCAGCAGGTACGGGTACGGCTGGAGCTCGCGCTCACTGCCCTCCGGCGGTTTGGCCTTGCCCTCGCGCACGGCCCGGTTGAAGTCGTCGATGTGCCGGTAGCCGTAGGCCGCCAGGTCGTCGTAGCGCAGGTCCATCTCGCGCACGACCCACTGGAGCGCCTCGGCGGCCCGCTTGGGATTGGTGATGATCGGCGTGATCAGGTGCGGGATGCCCTCGTACGCGGTCAGTTCGACCCGCTTGGGGTCGACCAGGATCATCCGCACGTCCTCGGGGGTCGCCCGCATCATGACCGAGGTGATCAGGCAGTTGATGCAGGACGACTTGCCGGAGCCGGTGGCGCCGGCGACCAGCATGTGCGGCATCTTCGCCAGTGAGTGCATGACGTAGCCGCCCTCGACGTCCTTGCCGAAGGCGACCAGCATCGGGTCGTCGTCCTCGGCGGACTCCGCCAGACGCAGTACGTCTCCGAGGTTGACCATCTCCCGGTCGGTGTTGGGGATCTCGATGCCGACCGCGGACTTGCCGGGGATCGGGCTGATGATCCGCACGTCCGGGCTGGCGACGGCGTAGGCGATGTTCTTGGTCAGCGCGGTGATGCGCTCGACCTTCACGGCGGGGCCGAGCTCGACCTCGTAGCGCGTGACCGTCGGCCCGCGGGTGAAACCGGTGACACTGGCGTCCACCTTGAACTCGGTGAAGACCGTGGTCAGCGACTCGACGATGAGGTCGTTGGCGGCGCTGCGGGACTTGCCCGGGCCGCCGCGCTCCAGCAGGTCGAGGGACGGCAAGGAGTACGTGATGTCGCCGGAGAGCTGGAGCTGCTCCGCGCGCGGGGGCAGGTCGCGGGGTTTGGCG
>NZ_POUC01000422.1 GCF_002891435.1 Streptomyces cahuitamycinicus
TGCATATCCCGCCCCCCGGGGGTCGGTCAGGGAATCAGAGGCCGGTCGGAGGCGGCGGGGGTCCGCTCGCCCCGCTGGACGGGGTGTTCTGCGTGCCGGAGGACGGCGGTGCCCCCTGTTGCGGCGGGGTTGTGGTCGGCGAGGTGGACTGCCATCCGCCGCTCTGCCCAGACGCGGCACTCGCGCCGGATCCGCCAGGCCCCGGGCTGCCGCCCACCTGGCCGCTGGTGTCGTCGGACACGCTCGTCGGCGCGGGCTGGACGGCCTTCTCCAAGCCGGACTTGACCGCGTCGCCGCCGGGCGAGGCACCCGTTCCGCCGCTCTGCGATCCCTCCTTGCCCTCTCCGCCTCCGCCGGTCGGGTTGGCGGCGATGTCGCCGGGGAAACCGCCTCCGGCAGCAGTCTCACTGCCCAGCGCTGCGGCGCCTGCTCCGGCGGCAGCGCCACCGGTTCCGGCGGTGGCCGCAGCGGCGGCGGTCTTACGGGCGGCCTTCTCGGCGTGAGCCTTGGCCATCTGGGCCCCAGCGCCACCGGCCCGGTGGATGGACTCGCCGTCGGTGCCGTCGGCTGCCCAGTGCACGAACTTGAAGACGGCGTACGGGCACAGCAACACCAGAATCATGATCACGATGCCGGACATCACGTCGGCCAGAGCGGCGATACCATCGCCGGCCTCGGTCTTGCCCATGGCGGCGATACCGAGCACGAAGATCACGGTCATCAGCAGCTTGGAGACGACGAGGGTGGCGGTGGCTTCGATCCAGCCCCTGCGCCAGCGGCGCGCGACCTCCCAGCCACCGCCGGCGGAGGCGAAGACGGCCAGGGTGACCATGACGAGGATGCCGACCTTGCGGACCATCATCACGCACCAGTAGAGGAACGCGCCGATGGCGGCGCCGAGACCGGCGACTGCCGACACGAGCCAGCCCAGTGCGGACAGGCCCGGGATCTGGCCGACCTTCACGATGCGGCGCACAGCCGACTCGATGTTCAGGTTCGCTGTCTTGAGCAGGCCGGCGGACAGGGCGTCGACCACTTCGACGGCGACCGTGGTCAGGGCGATGGCGCAGAAGGCGAACAGGACGCCCGACATGGTGCCGGTGAACGCTTGTGTCAGGGCTTGTCCGTCGCGCCTGACGGCGGCTCGGACCAGCTGCGCGCAGAACGTCGCGACCAGCAGAACCAGGCCCAGCGGCAGCAACATTTCGTAGTTGTCCCGGAACCACGCGGCGTTCAGGTCGACCTTGGTGGTGGTGTTGACGGCCTCGGCCGCCAGGTCGGCTGCGGCGGCTGCCAGTTCACCGGCGGACTTCGCCATCCAGTCGCCCATGGCCTTGGCGGGGTCCGAGGCGAAGTCGACCGCGTCACCGACGGCGCACAGCTTGTCTGCCAGGGGGAAATCACAGAAACCCACGGGGAGTTACTCCTCCATTCTTGTGTCAGGCGCGGGTCACTGCGTGACGCTCGGTGCGATGGCGGCCAGGGTGCAGTCGTGGTTCGGGCGGCACTGGACGGCGAGGGTCACGGCCCGTTCCTCGGCCCCTCCGCCGCCCTTCTTCCAGCTGAGCGTCTGTTTGCCGTTGACGGTGACGACGTAGATGTACGCCTCGGTGATCGCGGACGGGTCGTCGGCCAGGGCCGCCTTGAATGCGGACGGGTAGTGGCCCTCGGTGACGCTGGCGGTGGCGTGCTGGTCCTGGTCGGCCATCCGCGACCACAGCACTGGATCGGGAACCTGGCCGGTGACCGAGGCCCAGTCGGCGTACTTGGTCTCCGTGGTCATCCAGGCGCGCATGCCGGCGAGCTGCTGGTCGCGGCTGGTGTCGCGGGTGTCGTAGGACCACAGCATCCGGGCCGCCGCCTTGGCGTAGGCGACCGGCTCGGCAATTTGCGGAGGCTTGGGCACCGAACCGGATCCGGAGGAAGGCTTCGGGGCGGCCTCGGAGGAGGACGGGCTGTCAGCCGGGGCAGGCCGGGCCTCGTCCGGGGCCTGGTGGCTGTTCCCACCGCCGGTCAGCAGGGCGACGATCCCGGCGATGGCGAGCAGGGCGGCGACTACGCAGGTGACGATCGCGATGCGCCGGTTGGCCGACCAGCCCGAACCGTACGAGGACAGCGAAAAGGAGGGGGATCGTTTCCGCATCAATGGACCTGAGACCCCAGACCGGAGAAGAAGGCCACGATTCCGTTCGCGGCACCCAACCCGAGGGCAGCGCCGGCGGCCACGACCGCGCCCTTCTTACCGTTGGCCTCGGCCTGGTGACCACCGGTGTGGTGACCCCAGGCCCAGACGCCGAGCGAGACGGCGAGGGCACCGACGACGGCGATGATCCCGAACATGTTGATGCTGTTGACGACGTTCTTCAGCACACTCAGCCCGGGCAGTCCGCCGCCTTTGGGTGAGATTCCTGGGTCGTAGGCAAGCTGGATGACGCGGTCTGCGAGAGGGACGGACATAGGTGTGGCAGGGCTCCTTGCATACGCGGGCCAGGCGCGGTCCGGTCGGAAAGGGGAAAGCGGAGGGGGAGGTGCGCTCGAAGCGCGGAAGTGGCCGCGGCGGCGCCCCGCCCTGACCGGCGTCGGGCAAAGGCGGGGAGAGGCCACTCCTCGGGCCGGGGCGCGGCTTCGAAGCCGCTTTTCCGGCTCGGGGCCAGGGAGGGCGGCCGGGGCGTGCTACTTCGGGGTCGACGGCTTCGGCGCCGGGTTCGACTCGTACGGGTTGGCGCAGTCGTAGATCATGTACCCGCGGATCTTCTTGCCGTCGGACTTCCGGGTCACCGCGCCGCGGGTGTACCAGGTCTTCTCTGCCCGCTTGTACGCGAACTGGTCATAGGCGACCTTGTCGTGCCGGTAAGCGATGCCCACGACGGTGGACTTCTTCGAAGGATCCTTGCGGACCTTGACCGCCTTGCACGAGATCGTCGTGTGGCCGGTGTCGTACGCCTGAGCTGTGGAGGCGCTGGCTAGGCCGCCGGCCGCAACTGCGAGGCCGATCGAGCTGGCCGCGAGGGCGCGCCGGACGCGGGAGTGGATTGTCACGTGGATGCTCCGGGGTGTTGGAGGATAGGGAGTGGGCCGTCGGCTCGTCCTGCTGGGCGGCCGTCGGGCGAAGCGATCGCGAGAGATGGGGAGTTGGCCACCGAGCCCAGCTATCGGGCTGACCACCAGCGAGGTCCTGGTGACGGCGGCTCGCGGGCCTGCGGGCTGACCGGGGTCAGATGACGCGGCGGGCGGCGAGGATCGTCCAGTCCTTGATCGGGGTGATCCGGACCGGCTTGGTGGTGCGCGGCGCCTCGATCACGAGTCCCTCGCCCATGTACATGCCGACATGCTCAGGCCGTGCAGCGGTGCCCCGACTGAAAATCAGGTCCCCGGGCTCAAGTTGGGAGGGCGAGACCGCCTTGCCCTCGTTGACCTGCGTGTACGTGGTGCGGGTGAGCGTGACGCCGGCATGCGCGTACGCCTGCTGCATCAGGCTGGAGCAGTCGCAGCGGCCCATGGGATCGGGGCCGTGCGAGTTCGTACAGGAGCCGCCCCACTGGTAGAGCGTGCCGAGCTGCTGCATCGCCCACGTGATGGCCTTACGGGCCCTCGGATGGGCGTCCTTGGGGATCGAGTAGCCCTTCGGGACGCTCCCCTCGGGGATGCGGCCGAAGCCGGAACCGTCCTCGCCCGGCGCGCAGCCGGTCGTACTGGTCGACGGCTTCTTGTCCTGGTCTGTGCCCTTGCCGTCCGCGTCACCGCCGCCGGGGAAGGTCTTGGCGATGGCGGCCTGCAGCGCGGTGGCGAGCTCTTCCCACTGCGCGTACGCGTCTGGCAGGCCGGACTTCTGCACGGCTTGGGCGGCCTGTGTGACGGTCATCTGCTGCCACCCGCTCACTTTGAGCAAGTGCTTGTAGAACTGCTCGCTCGCGTAGGTGGGGTCTCGGATCTGCTCGGCGCTGCCCCAGCCCTGGGAAGGGCGCTGCTGGAAGAGGCCGAGGGAGTCGCGGTCGCCGTAAGCGAGGTTGCGCAGTCGGCTCTCCTGCATCGCCGTGGCGAGCGCGATGATCTGTCCCTTCTTGGGGACGTCGAGGGAGAGGCCGGCGGCCACGATCGTCTGGGCGTTGGGGACCTGCTCGGCGGGCAGGTCCAGGCCCTCGACGTGCACGTCCTTGCCGGAGGCGCCGTCGAGGATCTTGGTGACCTGTTCGGCGACCTTGTCGCTGTCGATGTCGCTCAGGCAGCTGCTGAAGGAGCCGCTGCTTTGCACGGCGTCGGCCGAGGAGGCCAGCATCATGCCGGTGCCGGCGATCAGGAGCGGGGAGAGGAAGACGACGCCGATGCCGGCGGCGAGCCCCTTCAATCCGAGCGGACCGCTCGCCGGTCAGCGGTTTCGGGCATGGGTGGGTAGCGAGACGTCATGAACGGGTCCTTGGGGGTGAGGTGTCCGGCGTACCGCGTGCGCGAGGCGTCTCGGAAGGGCGCGGCAGCCGGGGTGGGCGATCGGGACGGGCCGGTGCGGGGCGAGTTGCCGCTCGCTCCGCGTGGCCGGACCGTGAGCTAGGTGTGCCGGGGCAAGGGGTACCTCCGTGAGGTGTGGCAGGGGAGTGGCCAGCGGCGGTGTGCGCCGGGCGGTTCAAAAACAGTAGGCGCGGATCGGCGGTTGACCAAAAAGTCGGCGTGAGGTGCCGGAAACCGATACCTCGACAGGGCACTTCTTGGGCGTCGGCGGTTTCGCCTCTACAGTTTTTGGACTCCCCCTCGCCCTCCTCGGTCTGCGGCCCTGGGCTTCTGCATGCCCACTTCCGGCCCGCGATGACTCCTGCGCGAGGGGGCTATTTCCCTCTGCGTTTCCGCAACCCGAATCGGGGTTCCTCTTTGCCTTTTTCCCTTCACCAGGGCGACGCTCTGGCCGTTCTCTCCGGCCTTCCAGACGGCTGCGTCGACTCCGTCATCACCGACCCGCCGTACAACAGCGGAGGCCGGACCGCGAAGGAGCGCACCACGCGCTCCGCGAAGCAGAAGTACACCTCGGCCGACGCCAAGAACGACCTCGCCGACTTCACCGGCGAGAACATGGACCAGAGGTCCTACTCGTTCTGGCTGACGCAGATCATGACCGAGGCCCACCGCCTCACCAAGACCGGCGGAACGGCCCTGTTGTTCACCGACTGGCGCCAGCTCCCGACGACGACGGACGCGATCCAGGCGGCCGGATGGCTGTGGCGCGGTGTCCTGGCCTGGCACAAGCCGCAGGCCAGGCCCCAGAAGGGCCGGTTCACCCAGAACTGCGAGTTCATCGTCTGGGCCAGCAAGGGGCCGATCGACGGCTCCCGCAACCCCGTCTATCTACCTGGCATGTACTCGGCTTCGCAGCCCTCTGGCGCGAAGCGCCAGCACATCACGCAGAAGCCGGTCGAGGTGATGCGCGAGCTGGTCAAGATCAGCCCCGAGGGCGGCACGGTCCTCGACTTCTGCGCCGGCTCCGGCTCCACGGGCGTGGCCGCCCTGTTGGAAGGCCGGGACTTCATCGGCGTGGAGAAGACCGAGCACTACGCGTCGATCGCGGCCGACCGGCTCACCGAGACGATCCGCGCAACCCTCGCGCAGGACGACGTGGTTCTCACCGCCTGAGCCGCGTCCTTGCCCGTCGCCAAGGCGACCAGCTCCCACCGCAGCCGTTGGCGAAATACCGCCGGAGGAACGTGCAATCCGTTGGCGGCGCCGCGCGAGGGCGCCCCCGCACTTCTCTCATTCCGCGTCTCGTAGGAGGCCGAACTTCTCAATGCCCGAATCCGCAAAGCCTGCCAATGATGGAGAGTTGGAGCCGATTCGTATTCCGGATCCACAGCTGGAGGGAATCGAGGCGAGCGTGCGGCGGCTCATGGAGCAGTCGGCGCAACAGGCTCAGCAGCTCGACCACCTAGCGTCCGCCCCGTCGCCGAGTGGATCACTGTCCGCCGCGTTCGGCATGCCGGGACTCGGCGGCCCGCCGGCCGCCGCTCCACCGGAGCCCCGCCCGATCCTGGAACTGGACGGAGAGGAACGCGAGGACGAACTCGACGCCCTGTCCGACTGGGTCGACGACTTCTTCCTCCCGGTCTACGGGGCGGAGGTCACCACCGCGGCGCCCTGGTGCCTGCAGTGGCAGGAGCACGACGACGTCGTGGCCTGGCTCCATGCCTTGTGGCTCGCCTACCAGCAGCACAAGGACCCCGAAGCCGGGCTCTCCGGCCTGTTCGTGTGGCACCGAGACTTCCTCACCCACGCCGTCGCGGCGATCCGCGCACCCGGCGGCCCGCTGTCGGCCTGCATGACCTCTCCCGACCGGCCCGCACACCGTCTCCTGCCCGGTCCGCCGCCGTCCGTACGGACGGAGACGGCGGCCACGGCGGAAGCCGCTGACCAGGACGAGCCGGCGTCATGACCGCGGGACAGGGACAGCCCGCCTTCGGACTGAGCTTCGATCCGCGCGCGCTGACCGATCTTCTCCAGGCCCCCAGCGACATACGCGACCTCACCCTTGCCTACCTGCAGGAAGTCGTGAACGCGCAGCGCTTCGGGCTGCGCCTCGACGGTGACCTGGAGGGCTGTCGAAAGCTGTTCGTGGACTCCCGCAAGGACTGGCGCGTCGTCTACGCCGTCCGGCCGGCGCCCGCGGAGTCCGCCCACCACAAGGAGATCCACGTCGTCGCGATCCGGCCGCGCGCGGGCAACGACGTCTACGACGAGGTCGGCCGCCGTCTGGGCATGACTCGCCGGCCGCTGAGCGCCCGCACCCACGCGGCACGCTCCCGTTCCCCGCAACTGGCCGCCCGCGCGCCCGTGCCCCGGCCCGGTCCGCCGCCCACTGCGCCACCGGGTCTGCCCCGTCCCGCACCGAACCCCACGCACCATCCCAC
>NZ_POUC01000423.1 GCF_002891435.1 Streptomyces cahuitamycinicus
GTGGGGGCGCGGGGTGGGTGGCGGTCACCTGCAGCCGCACGCCGCAAGCGCACTCGCGATGCGGTCCAGCGCCTGCTGGGTCGCCGCCGCCCTGCCCCAGTGCTCGGCGCTCACGTACGGTTGACGCATGACGAGCATCGGTGGTGCTTCAACCGGCATGGTCGACTGGAATCTCGCGGTCGCGACCGCGACCCGGCTCGTACGGCCGGGCCCAGAGGTCAGTAGCGACGAGGCCAGGGCCGTCGTCGCGGAACTGCGCCGGCATGCCAAGGCCTCGGAGGAACACGTCCGCGGATTCACCCGTCTGGGCACCGAGGAGGGGCACGACACCCCCGTCCTCGTCGTCGACCGCCCGGGCTGGATCAGGGCGAACGTCGCCGGGTTCCGGGAAATCCTCCGGCCCCTGCTCGACAAGATGCAGGAACGGCGCGGCGACACCCCCGGCGGCTCGGTCATGAGCGCCGTCGGCGGCAAGGTCACCGGCGTCGAACTGGGCATGCTGCTGTCCTTCCTGGCCTCCCGCGTCCTCGGCCAGTACGAGACCTTCGCCCCGGCCACCCGCGAACTCCCCTCCGGCGCGAACGGCGGCGGCAGGCTCCTGCTCGTCGCCCCGAACATCGTCCACGTGGAGCGCGAACTCGACGTCGACCCGCACGACTTCAGGCTCTGGGTGTGCCTGCACGAGGAGACGCACCGCACCCAGTTCACCGCCGTGCCCTGGCTGCGGGACCACCTGGGGGGCGAAATCCAGGCCTTCCTCGAGGAGACCGACGTCGACCCCATGACCGTCCTGGAACGCGTCCGGGAAGCCGCCCAGAGCCTCGCCGGAGGCCGCCCCGAGGCCGAGGAGGACGACGGCGGGCGCTCACTCGTCGAGATCGTCCAGACCCCCGCCCAGCGCGAGATCCTCGGCCGCCTCACGGCCGTGATGTCCCTGCTGGAGGGCCACGCCGACTTCGTGATGGACGGCGTCGGCCCGGCGGTGGTACCGAGCGTCGGGGAGATCCGCGAGAAGTTCCAGCAGCGCCGCGCCAAGGGCGCCTCCCGCCTGGACCTGGCGCTGCGCAAGCTGCTCGGCCTGGACGCCAAGCTCCGCCAGTACCGGGACGGCGAACGCTTCGTGCGGGCCGTCGTCGACGAGGTCGGCATGGACGGCTTCAACCGCGTGTGGACCTCGCCCAACACCCTCCCCACCAAGTCGGAGATCGCCAAACCGGCGGACTGGGTCGCGCGGGTGCACCGCAGGGCCGAGTAGTGAACATCGCGGGAAGGTCGTGAAAGGGAACCGGCCGACGGCAGGCGAACGCCCCTCCAATCACCCGTCCGAGGGACCGTGAGGCAGGGGTAGGCGTGCAATGCTCGGGGAACCGCCCGTTTCTGTCACCATCTACACACTCTGCGTGACCGACACGCGGGCTCACCCCCCGAAAATTTCATGAAGGGAACCGGACATGGGTCCCCATCCTGCGGTCGCGGCGATACGCCTGGCGGTCCGCCGCGTCCTCCACGACCTCCTCACCGAACACCACCGCGCCCCCGCCGCGGTCCCGCACGCCCTCCCGCACCAGCATCCCCCGAGCTCCGGGCTGCGCTCGAGCAGCGAGGCGCCCCCACGCCCGCCGCTCGTGCTCGTGGCGTGCTCCGGCGGCGCCGACTCCATGGCCCTCGCCTCCGCCCTCGCCTTCGAGTCACCCAAGCTGGGCATCAGGGCCGGCGGGGTGACCGTCGACCACGGCCTCCAGCCCGGCTCCGACCTGCGCGCCGCGGAAGTCGTCCAGCGCCTGCGTGAACTCGGCCTCGACCCCGTCGACTCCGTCGTCGTCACCGTCGGCCGCGCCGGCGGACCCGAGGCCGCCGCCCGTGACGCCCGCTACGCCGCGCTCGACACCGCGGCCGAACGCCATGGCGCCGCCGCCGTCCTGCTCGGCCACACCCGCGACGACCAGGCCGAGACCGTCCTGCTCGGCCTCGCCCGCGGCTCCGGCATCCGCTCCCTGTCCGGAATGGCCGCGGTCTCGGGGGCCGGCGGCCGCTACCGGCGCCCCTTCCTGGAACTGGACCGCCAGACCGCCCGCAAGGCCTGCATGGTCCAGTCCCTGCCCGTCTGGGACGACCCCCACAACGCCGACCCGTCCTACACCCGCTCCCGGCTGCGCCACGAGGGCCTGCCCGCCCTGGAGAAGGCCCTCGGCAAAGGCGTCGTCGAGGCCCTCGCCCGTACGGCCCGGCTCTCCCGCGACGACGCCGACGCCCTCGACTCCTGGGCCTGTCAGGCCGAGGCCACCGTCCGCGACGCCGCGGGGCTCCTGGAGTGCGCCAAGCTCTACGCCCTGCCGCCCGCCGTACGCCGCCGAGTCCTGCGCCGGGCCGCCATCGAGGCCGGGGCACCCGCCGGGTCGCTGTTCGCCCGTCACATCGAGGAAATCGACCGGCTGATCACCGGCTGGCGCGGTCAGGGAGCCATCAACCTCCCCGGCAAGGTCGTGGCCCGGCGGCAGGGTGGCAGACTGGTGATTCGGCAAGGCTGAACCACGACCCCTCCCCGCAGTCGCCAGGAGGGGCCGCTCGGCCGCTGGGACGACCGAAAGTGATGCGGGTGGACGCGAAAGACATGGGTGCCGACCTCGAGAAGGTGCTCATCACCAAGGAAGAGATCGACGCCAAGCTGACCGAGCTGGCTGCGAAGATCGACGCGGAGTACGCGGGCAAGGACCTGCTGATCGTCGGAGTCCTCAAGGGCGCGGTGATGGTCATGGCCGATCTCGCCCGGGCGCTGTCCACCCCCGTCACCATGGACTGGATGGCCGTATCCTCGTACGGGGCGGGCACCCAGTCCTCCGGTGTGGTGCGGATCCTGAAGGACCTCGACACCGACATCAAGGGCAAGCACGTCCTGATCGTCGAGGACATCATCGACTCCGGCCTGACCCTGTCCTGGCTGCTCTCCAACCTCGGCTCGCGCGAGCCCGCATCCCTCAAGGTGTGCACGCTGCTGCGCAAGCCCGAGGCCGCGAAGGTGGCCATCGACGTGGAATGGGCCGGATTCGACATCCCCAACGAATTCGTCGTGGGATACGGCCTCGACTACGCCGAGAAGTACCGCAACCTCCCGTTCGTCGGTACGCTCGCGCCTCACGTGTACGGCGGCTGAAACCCCGGCCGGGGTGCCGTACCGGTGATCGGGAACCCCAGCGGGCTTCCCGCCGTTGGAGCAGGCGTAGGCGGATCGCCAGCCGTCCCACGCGGCTTCAGGTGACAATGCTGGGGTACCGTCCGAAGAACAGTCTTTATCAAACTCACTATGGCAGGAGGGACGGGGCGGCACCGCTCCGTATGGATGGACGTGAAGCGATACTTCCGTGGGCCGGTCATGTGGATCGTGCTGGCCGTCCTCGCCGTGGTCGTGTTGATGCAGGTCGTCGGCTCGTCCGGCGGCTACAAGACGGTAGACACCGGCCAGGTCGTCCAGGCGATCAACCAGAACAAGGTCGAGTCGGCCAAGCTGACCACCGGTGACGAATCGATCATCAAGGTCACGCTCAAAGACGGCGTAAAGGTCGAGGACAGCTCGAAGATCCAGGCGAGCTACATCGGCACTCAGGGTGTGGACCTCGCCAACACGCTGCAGAACAAGTACCAGGACAAGCAGATCCCGGACGGCTACACGGTTTCGCCGTCCAAGCAGAACCCGTTCGTCGGCATCCTGCTCTCCCTGCTGCCCTTCGTGCTGATCGTGGTCGTGTTCCTGTTCCTGATGAATCAGATGCAGGGCGGCGGCTCCCGGGTCATGAACTTCGGGAAGTCCAAGGCAAAGCTCATCACCAAGGACACCCCCAAGACCACCTTCTCCGACGTCGCCGGATCCGACGAGGCCGTCGAGGAGCTCCACGAGATCAAGGAGTTCCTCCAGGAGCCGGCCAAGTTCCAGGCGGTCGGCGCCAAGATCCCGAAGGGCGTCCTGCTCTACGGGCCTCCCGGCACCGGCAAGACCCTGCTCGCGCGTGCCGTCGCGGGCGAGGCGGGCGTCCCCTTCTACTCGATCTCCGGTTCCGACTTCGTCGAGATGTTCGTCGGTGTCGGTGCCTCCCGGGTCCGTGACCTGTTCGAGCAGGCCAAGGCGAACGCCCCGGCGATCGTCTTCGTCGACGAGATCGACGCGGTCGGCCGCCACCGCGGCGCAGGCCTCGGCGGCGGTCACGACGAGCGCGAACAGACCCTGAACCAGCTCCTCGTCGAGATGGACGGCTTCGACGTCAAGGGCGGCGTGATCCTCATCGCCGCGACGAACCGGCCCGACATCCTCGACCCGGCGCTGCTGCGTCCCGGCCGCTTCGACCGGCAGATCGCCGTCGACCGCCCGGACATGCAGGGCCGTCTGGAGATCCTCAAGGTCCACCAGAAGGGCAAGCCGGTCGCGCCCGACGTCGACCTGTCGGCCATGGCCCGCCGTACGCCCGGCATGACGGGTGCCGATCTGGCCAACGTGCTGAACGAGGCCGCTCTGCTGACGGCTCGCAGCGACAAGAAGCTGATCGACAACCACATGCTCGACGAGGCGATCGACCGTGTGGTCGCGGGCCCGCAGAAGCGGACCCGGATCATGTCGGACAAGGAGAAGAAGATCACCGCGTACCACGAGGGCGGACACGCCCTGGTCGCGGCGGCTTCGCCGAACTCCGATCCCGTCCACAAGATCACGATCCTGTCGAGAGGCCGGGCCCTCGGCTACACGATGGTGCTGCCGGAGGAGGACAAGTACTCGACCACGCGCAATGAGATGCTGGACCAGCTGGCCTACATGCTGGGCGGCCGCGCGGCCGAGGAGCTCGTCTTCCACGACCCGACCACGGGTGCCGCCAACGACATCGAGAAGGCCACCGGTCTGGCTCGTGCGATGGTCACGCAGTACGGCATGACCGAGCGTCTCGGCGCGATCAAGTTCGGTGGCGACAACACCGAGCCCTTCCTCGGCCGTGAGATGTCTCACCAGCGCGACTACTCGGAAGAGGTCGCCGCGCTCGTGGACGAAGAGGTCAAGAAGCTCATCGAGACCGCGCACAACGAGGCGTGGGAGATCCTGGTCGAGAACCGCGACGTCCTCGACAACCTGGTGTTGCAGCTGCTGGAGAGGGAGACGCTGGGCAAGGAGGAGATCGCCGAGATCTTCGCCCCCATCGTCAAGCGCCCGCCGCGGCCCGCCTGGACGGGGTCCTCCCGCCGTACGCCGTCCACCCGTCCCCCGGTCCTCTCCCCCAAGGAGCTGGCCCTGACGAACGGGGCGAACGGCGCGACGCCGGCCATCTCCACCGCGAAGAGCACCGTGGCGGAGCCCGCCCCGGCGCCCGAGCGGACCCCGGAGGACCGCCCCGAGAGCTGACCGGGCTCCCGGCCGGCCCACGGCCCCGGAATGGATGCCGCGCCCCCCAGGTTTTAGCCTGGGGGGCGCGGCTTTGCGCCATCCTGCAGGCCCACCGAGAAGGACACAGGAACGAGGCACCAGATGACCGACCCCGTGACGCTGGACGGCGAGGGCCAGATCGGCGAGTTCGACGAGAAGCGCGCCGAGAACGCCGTACGCGAGCTCCTGATCGCGGTCGGCGAGGACCCGGACCGCGAGGGCCTGAGGGAGACGCCGGCGCGGGTGGCGCGGGCGTACAAGGAGATATTCGCGGGGCTGTGGCAGAAGCCCGAGGACGTGCTGACGACGACGTTCGACCTAGGGCACGACGAGATGGTCCTCGTGAAGGACATCGAAGTCCTGAGCTCCTGCGAACACCATCTCGTGCCGTTCGTCGGTGTTGCGCACGTCGGCTACATCCCGTCCGTCGAAGGCAAGATCACAGGCTTGTCGAAGCTCGCCCGGCTTGTGGACGTCTATGCCCGGCGCCCACAGGTGCAGGAACGACTCACCACGCAGATCGCCGACTCCCTGATGGAGATTCTGGAGCCGCGTGGCGTGATCGTCGTGGTCGAGTGCGAGCACATGTGCATGTCGATGCGCGGAGTCCGGAAGGTGGGCGCCAAGACGATCACCTCGGCGGTCCGGGGGCAGCTGCGCGACTCGGCGACCCGTAATGAGGCCATGAGCCTCATCATGGCCCGCTGACGCAGCCCTGGGGCCTCACACGGTCGGCGCCGCCCCCGTGCCGTCGTTCTCGTCGTCCTCCGGGAGCTTGCAGACGCGCTCCAGGAAGATGGCGGCCGCTATGACGCCGATGCCCGCGAGGACGGAGAAGCCGGCGTAGACGGCCTGGTCGCGGCGGGCGGGGATGTCGAGGGATTCCAGGAGGAAGACGCCGGTGCCGCCGTACATGCCGGCGACGAGGGCGGCGACCAGGGCGCTGGCATGGCCGAAGACGACCGCTCGGGCCGCCATGAGGGGGTCGACGCCCTTGGCCTCCGGGCGGCGCTCGCGCTGGGCCTTGAGACGGGCGCGGATCGAGAGTGCCGTGGCCAGCAGGATCACGGCGATCACGGCCAGGACGACGGGGGCGGCCAGGGGGACGCTGGGGAGCGTTCCGACCGAGTTCCACAGGCGGGCGCCCGCCCAGGACAGGACGCCGGCCACGACGAAGACGCCGGCCAGCACCCGGATACGCAGCTCTCTCACGGTGTCCCTTCGGTTACCCCGGCTTCCGGCGGCCCGGTTCGCGGCCGTCTTGACCTTAACGGCTACTCCGGCAGCCGGAGTTCCAGGTCCTCGCGGGGCGCCACCCCGTCGCGGGTGACGGCGTCCAGCAGACCGGCGACCGGCCCGCGGCCGGGCAGCTGCGCCTCGGGGTCCAGGTCGTGCCAGGGGGCCCTGTCTCTTATTACACATCTGACGCTGCCGACGAACTC
>NZ_POUC01000424.1 GCF_002891435.1 Streptomyces cahuitamycinicus
CGCCCCCACAGAATCGCGCCCATGGGTCACCTCGAAGCCGCGCACCTGGAGTACTACCTGCCCGACGGAAGGGCACTGCTGGGCGACGTCTCGTTCCGGGTTGGGGAGGGGGCCGTCGTGGCCCTCGTGGGGCCCAACGGCGCCGGGAAGACCACCCTGCTGCGGATGCTCGCCGGTGAGCTCAAGCCGCACGGCGGGTCCGTCGTCGTCGGTGGCGGGCTCGGGGTCATGCGGCAGTTCGTCGGCTCCGTACGCGACGAGACGACCGTGCGGGACCTGCTCGTGTCCGTCGCCACGCCCCGCGTCCGAGAGGTCGCGAAGGCCGTCGACAAGGCCGAGCACGCCATCATGACCGTCGACGACGAGGCCGCCCAGATGGAGTACGCGCAGGCCCTCGCCGACTGGGCCGAGGCCCGCGGCTACGAGGCCGAGACGCTGTGGGACATGTGCACGATGGCCGCGCTCGGGGTGCCGTACGACAGGGCGCAGTTCCGGGAGGTGCGCACCCTCTCCGGCGGCGAGCAGAAGCGGCTCGTCCTGGAGGCGCTGCTGCGCGGCACCGACCAGGTGCTGCTCCTCGACGAGCCCGACAACTACCTCGACGTCCCCGGCAAACGCTGGCTGGAGGAGCGGCTGAAGGAGACCCGCAAGACGGTTCTGTTCGTCTCCCACGACCGCGAACTCCTCGCCCGCGCCGCCGAGAAGATCGTCTCCCTGGAGCCCGGCCCCGCGGGCGCGGACGCCTGGGTGCACGGCGGCGGTTTCGCCACCTTCCACGACGCCCGGCGCGAGCGCTTCGCCCGCTTCGAGGAGCTGCGCAGGCGCTGGGACGAGAAGCACGCGCAGCTGAAGAAGCTGGTGCTGAACCTCCGTCAGGCCGCCGCGGTCAGCCATGAGATGGCCTCCCGCTATGCGGCCGCCCAGACCCGTCTGCGCAAGTTCGAGGAGGCCGGACCGCCCCCGGAGCCGCCGCGCGAGCAGGACATCAGGATGCGGATCAAGGGCGGCCGCACCGGCGTCCGGGCCGTCACCTGCGCGAACCTGGAGCTCACCGGCCTGATGAACCCCTTCGACCTGGAGGTCTTCTACGGCGAGCGTGTCGCCGTCCTCGGCTCCAACGGCTCGGGCAAGTCCCACTTCCTGCGCCTGCTCGCCGGCGACGACGTGGCGCACACGGGCGACTGGAAGCTGGGCGCCCGGGTCGTGCCCGGCCACTTCGCGCAGACCCACGCCCACCCGGAGTTGGAGGGCCGCACGCTCCTCGACATCCTGTGGAAGGAGCACGCACAGGACCGCGGCGCCGCGTCCTCGCGGTTGCGCCGCTACGAGCTCACCCAGCAGGCGGAGCAGACGTTCGACCGTCTCTCCGGGGGCCAGCAGGCTCGCTTCCAGATCCTCCTGCTGGAGCTGCAGGGCGTGACCGCGCTGCTGCTGGACGAGCCGACCGACAACCTGGACCTGGAGTCCGCCGAGGCCCTCCAGGAGGGCCTGGAGGCCTTCGACGGTACGGTCCTCGCGGTCACCCACGACCGCTGGTTCGCCCGCTCCTTCGACCGCTTCCTGGTCTTCGGCAGCGACGGCCGCGTCCGGGAGACCCCGGAGCCGGTCTGGGACGAACGCAGGGTGGAACGGGCCCGTTAGGGCCCGCTCCCGGTCACTTCCAGCGCAGCAGCGCTCCCAGGCCCCCCACGGGAACCTCCTGCTCGGAGACCGACAGCGCGGGCGCGTCCGTGGCCACCGCGGAACGGATCAGGGCGTCGTCCGCCCGGGCCGGCCACGAGTGCTGCTCGCCCAGGACCTTCAGGTCCGTGCGGCGCACCGCGAGCTGGTCGGGGTCCTCCCCGATCCACACCTCGCGGTGCGCGTCGGGCCCGTCCACCCTGATCAGCAGCTCGTCGATGCGGTGCTCCCGTGCCGCCTCGACCAGCGCGGGCACGCCCTCGACGGCCCCGGCCCGGCCCTCGTCGTCAGGGCTCCGGGCGGCCCGGAACCGCTCCAGCTCCGCCTCGGCCTGGCGCGCCACATGCTCGGCCCGGGCCCGCTCCACGTCCTCGTCGAGCAGCCGGCTGCCGGCGCCGTGCGGCGCCTCGACCACCAGAGCGTGCAGCCGCTTGGGCAGCCGCTCGTGCACGGACCGCCGCTCCCGGTCGTCGCCGACGAGAATCAGCAGGTCGGCCTTGGTCTCCTCCTGGCACACGGCGAGCGCGTCGGCGATCTCCGCGGCGTTGTGCTCCCAGGTGTTCTCCACCCGCAGCTGGAAGTGTCGCTCCGACCAGTCCGCGGAGCCCGTCCGGTGAACGGGCCACTGCCGGCCGGTGACGCTCCCGGCGTCCTCCCGGCCCAGCGCGTTGCGCAGCTCGAAGTCCGCGCCCTTGCGGTCGACGTACGCCACCACGCACACCGGGTCCTCACCGGCCAGCTCCAGCAGGGGCGCGACCCGCGGCAGCGGCGCCCATTCGGCCCAGTCGCCGCCCCGCGGTGGACGGACCAGCGGCGGGTCGAGGACGACCTCGCCGGCGCGGGCGAACAGAGCGCGGCCGTGCGGCTCGGAGGAGTGCCGCAGATCCTCGATCGCGCTCCGTACGGCCCGGCACGTCGCCTCGTCCGCTCCCTGCTCGGCCAGCGCACCGGCCATCGCCTGGGCCGTCAGCTCCCGCTCGTGGGGAGTGCCCTCCGTGTGCCGTGAGGTGTCGACGTACACGGAGGCCCAAGGCCCGGGGTGTTCGTACAGTGGGTGCAGATAGGCGAGATCCATGGTTCCTCCCGGATACCGCTCGGGGGCAGTGCTCAGTTGCTCCGGGGGCGGGTACCCGGACCGCAGGGACGAACACGACGAGCGGGGCGACACGATGACCGGAGTGGACCCTGACCGGCTGGACGACCAGCAGCTCATGAAAGAGCTGGAGACCATCCACCGCACGCGTCATGACACGCTGCTCTACGGCTCGAACGACGCGCTGCGCGCCCACAACGAGCGCATGGCGCAGCTGGAGGGCGAGTATCTGCGCCGCAACCCGCGCCGCCCGGTGGCCGCGGGCCGCACGCGTGAAGGGGCCCGGGAGCGGGGGAGCGGGGAGTCGGAGACTCCCACGACCCCCGGCACCTGAGCCCCTCGAAGGACACGGCAGGCCGGTAGCGGCCCCGTGGAGCGCCCGGCGACGCCGCCGGGCGCTCCACGAAGCCGCCGGGCCGTCAGGCGGCTTCTTGGGCGAAGACGTCCAGGAAGGTTTCGCAGAACGCCTTCAGATCGTCCGGCTTGCGGCTGGTGACCAGCTTGTTCGCCCCGTGGTCGCAGACCTTGACCTGCTTGTCGACCCACGTGCCGCCCGCGTTGCGGATGTCCGTCTGCAGGCTCGGCCAGGACGTGAGCTCCCGGCCGCGCACGACGTCCGCCTCGACCAGCGTCCACGGGGCGTGGCAGATCGCCGCCACCGGGCGGCCGTGCTCGAAGAAGTCGCGGACGAACGCCACGGCCTTGTCGTCCATCCGCAGGAAGTCCGGGTTGGCGACGCCGCCCGGCAGCACGAGAGCGCCGAAGGAGTCCGGCGAGGCGTCGCCCACGACCTCGTCCACGGGGAACGTCTCCGCCTTGTCGAGGTGGTTGAAGGCCTGGATCTCGCCCTGCTGCGTCGACACCAGCACGGGTTCGTGACCCGCGTCCTTCACGGCCTGCCACGGATCGGTCAGCTCGACCTGCTCGACACCCTCGGGTGCGACCAGAAACGCGATACGCATGATGCTCTACGTCCTTTCCCGTTCTTCTTCGTTCTCGCGGCCGGCGTACAGGCCGGCCCTGGTCCGATCCGCCCGGTGCGGGTTCACACACCGCCCCGGCTTCACGCACCGCCCCGGGTTCACGCACCGCCCCGGGCATCGGGCTCGGCACGGCTGATGTCGGCGAGGGCCGACGCGGGGTCCTCGGCCTCGGCCACGTCGCCGAGGCTCACGATCCCAACCGGCAGCCCGTTCTCGACCACGGGCAGCCGGCGCACCGCGTGCTCACGCATCAGCGTCACCGCCGTCGCCACCAGGTCGTCCGGCGTCACCGTCACCGGATGGGGGGTGCACACGGTCCGCGCGCTGACCTTCATCGGGTCGGTGCCGTCGGCGACGGCCCGCACGGTGATGTCACGGTCGGTGAGTACACCGATCACGTCCTGACCTTCGGCCACCACCACGTCGCCGATGTTCTGCGTGCGCATCAGCTGCGCCGCCTCGACGAGCGAGGCGTCCGGGCGTACGGCGGCCACACCCGCCGTCATCACGTCCTTGACGTACTGGGCCATCACGGGAGTCTTCCCTCCGTTCCCAGGCCGGTGGGGGCGCCACGGCAGGCCGCGGCGCCCCCGACGCGGTCCCTACGCGTACTCCTCCGGCCCGGTCTCACGGGCCCGGATCAGGGCCTGGGCCAGCTCCTGGACAGTGCCGTAGCGCTCCTGGCGCGGCAGCCCCTCCACGGCCTCGACCAGGGCGTCGGGCGCCTGGTGGCCGCGCAGCTCGCGGACCAGCTCGCGCGCGCTCGCGGGGAACGCCCTGCGGCCCAGGATCCGGGCCAGTTCGAGCCGGACCGACTCCAGGGACGTCGGCGCACGGCTCGGGGTCACCGGCCCGTGGGCGACCTCGGGGTCGTCCTCGGCGGCCGGCTCCGGGTCGTGCCACTCCTCACTGCGCGTGGGATGCCCGGACCTGAGCAGACCCTGCAGTTCGTGTTTCATCTCGTCGTCCCGGTGGACGCTCAGCCGGTCGCTGCCTCGCTGCATGTCTCCCTCCAGACGTTCGGGGGCCCGCACCGCGTACCCGTACACCGGACGGCGACACAGGTTCCGTGAGCCCGATCGCCGCCGTCCGCACTGGTTTGCGCCATGTTCTGCGGGAGACCCGGATCACACCCCCCACACCTCTCTGGGGAAGGACCCGTCATGGCGATGCTCGCTGTGCTCATCCCGCTGCTCATGCTCGGAGTGGTGCTGGTGCTGGGACGTTACGAGGAGCTGCTTCTGCCGCGGGAGGACACCGAACGGCGCCAACCGGCCGTCGTGCCCCCCGCTGCTCCGGGTGCCACGTCCTCGCCCGCCCCGGCGGGAACTCCTGCACCTTCGCCTTGAAACCCGCTCGACCAGCGGCCCCCGGTCCGTCGACGCCGTCACCCGGCAGCAGTCCGGGTCACCCTGCGCGACGGCGGAAAACCTCTCCGGGTTTGCGGGAGGGGGCCGGGGGCAGGCGCCCATGAGTGCTTCGGACAGGAGGCACGCCCGTGGGAGCGACGTCGCGCGCCGCCACCGACGCCCTGTCCCACAGCGGATGCGCTTCCACGGTGACCGTCCAACCCAGAGCACTTTCAAGGGAATTGCGACGCATCATGCAGACCCGAACCAGCGCGAAACGGCACCCCCACGACGACGCCCCCGACACCGCCGAGTCCTTCCGCAGGCTGACCTCGATGCCCGCCGGCCCCGAGCGCGACGCACTCCGCGACGAGATCGTCGAGGCCTGGCTGCCGATGGCGGACCGTCTCGCCGGACGCTTCCGCAGCCGCGGCGAGAGTTTCGAGGACCTCCGCCAGGTCGCGGCCCTCGGCCTGGTCAAGGCCGTCGACCGGTACGACCCGGAGCGCGGCAACGCCTTCGAGAGCTACGCGGTGCCGACCATCACCGGCGAGATCAAGCGGCACTTCCGGGACCACATGTGGACCCTGCACGTGCCTCGCCGCGTCCAGGACCTGCGCAACCGTGTGCGTGTCGCCGGCCAGGACCTGTCCCAGACCATCTCCGGACGCCGACCCACCGTGACCGAGCTCGCCGAGCACGCGAACATGAGCGAGGAGGACGTCCGGGCCGGTCTGGAGGCGCTGGAGAGCTTCACGGCGCTGTCCCTGGACGCGGAACTGCCCGGCAGCGAGGACGGTTACTCCCTGAGTGACGCGCTGGGGTCCGACGATCCGGCGCTTGACACGGTCGTAGACCGGGAGTCCGTGAAGGCCCGGCTGGCGGCGCTGCCCGAGCGGGAGCGGGCGATCCTGTACATGCGGTTCTTCGGGGACATGACGCAGAGCCGGATCGCCGATGAGCTGGGGATCTCGCAGATGCACGTGTCCCGGCTGATCAGCCGGTGCTGCGGGCGGGTGCGGGAGCAGGTCATGCGGGATGTCGCCTAGCGCCGCAGGGTTGACCGGTCGTGCCGGTGCGGGCCCGTGGCCGTGTTCGTGCGGGCAGTGGTCGTGCCGGTGCTGCCCCGAGGCCGTACCTCCACGGGCCCGTTGGCGGCTGGTCGCGCGGTTCCCCGCGCCCCGTGCCACCTCCGATTCACCCGGTTGAGTGGCACTGTCCCGCCAATGGGGCCCCGCCGCGCGCGACGACACAGCGGCCTGGCTGTCATGGCAGAGGGGAATGACTACCGAAGGAGTCCCCTCGATGCGCCGCAGCCTGCACGCCCTGTCCGTCGCCGTCCTGGCCGGCTCAGCCCTGCTCGGCGGCGCGCCGGCCGTCTTCGCGGAGCCGGCCGCCGAGGTCAGTCCCGCCACCGTCCACCCCGGAGGCACACTCACCGTCTCGGTCAGCTGCGATCCGACCGGGGGACCGCCGCCCGACACCATCGACGCCACCTCGCAGGCCTTCGACGAGGGCACGGTGCCACTGCAGCGGGTCACCGGCAACGACGACGAGGTGTCCGGCCCCGCCTACCGCGGCGCGGCCCGCATCGCCTCCGCGGAGAACTTCGAGGGCGATCCCGACGCCCAGGGCCAGGACTCGGCGTGGACCGTCGACGGCACCTGTCCGGCCGCTCCCGGCGGGGAGGGCAAGGAGTGGAGCGCGACGTTCACCGTGGCGCACGGCGCCGGTCCCCACAAGCCGTCGCACCACCCCACCC
>NZ_POUC01000425.1 GCF_002891435.1 Streptomyces cahuitamycinicus
ACCGTCGGCTGCCTCCACCGCCGCCCGTAGCGCCTGGCCGTCGAACCGCCGTGCCAGCGCCTCGCGCACCCCGTCCCGCAGAGCCCGCTGGTCGTCCGTCAGCCGGAACCGCACGGCACCTCACCGTCCCTTCGGCAGGCCGATGATGCGCTCGGCGATGATGCTGTGCTGGACCTGCGAGGTGCCGGCCGCGATGGTGTACGCCAGGGCGGAGAGCCGGTCGAGGGTCCACGGCCGGTCCAGGTCGAGACAGTCGGGACCCAGCACCTCGGCGGCGGCGTCGTAGAGCTCCTGGCGGGCGTGCGAGTAGCGCAGCTTGAAGACCGAGCCGCCCGCGCCCGGCACTCCGCCCGAGGCCTCCGCCGCGCTCACGTTCCACTGCGTGAGCCGCCACAGCGCCCGGAACTCCGCGTTGAGCCTGCCCAGCCGCCGTCTGAGGACAGGGTCGTCCCAGCGGCCGTTCTTACGGGCCTCGACGGCCAGTTCGGCCAGGACGCGGCGGCAGGCGACGACCTCGCCGGCGAAGGCCGTGCCCCGCTCGAAGGACAGCGTCACCATGGTCACGCGCCAGCCGTCGTTCTCGTCCCCGACCCGGTTCGCCACCGGCACCCGCACCCCGTCGAGGAACACCTCGGCGAACTCGGCCGGCCCGGCGAGCGTGCGCAGCGGCCGTACGGTGATGCCCGGCGCGTCCATGGGCAGGGCGAGCCAGGTGATGCCCCGGTGCTTCGGGGCGGCCGGGTCGGTGCGGACCAGCAGCTCGCACCAGTCGGCGACTTCCGCGTGCGAGGTCCAGATCTTGGAGCCGGTCACCACGTAGTGGTCGCCGTCGCGGCACGCGCGCGTGCGCAGGGCCGCGAGGTCGGAGCCGGCGTCCGGTTCGCTGAAGCCCTGGCACCAGACCTCCTCGCCGCGCAGGATGGGCGGCAGCCAGCGCGCCCGCTGGTCCGGGGTGCCCTCCGCGGCGATCGTCGGGCCGGCGTGAAGCAGGCCCACGAAGTTGGCGCCCACATAGGGTGCGCCGGCCTTCTCGGTCTCCTCCAGGAAGATCAGGCGGACGCTCGGGGTGGCGTCCCAGTGGACGCCGGCGTATCCGGCCTCGTACAGCCTGCGCTGCCAGCCGAGGTCGTAGGCCCGCCGCCCCGGCCAGTCGTCGGGGGACGGCCTGGGCGGGAGACCTGGGAGCGTTCGCGCGAGCCATTCCCGCAGCCGGGCCCGGAACTCCTCCTCCTCGGGCGTGTACGACAGGTCCATCAGCGGTCGAGGTCCAGGTCCAGCATCCGGATGGCGTTGCCGCGCATCAGCTTGTACACCGTCTCGTCGTCGAGGCCCTTGACGTGGTCGAGGGCGACCTCCTTGGTGTGCGGGAAGGTCGAGTCGACGTGCGGGTAGTCGGTCTCGAAGGTGGCGTTGTCGCGGCCGACGACGTCGATCGACGCCACGCCGTGCTTGTCGCGGAAGAAGCAGCAGAACATCTGCCGGTAGTAGTACGTCGACGGCGGCTCGGGGATCGTGTCGCGGACGCCGCCCCAGGCGCGATGCTCCTCCCAGACGTCGTCGGCACGCTCCAGGGCGTACGGGATCCACCCCATCTGGCCTTCGGAGTAGGCGAGTTTGAGGCTCGGGAACTTCACCAGGACCCCGCTGAAGAGGAAGTCCATCATCGAGGCCATCGCGTTGTTGAAGCTGAGCGAGGCCTGGACGGCGGGCGGGGCGTCCGGGGAGGCGGCCGGCATCTGGGACGAGGACCCGATGTGCATGTTGACGACCGTCCCGGTGTCCTGGCAGGCCGCGAAGAACGGGTCCCAGTAGCCGGAGTGGATGGACGGCAGCCCGAGGTGGGTGGGGATCTCCGAGAAGGTCACCGCCCGCACCCCGCGCGCGGCGTTGCGGCGGATCTCCGCGACGGCCAGCCCGATGTCCCACAGCGGGATCAGGCACAGCGGGATGAGCCGCCCGCCGCTGTCGCCGCACCACTCCTCGACCATCCAGTCGTTGTAGGCGCGCACGCAGGCCAGGGCGACCTCCTTGTCGTGCGCCTCGGCGAAGGTCTGGCCGCAGAAGCGCGGGAAGCTGGGGAAGCAGAGGCTCGCCTCGACGTGGTTGAGGTCCATGTCCTTCAGGCGTTCCTTCGGGTCCCAGCAGCCGGGCCGCATTTCCTCGCGGGTGATGCCCTCCAGGGTCATCGCGTCCCGGTCGAAGCCGACGGCGGCGATGTTGCGCTTGTACGGGAACCTCAGGTCCTCGTAGATCCACCAGTCGGTGGGCTGGCCGTCCGGGTCCATGGTGATCCGGTACTTGCCGCCGACGTAGGCGAGTTCACCGATCCCGGCGGTCAGCGGCCGGGGCCCGCGCTCGCGGTACCTGGCCGGGAGCCAGGTGTCGAAGAGGTGGGCGGGCTCGATCACGTGGTCGTCGACGCTGATGATGCGGGGCAGTTCGGTCGCCATGGGTCCCCTCCGCCGGACGGTACTTATCTGATGCAGCGTCAGATAGCATCCCACCTGACGACCCGTCAGCCAAGCAGCAGGGGGCAGCCGTGAACGAGACCCCGCACGCCCTGAGCGCATCCCGCACCCTGTGGGACCTGGTCGCCCGCCGCGCCGCCCTCACCCCCGGCCGGCCGCTCTTCCTCCAGGACGGCCGCACCCTCACCTTCGAGGAGCTGCGCGCGCGAGCCGAGCGGGTCGCGGCCGGGCTGTACGGCATGGGCGTGCGCCCCGGCACGGTGGTCGCCTGGCAACTGCCCACCCGTATCGAGACGGCCGTGCTGTCCTTCGCCCTGGCCCGTCTCGGTGCCGTGCAGACCCCGATCATCCCCTTCTACCGGGACCGCGAGGTCGGCTTCGCGCTGCGCGAGTCCAAGGCGGAGTTCTTCGCGGTGCCGGGCACGTGGCGCGGCTTCGACCACGGGGAGATGGCCCGGCGGCTGGGCGCGAAGGGCGTCTTCGAGGCCTACGACGGCCTGCCCGACGGCGATCCGTCCCTCCTGCCTCCCCCGCCCTGCGACGGCACCGCCGTCCGCTGGATCTACTGGACGTCCGGCACGACCTCCGACCCCAAGGGCGTGCTGCACACGGACCGTTCGCTGCTCGCGGGCGGCTCCTGCCTGGCGCACGCGCTGCGCCCCTCGGCGGACGACGTGGGCTCGATCGCCTTCCCGTACGCCCACATCGGCGGACCCGACTACACGGTGATGCTGCTGCTGTACGGCTTCCCGGCGGTGCTGTTCGAGCAGTTCGCGCTGCCGGACGCGCTGGCGGCGTACCGCGCGCACGGGGTGACGATGGCGGGCGGTTCGACGGCGTTCTACTCGATGTTCCTCGCGGAGCAGCGCAAGCGGCCGGGAGAGCCGGTGGTGCCGGCCCTGCGGCTGCTGGCGGGCGGCGGGGCACCCAAGCCGCCGGAGCTGTACCACGCCGTCGTGCGCGAGATGGGCGTGCAGCTCACCCACGGGTACGGCATGACCGAGGTGCCGATGATCACCATGGGGTCGCCGGACGACACCCCCGAGCTGCTGGCGACGACCGAGGGGCGGCCACCGGAGGGCATGGAGATCCGGATCGTGGACGGGGAGGTGCGGCTGCGCGGGGAGGCCGTGTGCCGGGGGTATCTGGATCCGGGGCAGACGGCGGAGGCCTTCGACGAGGAGGGGTTCCTGCGCACCGGCGACCTCGGGCGCCTGACGGACACCGGGCACCTGGTCCTCACCGGCCGGCTCAAGGACGTGATCATCCGCAAGGGCGAGAACATCTCGGCCCAGGAGATCGAGGACCTGCTGCACCGGCATCCGGCGGTCGCAGACGTGGCGGTGATCGGGCTGCCGGACGCGGCGCGCGGGGAGCTGGTGTGCGCGGTGGTGGAACAGCCCCCCGGATCCGAGGCGTTGACGCTCGCCGCCGTGACCGGCTTCCTGCGCGCCGAGGGACTGTCGGTGCACAAGCTGCCGGAGCGGCTGGAGGTGGTGGCCGCCCTTCCGCGGGGCGAGACCCTGCGGAAGGTGCTGAAGTACAAGCTCCGCGAGCGCTACGCGGGCACGTGACCCCGTCGGGCACGCGCCCGTGTTCAGGCTATTCGGGCACCGTGAAGTAGCGGGCGAAGGCCGGGATGACCTCGGCCTCGCCGACCTTGCCGTCACCGTCGGTGTCGAGCGTGGCGACGGCCGGGCCCGCGATGTCCTCGGGGACGCCGAGGCACTTCAGGACACGGCCGGCCTCCTCGATCGTCGCGGCGCCGTCCCCGTCGGTGTCGGCGACGTCCAGGGCCGCGTGCAGGAAGGGGCGGGCGATCTCGGCGAACCGGTCGGGGTTGTCGCGCAGGCGCTTGACCGCGCCGTTGACGAACTCCTGGCGTGTGATGCGCTGGTCGCCGTCGCGGTCCGCCATCCCGGCCATGCCCTGCCAGAAGGCCTCGGCTCCGCCGTACAGGGCCTGCCCCTTGTCGGACCGGGCCGTCACGGCGAACTCCGTGAGCAGCGCCTTGGCCGCGCCGTAGAAGTCCTCGCGGTCGATGTAGCCGTTGCCGTCCTGGTCGAAGGTGGCGAACCGGTCGGCGATCCTGCGCTCGTACTCGCTGCTGACCATGTCTCTTTCGGGCCGCCTTACGTCGGGTGGGGTGTGTCTCGGTCGGAGCGTACGACGGAGGGAGCCGTTCGGGCGCGGGAAAACGTCACTTGTGCCAAGACCGGGGGAATTCCGGGACAACGGCGTGCCGGAACGGCGACACTCCGTCTACCGTGCGTCATCGCGCTGTCACGCGGACAGGGGTTCACCCTCGTCACCGAGGGCCGCGTTCACATCGCCGTACACATCGAACAGCCTGCGTACACCCAGCGCGCCGAGGACCCGGTTGACGTGGGACCCGTCGGCCGCGCCCCGGGCGGGCAGCACCAGGCGCAGCCGGCCCTGGCAGGAGCGGATCAGCCGGCGGGCCGCGATGAGCACGCCTACGCCGCTGGAGTCGCAGAAGAACACCTCGGACAGGTCCAGGACGAGACAGTGGTGCCCCTCGGCCACCACGTCGTGCACGCGCTGACGCAGCACCGGTGACGTCACCAGATCCAGTTCGCCCGACACCTGGAGCACGGCCCATTCGCCCTGCTCGCCGCCGGTCACTTTGAAGGTCACCACCACGCCCCTCGCTCGCCAAAACGGAAGCAGACCCTACGCTTCCTTGCAGCGCGGCTGCCCAGCGGCAGTTCCCTGAAACACAACCCGAAAAACGGATCCCCCGCGGAAGAGGCTTGTTTTAGTCGGCTTCGATCCTGTTCGATCCTCTTCAGTCAGGTCTGATCAGAGGGCGGTGGGGTAGGCGCGAGCCCAAAGGCATCCGGTGCGAACCCCAGCGGCCCCTACCACCTGCGGCCGGTCGGGGGGCGCACATTGCCACAAAGGGGCGTGCGCTAGCGGACGTGCCGACTACATTCGAGGAGGCGCCGGAGACAGGCTGGACAGAGCACGCGCGCGGGAGACGAGCAGGGGGTGAGGGGGCCACATGGCGAAAAAGGACGTACCGCCTCGCTGGGACCGCAAGATGCAGCAGCGGCTCGCCCGCGGGGAGGCCGCCGCCCTCGGTGAGCTCTACGACCGGTTCGCCTCCCTCGTGCACGGCCTCGCCCACCGCGTACTCGGCGACGAGCGCGCCGCCGACGGCATCACGCGCGAGGTCTTCGTCCACGTCTGGGAGCACCCCGACTCCTACGACCCCCGGCAGGGCCCGCTGCGCACCTGGGTCGCCACGCTGACCCACCGGCTGGCGGTGCAGCGGCTGCGCGCCACCGAGACCGCCGCACTCGCCCGCGAAGGCTCCGGCACCGCGGAGGAACTGGAGCACAAGGTGCGCCGCGCCTCGGTCGCCGCCCGCGCCGACTACATCGTCCAGTCCATGCCGGTCCCGCTGCGCTCGGCCCTGGAACGGGCCTACTTCCAGCGTCGCGACTACCGCCGGACCGCGGCCGACCTCGGCATCACCGAGGACGAGGCCCGCCGCCGGCTGCGCCTGGGCCTGCAACTGCTCTCCACCGCCCACCACACCGAGGCTCCGGGCGCACCGCCCGGATACGGGGGTGCGGTGTGAACGGGCCGGAACGGTTCGAGGCGCACGACGGCGACGAGGGGGAGAACGACCCCGAGGAGAAGGACAACACCCGGGACGAAAGCGGCGTTCAGGGTGAAAGCGTCGATACCGGGCGCGGTGACACCGCTGCGCACGGACGGCCGCCGCGGATCCCCATGCCCCGGGCCTCCGTCGAGGACGGTGGACTGCCCTTGGCCGCGCCGGCGGACCTCGGCCTCACGGCACCGCCGCCCGCCCCGCCCGCCCTCGAACACCCCGTACTGAAGGCCCTGCTCGGCGCCTGGGCGCTGGCCGCCTGCTCGGCCGAGGAGGCCACGGCCGTCGAGGAGCACCTCGGGCACTGCGGCTCCTGCGCCGACGAGGCCCGGCGGCTGCGCGAGGCTGTCGGCCTGCTGCAACGCCCCGAGAGCCTCGACCTGGACCCGGGGCTGCGCACCCGCGTCCTGGACACCTGCCTGGAGCGGCGCCCGCCGCGCATCCCGGTACCGGAATGGGCCGCCGCTTACGACGCCGAGACCGCGCGGCTGGACGCCCTGCTCCAGGACTTCGGCGACGCCGAGTGGCACGCGCCGGTACGGCTGCGCTGGTTCCGGGCCGACGCGGCGACGAGTCGCCGCACCACCGTCGCCGGGGTCATCGCGCATCTGCTCAGCGTCGACGGCCTGGTGGCGGTCGCACTCGGCCTGGACGACCCGCTGGGCGACGTCCCGGCCCGGCGCCCGACCCCGGCGGCCCGCACCGAGGCTGGCTCTTATACACATCTGACGCTGCCGACGAACAC
>NZ_POUC01000426.1 GCF_002891435.1 Streptomyces cahuitamycinicus
GGACCCGCTGGGACTGCGCACCGGCGCGACCAGGGTCACGGTCGTCATCAGCCCCGCCGACCCGGCGACCGCCCTCGGCGGCCTGCCCTCCCCCACGCTCCACGTCGCCGACGCCGGCGGCAACCCGCTGGCCCGCTTCACCCCGCCGCCCCCTGGGCAGGAGACGGTACTGCTGCTGGCGGAGCTCTACCGGCGCGGCGGCCACTGGAAGCTGCGCGCCCTGGGCCAGGGGTACGCCGACGGACTGGCGGGGCTCGCACGGGACTTCGGCGTGGACGTCGTGGACGACACACCCTCCGGCACCTCCAGTGCCCCCGATCCCGACGGCTTCCTGCCTCTGGTCAACTCCGCGCGGACCGCGGCCGGTTCCCCGCCGCTCCGCCTGGACTCCCGCCTGGTGTCGGCGGCTCGCGAGCATGCCGCCGCCATGGCCGCCGCCGGGCGTCTCGGTGTCGAGACGCGCGACGGCGTCTCCGTCTACCAGCGCGTCGTCGGCTCCGGGTTCCCGTACCTCACCATCGGCGAGCACCTGGTGTCCGGACCGCGCTCGGCCGCCGAGTTCGTCGCGTACTGCGTGCGCACGGACGGGCCCCGGCGCACCCTGCACGACCCGGCGTTCACCCACGCCGGACTCGCCCGGGTGCACGACGGCCCGTCCGGTGAGACCTTCTGGACAGCGCTGTGGGCCAGGCCGTTCACCCCGGACGGGCTGGCCGGTACGGCGGCGGCCGTCATCGACCTCACCAACCGGGAGCGAGCCCGGGCCGGCCTCGCGCCCCTGGCCGCCGACCCGTTGCTCACGACCGCCGCCCAGGCGCACAGCGCGGACATGGTGGCCCGCGCCTTCTACGCGCACACCGCCCCCGACGGTTCCCGGCCCTGGGACCGGGCCGCCGCGGCCGGCTCGACCCGGCGTGCCATCGGCGAGAACATCGCCTGCGGCCAGCGCTCCCCCGCCGACGTCGTGGAGGGCTGGATGAACAGTCCCGGCCACCGGGCCAACATCCTCGAACCCGGCTTCACCCACATCGGCATCGGCTTCGCCGGGGGCGGCCGGGCGGGCACGTACTGGACGCAGCTCTTCGGCGGTTGACGCCGGCGACCGTGCCGCGGGGCCCGGTATCCCGCGCGATCTTGGCGGAGGGAGCCGCTCCGGGCGAGGATGCCGGTATGAAGGGTGACCTCTTTTCCAGTGAGCACATGGTGCAGCCGGCCGTGGCGCCGGGCATGACGATCGAAAATTCCAAGTGTGTCCGGTACACGGTGAACGGCGAGATGCTGGCCCGGCAGGGCGCGATGATCTCCTACCGGGGCAACCTCCAGTTCGAGCGCAAGGGCCAGGGCGTGGGCGGCATGCTCAAGCGCGCGGTCACCGGTGAGGGGCTGCCGCTGATGGCGGTGCGCGGGCAAGGTGAGGCCTGGTTCGCGCACGAGGCGCAGAACTGCTTCATCGTCGATGTCGAACCCGGCGACGAGTTCACGGTCAACGGCCGCAACGTCCTGTGTTTCGACGCCACGTTGTCCTACCGCATCGCGACCGTGAAGGGCGCCGGCATCACCGGCGGCGGCCTGTTCAACAGCGTCTTCACCGGGCACGGCAAGCTGGGCCTGGTCTGCGAGGGCAATCCGCTCGTCATCCCCGTCTCGCCGCAGTACCCGCTGTATGTCGACACGGACGCGATCGTCGGCTGGACCGCGGGTCTGCAGACCTCGCTGCACCGCTCCCAGTCCATCGGCTCCATGCTGCGCGGCGGCTCCGGCGAGGCCGTGCAACTGCTGCTCCAGGGCGAGGGGTACGTCGTCGTCCGGCCGAGCGAGGCGACACCGCACAAAGCCGGCCAGCACTGAGCACTCTCCGGGTGATCTGCGCCTCAGAGGCAACCCGGTCCGTGGCGTCGACGTCTTGATCGGCAACAGGTGATGCCCTGGCCCTTGTGGCCAGGGCAGGTGTCCACCCTTCTATACGCTTCATGTATACACACCGCGTATACCTGAGGTGCATACGGACCGAAAGGCATCGATGTACGGCAAGGCATTCGCCCCGGAGTACCAGGGCGCGCTCACCACCCTGTCCGTCAACTCCTCACTGACCGACGTCCTGGCCGCCGGTACCGAGCAGTTGAGAGCGGCCGAGCGCGCCGGGCAGCCCGGGGAGGCGGCGCGTTCCGGACTCGCGGTGGCCGAGGCGCACCGCCGGCTGGGCCGGGTCGAGGACGCGGACCGGGCCTGGAAGGCGAGCTACCGCGCGGCCCGGCAGGCCGGGGACGCCGGGGCGATGGCCTGGGCGCTGTGGAGCGGCGGCACGCTGGCCCGGCAGCGCGGCGCGCTCCCGCTGGCCCGCAGGCTGCTCCGGCTGGCGGCCGACCTGGGCGAGCAGGGCGGGGACATCGTCGTCCGCGGCTACTCGCTGGCCGGCCTGGCCGAGACCGGCCGCATCCAGGGCGACTACGAGGCCGTCGGCCGGCTGCACGAGCAGTTGCTCGCCGAGGCCCGGCGGCGCGGCGAGGCGCGGCACACGGTGTGGGCGCTGGAGGGCATCGCACAGATGCACCGCAACACCGGGCGCTACGACACGGCGTACGCGCTGTTCGAGGAGGCCGCCGAGATCGCCGCCCGTGCCGACGACCGGCGCGGCCACGCCTGGGCGCTGCGCGGACTGGCCGATGTGGTGTCGGTTCGAGACGGCGACACCGAGCGGGCCCTGGAGCTGCTGAGCCGGGCGGAGACGACGTGCCGCGCGATGCGGCTGTCCAGCGCGCTGGCCTACAACCACAAGATGCGCGGCAACGTCCTGTACCGGGCGGGGCGTTACGCGCAGGCACGCGAGCTGTACGAGCAGGCGCTCGCCGAGTTCCGTGAGATGAGCGAGCCGCGCGGGGAGGCGCTGTCGCGGCTGGGCCTCGCCAAGTCCCTGGCCCGCCTGGGCCGCGACCCTGACGAGACGGCGGCCGAACTGGCCGGCCTGGCGGACCTGCTGGAGCGCATCGGCCTGCAGCACGCCCGCCGCATGGTGGCCCGGGCCCATGAGGAACTCGGCATACCGGCGGCCGGGCCGGCGACGGAGGCGGCACGGTGACGGCGCCGCCGAGGACGGTGGAGGCGGCCAGGGCGACCGGCTCCGCCCGAAGTGCCCCGACCGCTCGGACGGCACGGCGGGGTGAGCCGCGCGATCTCACGGTAGGCACCGACGACATCCCCCGGGTCCTCCACCGCTGTCGCGCCCTGGTCCGGCCCGCCCTGGAGGAGGCCGTCGGACGGCTGCATCCGTGGGTCGGCGAGATGGCCGCGTACTCCTTCGGCTGGTGCGAGGCCGGCGGTGCGCCGTCCGTCGCCTCCGGCGGCAAGGGCGTACGGCAGGCGCTCGCGGTGCTCGGGGCCGAGGCGGCCGGTGCGGCGGGGCGGGCCGGTGTCGCCGCGGCCGTCGCGGTGGAACTGGTGCACACCTTCTCCCTGCTGCACGACGACATCATGGACGGTGACACGGACCGGCGGGGCCGCCCGACCGTGTGGAAGGCCTACGGCACGGGGCCCGCGGTACTCGCGGGCGACGCCCTGTTCGCCTTGGCCGTCGAGACCCTCGCCGCGCAGCCGCGAGGCGCGGGGGCCGTTCGGACCCTGTCCGTGGCGCTGGGCGACCTGGTACGCGGGCAGGCGGACGACCTGCTGTTCGCCGACCGTCCGTGGACGGGGCCGGAGCGGGTGAGCCCGGACGAGTACCGGGCGATGGCGGAGCGCAAGACGGGCGCGCTGCTGGGCTGCGCGGCAGCGCTCGGTGCCGTGCTCGCAGGTGCCGGCACCGAGACGGCCGCCGCGCTCGAGCGGGCGGGCCGGCACCTCGGGGTCGCGTTCCAGATCGTCGACGACGTGCTGGGGATCTGGGGCGATCCCTGTGTCACGGGCAAGCCGGTCCACGGTGATCTGCGCGAGCGGAAGAAGACGTTCCCGGTGCTGGTGGCACTCGGCTCCCCACTGGGCGGCCGGGTCGCCGCACTCCTGGAGACGGGGGATGCGCCGGAGACGGCGGCGGCGCTGATCGAGGAGGCGGGCGGCCGTTCGGCGGCCATGGCGCAGGCCCGGCGGCACGTCGGCGCGGTCGAAGCGGCGCTCGCCGGGGCGCCGTTGGCCACGCGGGCCGCCGACGACCTGCGGTCGCTGCTCGCCTACCTGGTACGGCGCGACACCTGAACCGGCGCGAACGGCCCGCCCCCGGGCGGGCCGTGGCGCTCACGCTCCGGCGAGGCCGACAGGCGCGGGGCGCACCACCCACCCTCACCGACGCGACCCACCGGCTCGCGCTCCCCCGGCCGCACCGCGTTGACCACACCCCCTTCCGCGCGTCAGGGTTCGGCACGGCGCGTTCCGCGACCCCGCGCCGGAAGGATGGCTGTCATGATCGGCATCTCGGAGATCGAAGCCGAGGCCGGGCGGATCGCCGGGCACGTCGTCCGCACCCCGACGGTGGACAGCCCGGGACTGTCGGAGCTGCTCGGCGCACCGGTCACCGCCAAGCTCGAACTGCTGCAGCGCACCGGCTCGTTCAAGGCGCGCGGGGCGACCGCGAAGCTGCTCTCGCTGGGCGGGGCCGAACGGGCCGCCGGGGTGGTGGCGGTCAGCGGCGGCAACCACGGGATCGCCCTGGCGGTCATGGCCGCGGCCCTCGATGTGAAGGCCACGGTGGTGATGCCGCGCTCGGCACCCGCCCGTGCCGTGGAGATCGCGGAGGCGGCCGGCGCGTCGGTGCGGCTGACCGACGGCATGGACGGTGCCTTCGCTCTCGCGACGCGGCTCCAGCAGGAGGGACTGACCCTGGTCCACCCCTTCGACGACCCGGTGGTGATCGCCGGGCAGGGCACGGTCGGGCTGGAGTTCGCCGCCGACGCCGGTGAGCTCACCGACGTCCTCGTGAGCATCGGGGGTGGCGGCCTGATCGCCGGTGTCGCCGCCGCGCTGCGGGCCCAGCGGCCCGGGGTGCGGGTGTGGGGTGTGGAGACCGAGGGCGCGCAGGCCATGTCGGAGGCGCTGGCGGCGGGCGGCCCGTTGCCGGTCGCCCTGTCGTCGATCGTCTCCACGCTCAGCGCCCCGTCCGTGTCGCAGCTGACCTACGACCATGTCTCGGCCCTGGTCACCGAGGTTCTCGTGGTCCCGGACCGGGAGGCCGTGCAGGGCTCCCTCGACCTGGCCGACCATGCCAAGGTGTGGGCCGAACCGGCGGCCGGCTGTCTGCTCCCCGCCGCCCGGAAGATCCTGGAGCGGGTCGGCGACGGTGCCCGGCTCGGCCTGGTGGTGTGCGGGGGAAACGTGACGACGGGCGACCTGTTCGCCTGGTCGCGACGCTTCGGTCTGCGCTGACGATCCGCCCGCTGTCGGGGAATCCGTCGCGGAATTCATCGGAGGGCTTCGAGTTCGAACCTTGTTCACGTCCGCATTTACCGCCGGTTACCACCAGGCCGGGCAGGAATTGGCTAATCCACGGCCCGCCGCGGGCGAATTCCTCGCGCCCGTGGCGGCCCGGGCGGCCGAGGTGAACCGCACCGGAGCCCGCGAATGACCGTTTTCCCTCGCACACTTGATCCCATCTCTTGAACAAAAGACAAGAATGCACACGGAGTTGCGATCCGATTGAACGCGGACGGGCTCACTCCCCGTACCTCTGGAAAAGGTGAGAGCCAGGTTTCCAGCGAGGGATGGCCATGGGCAGGGCGCACGTCTCCACACACCAGTTGGTCGCCGGCCGGTACCGGCTGCTCGAGATCATCCAGCGGGAGACCAACCGCATCTGCTGGTACGCCGAGGACACCGGGACCGGCGAGATCTCCCGTCCGTGCCTCGTGACCCAGATCGGGCTTCCGGAGGACCCGCGCGAGGCCGAGCGCCGGGCCGCCGCCCGCCTGCTGCGGACGACCGAGAACATGGTGCTGCTGTGCCCCGGCCGGATCGCCACCGTCGTCGACGCCGTGGAGGAGACCGGCGCCCTGTGGACCGTCAACGAGTGGATCGACGGCACCCCTCTCGGCGAACTCCTCTCGGAGCAGGGAACGTTCAACTACGTCCGGGCGGCGCGGATCGGTCTGGAGCTGCTCGACGTGCTGGACGCCGCGCACGCCCAGGGCATCACACACGGAGAGCTCAGCCCGGGCCAGGTGTTCGTGCGCGAGGACCACTCGGTCGTCGTCACCGGCTTCGGCCTGGCGGGCGCGACCCTCGCGCCGCGTCTGACGGCACCGGCGTACGCGTCCCCGGAGCAGGCGCGTGACCAGCGCATCGGTCCCGCGGCCGATCTGTGGGCGCTGGGCGCGATCCTGTACACGATGGTCGAGGGGCGCCCGCCGTTCCGTGACCGGGGGCGTCCCGAGAGCACCCTGAAGGGCGTGGACCGGCTGCCGCTGCGCACGCCGGTGCGCGCCGGGCCGCTCACCCAGGTCGTGCAGGGACTGCTCCGCAAGGACTCTCGGGAGCGGCTGACCCGCCCGGTGGTGCGTGAGTCGCTGACCCGCGCGCTCAGCGAGGACCCCGAGGCGGCCCTGGCCGCGGCGCCGGCCCCGCGGCTGCGCGGCGCCTACGCCGCTGTGCGGCCGGGGAGCCCGGCGTGGAGCAGACGGACCATGGTGGCGGGGACGGCTCTGGCCGTGGTCACCGTCGCGGTCGCCGTGCTCGCGGCGACCCAGGGGCTGCCCGGCACGGACGACGGCAGCGACGCGGCCGAATCGCCGGCCCGGCCGCCGGCCTCCGCCGCCACACCGGGCGAGGGCACCGGCGGCGGCCCCGATCCGTCCGGGGCACCCAGCCGGCCCGAGTCCCCCTC
>NZ_POUC01000427.1 GCF_002891435.1 Streptomyces cahuitamycinicus
CACCCGCCGAACTGGCCCGCCTCACCCTCCACCCCGACGACGACCTGGCCCCCAACCGCCCCGGCGAGGCCCTCATCGTCGCCCTCGACCGCGACCCCGGCCCCACCCACCGGCTGCGCCCCGACCCGCGCCGCAGGGCCCTGGCCGCCGAGCAGACGGTCGGCGACGCCCTGGACCGCCTCGACGGCGCGGGCTGGCACGCCCTGCACTCGGTGCCACTCCCCGGCGGCGACCGCATCCACCACCTGCTGATCGGCCCCGGCGGCCTCTACGCCGTCCACACCCTCCACGCCCGCAAGCAGCGCGTCCGCGTCGCCGACCCCATGATCACCCTGGGCCGCCGCGACCCCCAGCCGCTCCTGCGCCGCCTCCGCACCGACGCCGACCGCGCCTCCTACGCTCTGACGGCGGAGGTCCGCCCGGTGCTCGCCCTGGTGGACCCGGGGACGCTCTCGATCCCGGTCGCCCCCCGGGCGGTCCACGTCCTGACAGCCCCGGAGGTGGAGGGCCTGTCCCAGCGGGGCGGGGTCCTGAAGCCGGCAGACGTGGAGGCGCTGCACGCGATGGCCCGCGACCGGAACACGTGGACGCGGGTGTGAGGGACGTGGGGGTGAGGGACGCGGGTTGAGGAGCCCGGCCGGGCGCGACACGGCAGCACCCGGCCAGGGCGATCCCCGTCAGGAGTCCGCCGGCGGTCCGGCTACGGGAGCGTCCCGGCCGTGTCCGTGTCCAGCAGGGGAGCCAGCAGGTCGCCGTAGTCCTGGACCCGCGGGGCGATGTCGGCCGCGTGGAAGTCCAGCCGGCCGGGTGCGCGGCACTCCTCGACCTCCTCCCAGGTCACCGGGGCAGAGACGGTCGGCTCGGGGCGTGCCCGGAGGGTGTAGGGGGTCGCCGTCGTCTTGCGGGCGGCGTTCTGGCTCCAGTCGACGAAGACCTTCCCCGGACGCAGGCTCCTGGTCATCCGGTGCAGTGCGAGGCGTGGCATGGCCTTCTCGGCCTCGACGGCGAGTGCCTTGGCGTACTCGGACACCCGCTCGGAGGACGCTCCCCGTACGGCGGCGAGCAGGTGCAGCCCCTTCGAGCCGGAGGTTTTGGCGTAGGTCTCGATGCCGTCGCGCGCGAGCCGGTCCCGCAGCCACAGCGCGACCTCGCAGCACTGCACGATGCTCGCCGGCGCCCCGGGGTCGAGGTCGAACACGATCCGGTCGGCCTCGTCCGGGGTGTCGACGAGCCACTGGTGGGTGTGGAACTCGGCCACGAGGTTCGCCGACCACATCAGGCTCGGCAGGTCCTGCACCAGGACCATCCGCGAGGGCCCCTCGACCCGTGGCACCTCGGCGGTGGTGACCCACTCGGGCGTACCCGGCGGCACGTTCTTCGTGAAGAACACCTGCCCGTCCGGACCGTCCGGATACCGCAGGAAGGACACCGCCCGGTCCCGCAGATGGGGCAGCAGGACCTCGGCGACGGTCGCGTAGTAGTGCAGCACCTCGCCCTTGGTGAAGCCGGTGGCGGGATACAGCACCTTCTCCAGATTGCTGAGAGCGAGCCGTCGCCCCTCCACCACTGTGATAGGCGCCATACGATAAGAATCCCACGCAAACCGTGACGAACGCTCCCGAGCGTGACCGGAAGGGTGCAGCACGTGAGATCCATATGGAACGGCGCCATCTCGTTCGGCCTGGTCAGCATCCCGATCAAGCTGGTGAACGCCACCGAGAGCCACTCGATCTCCTTCCGCCAGATCCACACCGAGGACGGCGGCCGCATCCGCTACCGCAAATTCTGCGACCTGGAGGACCGCGAGGTCACCCAGGGGGAGATTGGCAAGGGCTACGAGGACGCGGACGGCACGATCATCCCCATCACCGAGGAGGACCTGTCCAGCTTGCCCATCCCGACGGCGAAGACGATCGAGATCGTCGCCTTCGTCCCGGCGGACCGCATCGACCCGCTCCAGATGGACGCCGCGTACTACCTCCAGGCGAGCGGCGCCCCGGCGGCGAAGCCGTACACGCTGCTGCGCGAGGCGCTGAAGCGCAGCAACAAGGTGGCGATCGCCAAGTTCGCCCTGCGTGGGCGCGAGCGCCTGGGCATGCTCAGGGTCGTCGGCGAGGCCATCGCCATGCACGGCCTGCTGTGGCCGGACGAGGTCCGCGCCCCCGAGGGCCTGGCCCCCGACACCGACGTCACCGTCCGTGACCAGGAGCTGGATCTGGCCGACGCGTTGATGGACACCCTGGGCGAGGTCGACCTGGAGGACCTGCACGACGAGTACCGCGAGGCGGTGGAGGAGGTCATCGCCGCGAAGGCGGCCGGCGAGGCCCTGCCCCAGGCCCCGGAACCGGCCGCGGGCGGCAAGGTCCTGGACCTGATGGCGGCCCTGGAGAGCAGCGTCCGCGCGGCCCGCGAGTCCCGGGGCGAGGAGGCCGAGCACGCCGAGGTCAAGTCGCTCCCGCAGCGCAAGACGGCCCGCACGGCCCCCAAGCAGACCGGCGGCAAGAAGTCGACGTCCACCGCGAAGAAGACGGCGGCCAAGAAGGTCACGGCGGCGAAGAAGACGACGTCCAAGTCGGGTCAGGGAACGACCAAGAAGACGGCGTCGAAGAGCACCGCCAAGAAGACGGCGGCGAAGAGGTCGACCCCCCGCAAACGCTCGGCCTGACACCCTTCCGCACGGGTACCCCGTCCAGGGGAGACCGGAGAGTGCCATGCCGCAGCCCACGAACCACCACGACCACGACGACCGTCACCTCACCGGCAACGACGACCGTCACCTCACGGGCGATGACCACCGTCCTTTCACCGGCGACGCGATCGACATCCACTTCATCGGCAACGCGACGGTGCTGCTGTCGTACGGCCCGCTCACCCTCCTCACCGACCCGAACTTCCTGCACCGAGGGCAGTACGCCTACCTGGGCCACGGTCTGATGAGCCGCCGCCTGACCGAACCCGCCCTCGACGTGCACGAGCTGCCCCGTCTCGACGCGGTCGTGCTGTCGCATCTGCACGGCGACCACTGGGACCGCCGCGCCCGCCGGCACCTGGATCACACCGTGCCGATCCTGACCACACCGCACGCGGCCCGCCGCCTCAGGACCGTGCACGGGTTCCACCGCACGGCGGGACTGCGCACCTGGAAGGCGCTCACCCTCCAGCGCGACGGCGTCGAGGTCACGGTCACCGCCCTGCCGGGCCGGCACGCCGGTCACGCGGTGCTGCGCAGGCTGCTGCCGCCGGTGATGGGAAGCATGCTGGAATTCGGCCCGGCCGGCGGACCGCCCCGTATGCGGCTCTACATCTCGGGCGACACGCTCGTCTACGACGGCCTGGACGAGATCACCGAACGCTTCCCGACCGCCGACCTCGCCGTCCTCCACCTGGGCGGCACGCGCCTCCCCGGCGGCTTCGTCGTCACGATGGACGGCACTCAGGGGGCCGAACTCGCCCGTCGTCTCGGCCCCCGGCTCGTGCTGCCCGTGCACTACAGCGACTACACGGTGATGCGCTCACCGCTGTCCGCCTTCCTGGCCGAGGCCGATGCCATCGGCCTCGGCGACCGGATCGTCCACTGCGGCCACGGTGAGCACGTGCGCGTGCCGTGCGGCCTCGGGGCGGCCCCGGAGGTCCACTGACCGAAAGGTCTGGGCGGACCTCTGAGATCTACTGACTCAGAGGTCCGCCCAGACGGTCTACTGACCCCGGACCTTCGGCCTCAGGCCACCCGCCTGCTCTCCTGCTGCTGGGACTCGTCCTCCTCCTCGTCCGGCAGATGGACGTCGTCGACGGCGATGTTGACCTCCACGACCTCCAGGCCCGTCATCCGCTCCACCGCGTTGACGACGTTGGTCCGGATGTCCGCCGCGGTGTCGGCGATGGCGGCGCCGTACTCGACGACCACATCGAGATCGACGGCGGCCTGGCGTTCGCCGACCTCGACCTTCACCCCCTGGGTGACCCCAGTGCCCCCGCCCGGCACCCGCTGACGCACAGCCCCGAAGGCCCTGGTCACTCCTCCGCCGAGGTTGTGCACCTCGGGAATCTCCCGGGCCGCCATACCCGCGATCTTCGCGACGACCGTGTCCGCGATGGCGGTGCTCCCGCGAGTTCCGGGAGCGCCCTTTCCGTCCTGGGATGCGTTCCTGCGCTGAGTGGTCTCCGTCATGACCGCCACCTCGATGATCGGTGAGGGATGAGCAGCATCGTTCCTCTCCACCGTAGAACAACGGTGCATATGGGGCGAAAGTGGCGTTCTGTCCTCCGCGTGCGTCACCCTGCCCGGGTGAGGCCGCTCGCGTCTCGCCGCGTGCACGCTGAGAAGGGCACGACGTTGGCGACAGGGGGGCGACAGGGGAACGAGGTAGCGGGCATGACCACCACACACCCGGACAGCGCCCGCATGCCGCTGCGGGAATGAGCCACCGGCGTGACCGTCTTCGCGGCCATCATGCTCATGATCGGCGGCATTCTCGACATCATGCGCGGCATCGCGGAGATCGCCGCGGGCGACATCTTCGTCTCGACGCGGAACTACATCTTCGCGTTCGACCTCACGGCCTGGGGCTGGATCCACCTCACCCTGGGCGTGGTCGCCTTCGTCGTCGGCTTCGGCCTGTTCATGGCGTCGACCTGGGCTCGCGTCCTCGGCGTGGGCATCGCCGGCCTCGTCGTGGTCTGGATCAGGACGTGGTCGGTCCGTCGGTCCTGGGGAGGGCAGGGTCGACGACGGCGACCAGGAGCTGTGATGCCCGGGTCATGTTGTCGACGCCGACCGCTCGGGCCATGGCGGCGTGTGCGGCCTCGGTTGTGGTGTCCGGGGGGACCAGCAGCAGCGCGAAGTGGTCGTTGTGGCCGCGCGTGATGAGGACGGTGTCGTCTCCCACCGGGTCGGAGTCGAGGTGCACGACGCGGCCGTCGATGACCAGGCGGGTCGGAAGACCGTTCCAGGCGGACGCGTCGAGTCCGACGCGCGTGATGGGACCGAGGTGCTCGGTGAGGGCCGTGACCAGGGCGGGCAGCTCGGTCGCGATGTCTCTGGAACGCGGCCACCACGCGCCGTCGAGAATCCCCGTCCGGGACGGTGTGGTCTCCAGCCGCAACAGAGCCGTGCCCTGTCTCACCGCCTGATGGAATCCGTCCGGCAGAAGCAGCGGGGCAGAGTGGGAAACGTCGGAGTCAGCCATCGTGGTCCGCCCCTCTCGGAAGCACGGCCGCATGTGCGCCGGCAGCGCCGATCCGGCGCCCGCCTTGCCCGGTACGCGGCCGTGGTGGTTTCACGGTACTCCCCGGAGCAGGTGATGAAACGGTTCGGGCCCTCGTGCAGGAGTAGAGTCGAAGGACCGGGAGCATTTCGAGCCCCAGCAATTCACGCAGGTGCCGTTCCCGGCGATCACCGAAGACCGGGGTGCCGACAGGCGGCCCGGGGACGGGTTCGCCATGACCACCATCCTCGGCCCCACCACCCGACGCGACCACGTTCCAGGGCTTCCGGTGCGTCTGTCGCTGACATCGAAGACCACACCGGCGGGCCGGCTCGACGGCGCATGGTGGCCCTACACCCGCGACCTGAGCGCCGAGCTGCCTCCGCTGACGGCCGCCCTCGACGCATCACGGGGCCGGATCACGCGCGTCACCGTGAGCCCCGCCCGCTGGCCCGTCATCCCCCGCGAGGTGGTTGTGGACGGCCGCAGCGTGCACGTCGGACGGTACACCGAACGGGAAGCGGACGATCTGCTCCTGGAACGGGAAGCGGACGATCTGATCCTGCTCTCCTGCACCGACGGCCGCTGGGACCTCTCGGTGATCCCGCCGGCGACCCGTCCCGCTGCCGCCGACCGGTTGATGGCCGCGACAGCGATCCCTGGGAGCGTCCTCAAGGCGGATGCCCTCATGGCCGGCGAGGCCGCCGCCGGACGCGGCATGCGGCGCAGCCGGAACCAGGAGGACACCTGGGAGGCCGAGGGCGGGGCGTGCATGTCGCCCTACGGGTATCCGACCGGGCCGCGCGTCATCCCTGAGCCCGTGCCCGGGGAATGGCAGGGGTGACAGGCATGGAAACCGGGGTCCTCATCGCGGCGTTCCTCATCGCCATCGTCCTGGGCGCACGCCTGATCCAACTGCTCAACGCCCAGCACGCCGCACGCATCGCCGCCCACCACTACAGCGACGCCCTGCCCGGTGTCGGCAGACGTCGCCGCAAGCGCCCCGGACCGGCGTCCAGGCCCACCACCGAGGCCGACCACACGGGCAATTCCCTCACCGGTGCCACGACTCCAGCCGAAAGGACCACACCCTCTTGAGCACGATCAGGACCGACATCGAGGCCCTGCCGTCTGATGGACAGGCAGAAGTCCGTATCGTCGCCGCTTCCCCGGAGACCGCCCGTGCGGTCGCCGAGGTCCTGCGCCACTGCTTCGCCGGCACGGAGCAGCGCAGCTACCCGGCCCCGGGCGGCGGCACCCGGCTCCACCTCACGGTCGACACCGAAACCGCCGCCGGCCCGGCCCGGTCCTGGCTGACCAGCAGCAGATCACCCGTCGGCAGCCGCACCCAAACCCATGCCGACGAAACCTGACGGCCGTTCACTGGGTGCTGGTCAAATCTCGACGACGGTGGCGCGTCCGCCGCAGAGGGCGGTGAGGTCCTCCGGGTCGGAGGTAAGGATCGTGCCTGGGGCGGGGGCGGCGAGGGCGGTGGCGCTGAGTATGGCGTCGATAGCGTATTTGTGGCCGTGCAGTCCGGCGTCGGCGAGGAGGATGGCGGCGTGACGGGCGATGG
>NZ_POUC01000428.1 GCF_002891435.1 Streptomyces cahuitamycinicus
CCGTCCCGCCACCCCGCCGCCCGTCAGCGACTTCAAGGGCGTCAACTGGGCCGACCCCCGCGACAACTTCGCCGACGACGCGGTCGTGCCCTCGGGCCTGTCCACCTCCGACGGCTACGCCACCTCCTACGCCAAGTCCAAGGCGATCATCGGCGGGTTCTCCAAGCTCGGCGCCAACACGGTCCGCCTCCCGGTCAACCCGTCCTCGGTCAACGGCCCGTTCTGGAAGTCGTACCGGGGCGCGATCGACGCCGCCACCGCCAAGGGCTTCAAGGTCATCCTGGGCTACTGGGAGGCCGACAACGCCAAGGACGGCAAGATCGACGACCAGGCGTCCTGGGACCGGATGTGGGCGCGGATCACCTCCGCCTACGCCGGCAACTCCAAGGTGTACTTCGAGCCGATGAACGAGCCGTTCGGCTACACCGCACAGGAGTGGACCGACGTCGCGGCGAAGTGGGTGAGCAGGCACCGCTTCATACCCCGCGACCGGATCCTGATCGGCGGGTACAAGTACAGCGAGGACGTCAAGCCGGTGTGCGCCGACCCGCGCCTGAAGGGCACGCGCCTGGCCCTGCACAACTACGGCTTCTGGCACACCGACTGGACCAGCGTCGACCAGTGGAAGGCCGACTTCAAGGCACGCATCGGCGACTGCGCCTCCCGCACGATCCTCGACGAGTTCGGTGCCTCGATGACCACCGGCCTGGACTACAACGGCCCGGCGGGCAGTTCCAACGAGATCGCCTACATCCAGGCCGCGACCGACACGATCCGGGAGCTGGGCCTCGGCTCGGTCTACTGGCCCGGCCTGCGCAACGGTGACACCTACTCCCTCACCACGCTCCACGGCACGGGCACGAACCTCAGCCTGACGGTGAACAACCGGAGCGGCCTGGACCGGCTGCACCACGCCTGGAAGCAGTAGGCACCCCGAACGTGGTGGCCCTTCCGGGCCCGGCGCCGCTCGTCAGCCGGACCCGGAAGGGAGCCGTTCAGGACGCCGAAGGCGTCCAGCCCGCGAGCCAGTCGCCGACCTCCTGGCCGGCGGCCTGCGCGGCGCTCAGATGGGGCCGGTTCGTGCTCGCCGGGCCCGCCCCGGCGCCGTAGTTGCCGTACTCGGCGAACCGGTCGTCCTTCCACGAGAAGCCGCTCATGTCGGTCCACGGGGCCGACTTGATCGCGTTGCTCAGGTTGGTGTTGCGGACGGTGGTCTGCGGATCGAGGGACGCGTCCCCGCCCGCGTGCCAGGGCCGGCCGAGGTAGAAGGTCCCGGCCGAGACGTCGCCGTTCACCGTGGAGTTGGCGATCAGGATGCCCTTGCGGTTCGCCGCGGTGCTCGGTGCGGTGATGTACCCGGCCGAGGTGCCGTTCCAGCGCTTCTTCAGCGTGATGACGGACTTGTCGACGACGGCCGTGGCCCGGCCGAAGATGAAGTCGACGTTGCCGATCACGTAGGAGTTGCTGACGTAGACCCGGCCCAGCCGGTCCTTCGACGGGGTGTCGAGCAGCAGGGTGTCCTGGTCCCCGCTCACGATGATCCCGTCCAGGAACACCTTGTCGGCGGCGGTCCGCAGGGCGACGGCCTGATGCCCGTTGAGGGACTGGTTGGCCTTCTCGTCGAAGTCGTTGGAGATGGTCAGGTTGCGCGCCTGGAAGTCGTCGGCCTCGACGGCGACGGTCGCGCTGCCGCTCGTGCCGTAGGTCCCGCCGCCGGGCTTCGGCGTGCCCGACGCGTTGTTGTAGACGATCGTCGTGTCCTTGCGGCTCCCGCCGGTGCCCCGGATGGTGACGTGCGGCTTGTTGGAGGGCACCTTCACCAGTTCCCGGTACGTCCCCGGCTCACGGCGATCACGACACGCGAGGGGTTGTTCGCCGGTACGGCGTTCACGGCGGCCTGCACGGTGCGGTACTGGCCGCTGCCGTCCTTGGCGACGGTGAGGGTGGTGGCGGCGGCGGCCTTGGTGGACGCCGTCGCGCCCTTGGCGGAGGCGGCCGTCCCGATGGAGGCGCGGGGCCCGGCACCGGCCTTGAGGATCGAGGGGAGGTCGGCGGCCTTGTCGAGGCTGTAGGGGTAGTACGTCTTCGGGTCGAAGGCGGTCCCGCCGCTCTCGTTGCGCCCGCTGGTGCCGGAGAAGGAGTTGCCGCGCTGGACGACGGCGGCGCCGCTGTCCTTGATGACGGGGTTGTTGACGCCCTTGAAGAGGGAGTTCTCCAGGACCATCTTCGTGCGCCCGCGCGAGTAGTTCCCGTACGACGACTTGATGGCGGTGCCCGGGGCGTCCTCCAGGAAGTTGTTGTAGAGGTGCGCGTGGGCGGCGTTGTCGGTGGACGGGTTGCGCTGCTCGGTCTCGCGGATCCAGTTGTGGTGGATCGTGATGTCGGTCTTGACGTTCTCGGTCCAGCCGATGCCGAAGGTCTTGTTGTTGTCGCTCAGCCTGTTCCAGGAGACGGTGACGTTCGTGCTGTCCTTGCGGACGTCGATGAGACCGTCGGCCATGTGCCGCAGGTCGTTGTGGTCGATCCACACGTGATGGGCGCCGTCCATCTGGATCGCGTCGAAGTCGTGGTCCTTGTCGTTCCAGATGCCCTGGTACGCGTCCCGGATGGTCAGGTTCCGGATGATCACGTTGTGTACGCCCTGGCCGAGGAAGAACCCGCCGCCGACGATGTGCCCGGCGGTGCCCTGCCCCACGATGGTCTTGTCGGACTTGACCTTGATCTCTTTGCCGACCGGATTCATCGTGATGGTTCCGGCGACGACGATGACGTAGGGCTCGGCCGCGGTCGCGTACTTCTCCAGATCGGCGAGCGTCTTGACGGTGACGATCTTCCCGCCCCGCCCGCCGTACGTCCCGTTCTGGCCCAGGGAGTTGACGGAGGCGAACCCGTCGGCGGTGTCGGCGGCCCAGGCCGGGGCGGCGGCGGAGGCCTGCCGGCCACCGCTGCCGAACGCACCGAGGTCGGTGCCGTAGGCCAAGGTACCGGCGGCGGTCAGGGCCACGGGGACCCCGACCGCCAGGGCGGTGCGGCTTCTGCGGCGACGGTGCTGGGCCTTGCTGCGCGGCTCACTCATGCGGCGATCCGTTCCGTGTGGGGGAATGACCGCTGATCAGTCGCCGCCCCACACGGAAAGGTTGCCGCTCCGTGTGCCCTACTGGATGCAGGACTTGGGGTCCAGCTTCTCCTCGACCTTGTCCTCACGGCCGTCGGGCTGACCGCTGGGGAGGAGCTTGTCCGAGATGCCGTCGATGTAGTACCCGTGCGAGTAGACGGTCCGGTATCCCCGGTCACGCCAGCTGTGCACGGTCCGGTCCCCGTCGCCCTTGTCCCACTGGTAGTCCTCGACGTGGAAGACGGGGTTCACGCGCACGACGCGCTGGTACGGCGTCCAGGTCACGGCGACCTGCCGGCACGGCGGAATGCTCTTCTCGCTGCGGGTCTCGAACTTGGACTCCTTCTCCCAGCCCCACTCGTACCCGGCGCTGCCGCCCACGGTTCCGCTGAAGATGCTCTTGGCGAGGGAGAGGCTGATACTGCCGCCGACGCTCTTCTTCGCGAACGTCTTGGTGCTGTAGCTGCTGACGAAGGTCTCCTTGTCGTCGGCGGAGCCCTTGTTGCCGATCCAGCGCGAGGTGCGGACGGTGTCGCCCTTGACGGACCAGGTCGAGGCCTCGGCGTACCCGCACCAGCCGCGGAACAGCTCCCACGGCCCGGCGGGCTTCCACAGCCCGAAGACGTCCCGCAGGTACTCGTCCTGGGTCTTGAACTCACCGGTGTCGACGTTCAGGGCGCCGTACACGCCCGTCAGGCTCGTCTCCTGGCTGCAGAGCCGCTCGATCATCCGGTCGGTGTCCCCGGGGTCGACGCCCCGGATGTTGGTCGCCCCGGCGGGCCCGGCCGAGGCGGTCCCCGCGCCGGCCAGCAGACCGGTCACGGCGAGGGCGGTGGATGCGGCAACTACGCCGCATTTCCTGAGAGTTGAGATGCGAATGAGACGCATGTGGGGGCTCACTCCTGCTTGCGGATGTGTGACGGCGACGAAGATGTCAGAACAGCGGCGAGAGTTCGCGCTACTGATGGGTATGACAGGACATCGACAGCTGGACGGGGTGTATGTCCTGCCTTGTCGGCTGCCGCCGCCGCGACTGACCGCGATCCGCTGTGTCTGATGCAAGCGGAGTCGACCGAGAAGGGGACAGCCGGGGATGTGATCGCGCTCCCGGGGATCCTTGTCGACCCGCTCCATCAGACCGCGGCGGCAACGGTCGGAGCAATGATCCGGGACGGCTGGGGCGGGCCTGACATCTGCCACACCCTCTACGTCGCCACACCTCACATCGAGACCGGCGGGATGTCGATCATCCTCACCGGACGAGAGAGCGACTACCCCCCTGGCATCCTGACCGTGGACATCGACTCGCCCGGCATGCTCGGCTTCCACTGAGCCATCACGGCATCTCAGCAGCACAACCACCGGGACGTCGTTACTCGAGTACGTCACGAAGTAACTGTCGGGGCCGCCCATCCCTCAGGCCGAAGGCAGATCCTCCGGCGGAGGCACCGCCGCCCCCGGCAGCCGTACCGTCGCCACCGTGCCGCCGCCCTCGGCGTGGGACAACGACACCTCACCCCCCGCCTGCTGCACCGTACGCGCCACGATCGACAGGCCCAGGCCCGATCCCGGCAGGGCCCTCGCGTCCGGGGAGCGCCAGAAGCGGTCGAAGACGTAGGGGAGTTCGTCGGCGGGGATGCCCGGGCCGTGGTCGCGGACCGTGAGGACGCCCTCGGTCAGGCGGACCTCGATCAGGCCGCCCTCCGGGCTGAACTTCACGGCGTTGTCCAGGATGTTGACCACCGCCCGTTCCAGGGCGGAGGGTTCCGCGCGGACGAACCAGGGCTCGACATCCGCCATGATCGTCAGTTCCGGGCCGCGCAGCCGCGCTCGCCGCAGCGCCGACTCGACCGTGTCCTGCCAGGCCACGATCTGTGTCCGCTCCGAGTGCTGGCCGGGATCCGGGCGGGACAGTTCCTGCAGGTCGCCGATGAGCGTGGCGAGTTCCGTCATCTGCGCCTTCACCGACGCGAGCAGCGCCTTGCGGTCCGCCTCGGGGAGGGGGCGGCCCGTTTCCTCGCTGCGGGTGAGGAGTTCGATGTTGGTGCGCAGAGAGGTGAGCGGCGTGCGCAGTTCGTGGCCGGCGTCCGCGATCAGCTGCTGCTGGAGGTCACGGGAGCTGGCCAGGGACGAGGTCATGGAGTTGAAGGAGCGGGACAGCCGGGCGACCTCGTCCTCGCTGTCGTCCTCCACGGGGATGCGGATGTTCAGATCCTCCGTGCGGGCCACGTGCTCGACGGCGTCGGTCAGCTTGTCGACGGGGCGCAGCCCGGCCCGGGCGACGGCCAGGCCGGCGGCTCCCGCGCCCAGCACCCCCACACCGGAGACCAGCAGGAGGATCAGCGCCAACTCGTTGAGCGTGGACTGGGTTCCCTTGAGCGGCAGGGCGACGACGAGGGAGTAGTCCGCGGCCACCCCTTGTGTCAGGGACCCGTCCTTGACGACGACCGCCGTGGTCAGGACGCGCAGCTTGTTGCCGTCGTTGTCGGTGCCGTCGCGGATGTGGCCCTGGTTCGGGTCGGGATCCTTGGCCACGGCCTTGTCCTCGCCGCTGACGTGCACCTGTGCCGTGGAGCTGGGGAAGAGGCACACCTTGCCGTCGGCCCGGACCAACTGCCCGTAGCTCTTGGGCCGCGAGCCCATGCCCAGCCCGTCGGAAGGCGTCTGACGGCAGTAGGCCGTGAGGTCCTGGAAGTCGTCCGAGCGCAGCGGCCCGACCGACGACCTCAGGTCGTTGTCGATCTCGTCGTACAACTTCCCCTGCACGATGAACCAGCAGGTCACCGACACCGCCGCCACCGCGAACGCCACCGCCGCCGCCACCAGCAGAGCCAGCCGCGACCGGATCGGCAGCGAGCGGAACCGCCGCAGGACCTTCTTCACTCGGCGCCGCCCTGCCGCAGCACGTAACCGACCCCCCGCACCGTGTGGACCAGGCGCGGCTCCCCGCCCGCCTCGGTCTTGCGGCGCAGGTACATCACGTACACGTCGAGGGAGTTCGACGACGGCTCGAAGTCGAAACCCCAGACGGCCTTGAGGATCTGCTCCCGGGTGAGGACCTGGCGCGGGTGCGCCATGAACATCTCCAGGAGGGTGAACTCCGTGCGGGTCAGCTCCACCTGGCGCCCGCCCCGGGTGACCTCCCGCGTCGAGAGGTCCATGCGCAGGTCGGCGAAGATGAGGGCGTCCTCGTCGGCCTGGCCGGCCGCGCCCACGGCCGCCGCGTAGGTGCTGCGGCGCAGCAGCGCGCGGATGCGGGCGAAGAGTTCGTCCAGCTCGAAGGGCTTGACGAGGTAGTCGTCGGCACCCGCGTCGAGGCCGGTGACCCGGTCGCCGACCGTGTCACGGGCCGTGAGCATCAGGATCGGCGTGGTGTCGCCGGTGGCGCGGATGCGGCGCGCCGCCGTCAGACCGTCCATGCGCGGCATCTGGATGTCGAGGACGACCAGGTCGGGCCGGTAGGCCGCGGCCTTGTCCAGCGCGTCGGCGCCGTCGACGGCGACCTCGGTCCCGTACCCCTCGAACGCGAGGCTGCGCTGGAGTGCTTCGCGTACGGCCGGCTCGTCGTCGACGATCAGGATGCGCTGTGGGTCACGGTCGCCGTCTGCGGGGCTCATGGGTCGGGGGTCCTCGGGGGTGAAGCTGTCTCTTATA
>NZ_POUC01000429.1 GCF_002891435.1 Streptomyces cahuitamycinicus
CCCACCCCCCCGCCAGCCTCAAACGCATCGTCGCCGCCAGCCTCATCGGCACCACCATCGAGTGGTACGACTTCTTCCTCTACGGCTCCGCCGCCGCACTCGTGTTCAACAAGCTGTTCTTCCCGGACTCCGACCCGCTCGTGGGCACCCTGCTGTCGTTCCTGACGTACGCCGTCGGGTTCGCCGCCCGGCCGCTGGGCGCGCTGGTGTTCGGGCACTACGGCGACCGGCTCGGGCGCAAGAAGCTGCTGGTGCTGAGTCTGCTGCTGATGGGCGGGGCCACCTTCGCCATCGGGCTGCTGCCGACGCACGCCACCATAGGGTCGGCCGCGCCGGTGTTGCTCACCGTTCTCCGGCTGGTCCAGGGCTTCGCGCTCGGCGGTGAATGGGGCGGTGCCGTGCTGCTGGTGTCGGAGCACGGGGACGCGCGGCGGCGTGGGTTCTGGGCGTCGTGGCCGCAGACCGGCGCGCCGGCGGGGCAACTCCTGGCCACCGGTGTGCTGTCGCTGCTCACGGCCCTGCTGTCGGACGCCGCGTTCGACAGCTGGGGCTGGCGGGTGCCGTTCCTGCTCTCCGGTGTGCTGGTCGTCGTCGGTATGTGGATTCGTCTGTCTGTCGATGAATCGCCGGTCTTCAAGCACGCGTTGGCCCAAGCCGAGGCCCGCAAGGCGGACGTGGCCGCGGAGGCCGAGAAGGCGCCGATCGTCTCCGTGCTGCGGCACCACTGGCGTGACGTCCTGGTCGCCATGGGCGCGCGCATGGCGGAGAACATCAGCTACTACGTCATCACCGCGTTCATCCTCGTGTACGCCACCACCTCGGCCGGTGTCTCCAAGCAGACCGCGCTCAACGCGGTGCTGATCGCCTCGGCCGTGCACTTCGCCGTCATCCCCGGGTGGGGCGCGCTGTCCGACCGGATCGGCCGCCGGCCCGTGTATCTGATGGGTGCGGTCGGTGTCGGGTTGTGGATGTTCCCGTTCTTCGCGCTGATCGACACCGGCGGCTTCGGCAACTTGATCCTCGCCGTGACCGTCGGGCTGGTCCTGCACGGGGCGATGTACGCGCCCCAGGCGGCGTTCTTCTCCGAGATGTTCGCGACGCGCATGCGCTACTCCGGTGCGTCGATCGGTGCGCAGTTCGCCTCGGTGGCGGCGGGTGCGCCGGCGCCGCTGATCGCCACCGCGCTGCTGGCCGACTACGGCAGCTCCACGCCGATCGCCCTGTACGTCATCGCCGCCGCCGTGCTCACGGTCGTCGCGGTGGCGGCGGCCAAGGAAACGCGCCACCGGGACCTCGCCGCCGTGGCTCCGCCCTCCGGTCAGGGAGCGGACCGGACGGCCGCCGCCCCGGAGGACGCCCGCGCCTGACGTGCCGGGGGTCCGTGCCGTCCTGCCCCCGTACGTTGTGCGTACGGGGGTCGGCGGCGAACGTTCTGCGTGCGGGGGTCGGCGAGCGTTCTGCGTACGAGGTCAGCGTCGTTCTCGTGCCGACAACCGGTGCAGGCGCAGGGCGAGTTGGATCTCCAGAGCCCGCGCAGGGATCTGCCAGTCGTCGCCGAGGAGGCGGCCGACGCGTTCCAGGCGCTGGGCGACGGTGTTCACATGCACGTGCAGTTCGTCCTTGGTGCGTGCGGGGCTCATGCCACAGGCGAAGTAGGCGTCGAGGGTGCGCAGCAGCTCCGTGCCACGTCGGCGGTCGTAGGCGACGACCTCGCCGATGGTGCGGTCGACGAAGCCCGGGATGTCCCGGTCGCCGGCCAGGAGCAGCCCCAGGAAGCCGAAGTCCTCTGCGGCGGCTCCGTCACCGAAGCGGCCGAGGACGCGCAGGGCTTCGAGGCAGCGGCGGGCCTCCCCGTAGGCCGTGGCCACTGTCTCGGGGCGGGCGGCGAGGTCCTCGGCGGGTGCGGAAGCGCCGACGGTGACCGGTGCGTGGACCGCCGTGCCCAGGTGGCGGGCGGCACGGCGGGCCGCGTCGGTGGCGGTGTCGCCGGGGCCGAGGGGCAGCAACAGGACGGTGCCACCGTCGCGGGCGGCGGCCAGGCCGTGCCCGGTCGCGGCCAGGTGGGACGCCGCCGCTGCCAGGCGTCTGCGGGCGTCCGCCTCGTGGTCGGCGTCGGCCGCGCCGCCCTCCAGTCGCGCGGCCAGCACCACGTGGAGCGCGTCGAGGTCGGCGTGGAGCCGGGCCGCGCGCTCCCGCAGCAGGCGCGGGTCGCGGTCACGGGCGTCCAGCAGGTCGTCCAGCAGCTCACCGCGCACGCGCTGTTCGGCCTCGGCGGCCGATCTGCGGGCCAGGAGCAGCAGGGAGGTGACCATCGCGGCACGCTCCAGGGTGCGCTGATCGACCGGGTCGAGCCCCGGGTGGCCACGCAGCACGAGTGCGCCGAGCAGTTCGCCCCCGGCGGCGACGGCGGCGATCCAGTCGTCCTCGTGCAGCACCGCGTGCCCCTGCGCGCCGGACTTCTCCAGGGCCCCGGCGGGTGCGGCGGCGGCCTCGGCGAACTCGACCGTGCCGTCGAGGATCTCGGAGACGGCGGCGGCCACGCCGTGCACCCCGCCGCCGCGGAGGACGAGTTCGGAGAGCCGGTCGTGCACGTCGGAGGCGCGCTCGATGACGCCGCTGCGGTCCCGGATGATCTCGTTCGCACGCTCGAGGCCGGCCAGGGCCGATCTGGTCTCGGCGAGGAGGTTGGCGGTGTCGATGGCGGCTGCGGCGAGGGCGGCGAAGGAGCCGAGCAGGGCGATCTGCTCCCGCTCGAAGAGCCGGGCGCGGCGGTCCGCGGCGAACAGCACGCCGATGACGTGGTGCCCGAGCGTCAGCGGCACGCCGAGAATGGCCACCAGCCCCTCGTCCCGCACGCCCGCGTCGATGGTGAGGGTGTGCTGGAAACGGTCGTCCTTGAAGTAGTCGTCGGTGACATAGGGGCGCGCGGTCTGTGCGACCAGGCCGCCGAGCCCCTCCCCCATGCCGAGCCGCAGCTGCTGGAACCGGGCCGCGACCGAGCCCTCGGTGACCCGCATGTAGGTGTCGCCGCGCTCGGTGTCGTTCAGGCTGAGGTAGGCGACGTCCGTGCCCAGCAGCGAGCGGGCGCGCTGCACGATCGCCTGGAGCACGGCGTCGAGGTCGCGCAGCCCGGCGAGGTCGTGGGCGGTCTCGAACAGTGCGGACAGCTCGGCCTCGCGGCGGCGGCGTCCCTCCAGCTCGGCGCGTACGCGCAGGGCGAGCGGCCGGGCCTGCCGGAGCGCGGCGATCCACTCCGCCGGGCGCCCTTCGGCACGCGCGAGCAGCTCCGGCTGCTCGTAGGCGTCGGCCGACGCTCCTCGGGCCAGGAGCTCGAGGAACGGCGTTTCGGCGGACTGCGCGTGATCGCTGGACATGCTCTCAGGATTCACCATGACCGGCCCGTCCCGTCAGCCCTGTGGACAACTCCCCCGGCCGCCGGGGCCGGCTGCTCAGTGGGCGGTCCAGCCACCGTCGAGCACGAGCGAGGTACCGGTCACGAAGGACGCCTGCGGACCGCACAGATACGCCACCGCCTCGGCGACCTCCTCCGGTTCGATCAGCCGCTTGACGGCGCTGTCCTGCAGCAGCACCTCGGACAGGACCCGCTCCTCGGGGATGCCGTGTGCCTGCGCCTGGTCGGCCAGTTGCTTCTCGACCAGTGGGGTGCGCACATAGGCGGGGTTCACACAGTTCGAGGTGACACCGTGGGGCGCGCCTTCGAGGGCGGTGGTCTTTGACAGCCCCTCCAGACCGTGTTTGGCGGCCACATAGGCCGACTTGTAGGCAGAGGCGCGCAGTCCATGGACGGACGACACGTTCACGACGCGGCCCCATCCCTGCCCGTACATGTGGGGCAGGGCCCCGCGGATGAGCCGGAACGGCGCCTCCAGCATCACGGTGAGCACCGTGTGGAAGACCTCCGGCGGGAACTCCTCGATGGGGCGCACCAGTTGGAGCCCGGCGTTGTTGACGAGGACATCGGTGCCCGCGGCGGCGAGTTCGGCGGCGTCCAGATCGGTGAGGTCGAGGACGTGCGGCTCCACCGTGCCGGCGAGGCCGTGCCCCTGGCCGACCAGTTCCTCCAGGCCCGCGGCGTCCCGGTCGACCGCTCTCACCTTGGCCCCGGCGGCCGCGAGCCGCAGCGCACAGGCACGGCCGATGCCGCCGGCGGCGCCGGTGACGAGCGCGGTGCGGCCGCCCAGGTCGAGCGGGGAGGCGTGGGAGGCCAGGGGGGCACGGGAGACGGTCATGGTTCGACCCTAGGCAGCGCCCAGGCCTCACCCCATGTGGTCACAGCCCATAGTTCAGCCAGAGGCAGTGGGGTCGAACCATGTGGGGGCGTCCGACAGGGCCTGCTTGATCCGGAGCAGACCCAACTCGTTCAGCTCGGGCAGAGCGTCGACGTCGAACCAGGCCACGTCCAGCGACTCGTCGTCGTTGACCCGAGCCTCACCGCCGACGGCCCGGCAGCGGAAGGTGATGTCCATGTACTGGCAGGTGTCACCGTTCTCGTACGTGACGGGCTCCAGTGCCTGGACGAGAACGACCCGTTCGGCGACGCAGCGCACGCCCGTCTCCTCGTGAACCTCCCGCACCGCGCAGGCCGCCGGCTGCTCCCCCGGGTCGGGGATGCCGCCGAGTACGGACCACCTGCGGGTGTCGGCCCGCCGGTTGAGCAGCACTCTGCCCTCGTCGTCGAAGACGAGGGCGGTGACGCCGGGGAGCCAGAGCAGCTGATGACCGGCCGAGTTACGGAGTGTGCTGATGAAGTCGGGAGTAGCCATGCCGTCGACCCTAATGGGCCCCTTCCGTTGCCCCGGCGCGATTCAGGCGGTGTGCGACCCGCGTACGGCTACACGTCGCCGGCGCGTCGTTTGCGCAGTCCGGCGCCGACGGCCCAGCCGAGTCCGCCGGCCGCGACCAGCACGAGCGCGACCTCCGGCAGGATGCCGAGCCGGGTGGCGGGGGTTTGCGAGGACCGCAGCGGCACCTTCTGCACCAGTGAGTCGGCCACGAACATGCCGGTCTTCTGGGTGATCCGGCCGTCCGGCATGATGATCGCGCTGACACCGCTGGTCACCGGCACGGTCACGGTCCGGCTGTGCTCCACCGCGCGTACGCGGGACATGGCGAGCTGCTGGTAGGTCATCTCGCTGCGGTCGAAGGTGGCGTTGTTGCTGGGCACGGAGATCATCTGGGCGCCGTCGGTGACCTCGGAGCGCACGGCCCAGTCGAAAGCGGCCTCATAGCAGGTGACGAGGCCGACCTTGGCGCCGTCCATGGTGAACACGCCCGGCTTGGTGCCCCGGCTGAAGTCCTGGCGGACCATGGCCGTCCAGTTCGGGTTGATCGCGCCGATGAGTGAGCGCAGCGGCAGGTACTCACCGAACGGCTGGATCTGGCGCTTGTCGTAGGTGTCGACGGGGCCCTTCGCCGGGTCCCACAGGATCTGCTCGTTGTACAGCTTGCCGTCGCGCTCGACGACACCGCCGACCGAGATGGGCACCCCGATGGACTTGGCCGCCGTGTCGATGACGGTGCGGGCGTCGGGGTTGGCGAAGGGATCGATGTCGGAGGAGTTCTCCGGCCACAGCACGAAGTCGGGCCGCGCGACCCTGCCCGCCTTGACCTCGGCGGCCAGGCGTTCCGTCTCGCGCACGTGGTGGTCGAGCACGGCCCGCCGCTGGGAGTTGAAGTCGAGGCCGGCGCGGGGCACGTTGCCCTGGATCACCGCGACGGTGGCGCTGCCGTCCTCTGCCGTGTCGCTGACCAGGGGCCGGGCGGCGACGGCGCCCACGACCGGGACGGCCAGGCTCAGCAGACCCAGGGCCGCGGCGGAGCGCCGTACCTCACCGGTCCGCCGCCACTGCCGGGCCAGCCGGACGACCTCATACAGTCCGAAGCCGCACAGCACGACCGCGAAGCCGAGCACCGGGGTGCCGCCCACCGCGGCGAGCGGCAGGAACACACCGTCCGCCTGACCGAAGGCGACCTTCCCCCAGGGGAAGCCGTTGAAGGGGGCACGCGCGCGTGCCGCCTCGCCGGCGATCCACACGGCGGCCGCCCACACCGGCCAGCCGGGCAGCTTCGACACGGTCGCGACGCCGGCGCCGACGAGGGCGACGAAGAGCGCCTCGATCGCCACCAGGGCGAGCCAGGGGCCCGGCCCCACCTCCACTCCGGTCCACACCAGCAGCGGCAGCAGGAAGCCGAGGCCGAAGAGGTAGCCGAGGCCCAGTGCGGCCTTCCAGCCGCGGCCGCGCAGCACCCAGCCGAAGACGGCGAAGGCCGGCAGCGCCAGCCACCACAGCGTGCGGGGCGGGAAGGAGACGTAGAGGAGCAGGCCGGAGAGCGCGGCTGCGGCGGCCGGAACGAGACGCACGAGCCGCCGGGCCCAGGTCCACGCCCCGGGCGCGATCCGCGGCTCCAGCTGGTCCGACTCGCCGACGGAGGTTGCGGTGACGGTCACTCCCGGAGTCTAAGGCGCGTGGCCTCGGGGCCGACAGCGCGGTACGCGGGGTGGACGGACTCCCTGTTCATTTCGTCACGACACATCCCCAAACCGCCGACCAGCCGTTACCGTGTGCCAAGCCTCAGTCGTGCGGCCCGTGGCGGCATGTGCGGCCGGGGCCCTGGCTCGCCCTGGTGGCGATCGAGGCTCTCTTCGTCGCCCCCG
>NZ_POUC01000042.1 GCF_002891435.1 Streptomyces cahuitamycinicus
GGGTCGGCTGATACGGCGTCTGCACCTGGCCCGAGGGCGCCGGGGTCGCCTGGTCGACCGGCGGGAACACGGCCGAGCCGACGCCCGCGCCGCTCGGGGCCTGCGTGCCCGGGACGATGCTCGGCGGCGCGGCCTGGAAGGACGCCGCCACGCGCAGGCACTCGTCGCGCATGGCCACGGCGCTGGGGAAGCGCTCGTTCGGGTTCTTCTTCAGCGCCCGGGCGATCAGCGCGTCGATGGCCGGGGGCAGCGCACGGTTGATCGAGGACGGAACCGGCGGTTCCTCCTGCACGTGCGCGTAGGCGATGGCCAGCGGCGAGTCCGCCTCGAACGGCAGCCGCCCGGTCACCAGCTGGAACAGCATGATGCCGACCGAGTACAGGTCGGAGCGGGCGTCCACCCCGCGGCCGAGGGCCTGCTCCGGCGACAGGTACTGCGGGGTTCCGACGACCATGCCGGTCTGCGTCATCGACGTCACGCCGGACTGCATGGCGCGGGCGATGCCGAAGTCCATGACCTTGACCACGGCGCGCTTGGTCATCATCACGTTGCCCGGCTTGATGTCGCGGTGGACCAGTCCCATCTCGTGGCTGATCTCCAGGGCGGCCAGCACGTCCGCGGTGATCTTCAGCGCCTTGTCGGCGGGCATCGCGCCCTGCTGCCGCACGTCCTCGTCGAGGACCGAGCCGAGCGGGCGGCCCTCGACGTACTCCATGACGATGTACGGCGTCGTCATGTCGTCGAGGGTGTCCTCGCCGGTGTCGAAGACCGAGACGATGTTGGTGTGCGTGAGCTTGGCCACGGACTGGGCCTCGCGGCGGAACCGTTCGCGGAAGGCCTGTTCCCGACCGAGATCCGTGTGAAGTGTCTTGATCGCGACCTGCCGGTCGAGGACGCTGTCGTACGCGAGGTGCACCGAGGCCATGCCGCCCTGGCCGAGGAGGTCACGCAGCTGATAGCGGCCGTTGGCGAGCGCCCGCCCCGTGTGCTGGCCCTGTGCGCCGTCCTGGCTCATGTTCCCCGTCCCCCGTAGCCCCTGCGGACGCCGCCGACTGCCGCTGATCCGTGGTTGATCCAAACCGCCATTCCCGGCCAAGTCTGCCCCAGGGCACCGACACGTCAAGCTCGGTGCCCGTTCCGTGACCGTACGCGAAAGAAGAGTCGCGTAAGCGTTACAGGGGGCGTACGGGCGGGACACAGAATTTGCACGAGAGTACGGAGTGAAGGTTTCATGGCCGGTCCGTCTCGTGCCGGTCCCGGCATCCCTTGTCGGGCCGGAGGCTTGCGCGGAGGCTGTAGCGTGGCCGACGGAGACCGTAACAACACCGCGCGCACCGCGGGCAGAAACGACGGCGAGGACTGATGGCACAGCAGCAGGCCGCTCAGGGCCCGTCCGACCCCGAGGCGTCTGGCGGCGGCATGTCGGACGCGCCGGAGCTCTGGGGTAACGGCGGGTTGGTCGGGGACGGCCGGTACCGGCTGACCCGCAGACTCGGCCGGGGCGGCATGGCCGAGGTGTTCGCAGCCGAGGACGTCCGCCTCGGACGCACCGTCGCCGTCAAGCTGCTCCGCTCCGACCTCGCCGAGGACCCGGTGTCCAAGGCGCGCTTCACGCGCGAGGCCCAGTCGGTGGCCGGTCTCAACCACCACTCGATCGTCGCCGTGTACGACTCCGGCGAGGACTTCGTCGGCGGCCAGTCCGTGCCGTACATCGTCATGGAGATCGTCGAGGGCCGCACCATCCGCGATTTGCTGCTGAACGCGGAGGCACCCGGCCCCGAGCAGGCGCTGATCATCGTCTCGGGCGTCCTGGAGGCGCTCGCCTACTCGCACCAGCACGGCATCGTCCACCGCGACATCAAGCCCGCGAACGTCATCATCACGCACAACGGTGCCGTGAAGGTGATGGACTTCGGCATCGCCCGGGCCCTGCACGGCGCGTCCACGACGATGACGCAGACCGGCATGGTCATGGGCACCCCGCAGTACCTTTCCCCCGAGCAGGCGCTCGGCAAGGCCGTCGACCACCGTTCCGACCTGTACGCGACGGGCTGCCTGCTCTACGAACTCCTCGCGCTGCGCCCGCCGTTCACCGGCGAGACCCCGCTGTCGGTGGTCTACCAGCACGTCCAGGACATCCCGACGCCGCCGTCCGAGGCCTCCGACGTGTGCCCGCCGGAGCTGGACGGCCTGGTCATGCGCTCCCTCGCCAAGGACCCCGACGACCGTTTCCAGACGGCCGAGGAGATGCGCGGGCTGGTCCAGTACGCGCTCCAGATGCTCTACGACCAGGGCGGCCACACCGGCACCTGGAACACCGGCCCGGTCGACATGCACGAGGGCCGGCACACCCCGTCGGGCGGCTTCGCCGGCGCGACGGCCGTGATGGGCCACGCCGGGGACGCCTCCGGCACCACGCAGATCCCTGCGCCGATCCTGCCCGGCGGCTACGGCGCCGGGGACGACGGCGGCTTCGAGGGCCACGGCAACAAGGGCAACGGCCGCGGCAAGCTCTGGATCCTCGCCGTGCTCGCGGTGATCGCCGTCGCGGTGGGTGTCGCGCTGGCGCTGAAAACCACGGGCAACGGCGAGGACAGCCCGAGCAAGGAACAGAAGCCGACCACCTCGCAGACGACCGAGGAGAAGACGCCCAGCGAGACGCCGAGCGACGAACCGAGCGAAGAGCCGACCGACACGAACACGGACAACGGCACCGGCACCGGCTCGGGCGACGGCAACTGGACGCCGTCGTACTCGCCCTCCTACACGCCGTCGCAGAGCGCTCCCGAGTCGCCCACCGGCCAGCCGACGGACCAGCCGACCTCGCAGGAGCCGACCGACGAGCCCACGGACCCGGAGCCCTCGCCCCCGGCCTCGCCGCCGGACGACACGGGCGGTGCCGACGGCGGCGGTACGACCGGTGTCGTCGGAGGTCCGGGCGGCGAGGACGGCTGATCCGGGGGACCGGACCGCCGCAACAAAACGGATGATCCACGCGCGCGTGGGGCCCGGAAACGGGGCCCACGCGCGCGTGCCGTTTTGACGCGCCGACAAGAGGACTCTTCCCGTGACCTGGGTCACCGGGTTAACGTGCGGTTGCTCCGGCCTCCTGCAAGGCTGTGACCTGGGACCCTTCACCACCTTCCCGATTTACTTGGATATCCAAGCAAAATCGCAGGTCAGAAGGGGTTTCACAGAAATGTGGCGCACTGGGTAACGTGCTTTTTGCAGGGCGCTCGCCGGGGCACCTGTCACGCCTGTTCCCGGCCGAGTGGCACCCACCCCGTGCCCCGGTGGTCGAAAACAGGTGAGCCGCACTGACCTACCGGCAACCCCGGGGGTCGGACCGACGGAGGAGCACACGTGACCGTGGAGAGCACTGCCGCGCGCACACCGCGACGCAGCGCCGGAAGCAAGGCCGGCACCACCGGCACCAAGCGCACCCGCACGACCGCCAAGAACGACACCGGCGCCGAGCCCCAGCTCGTGCAGTTGCTGACGCCCGAGGGCAAGCGCGTCAAGAACGCCGAGTACGACAAGTACGTCGCCGGCATCACCCCGGAAGAGCTCCGCGGCCTCTACCGCGACATGGTGCTCACCCGCCGCTTCGACGCCGAGGCCACCTCGCTGCAGCGCCAGGGCGAGCTGGGTCTGTGGGCGTCGCTGCTCGGCCAGGAGGCCGCCCAGATCGGGTCCGGCCGGGCCACCCGGGAGGACGACTACGTCTTCCCGACCTACCGCGAGCACGGCGTGGCCTGGTGCCGCGGCGTCGACCCCGCCAACCTGCTCGGCATGTTCCGCGGTGTGAACAACGGCGGCTGGGACCCCAACAGCAACAACTTCCAGCTCTACACGATCGTCATCGGCTCCCAGACGCTGCACGCCACCGGCTACGCGATGGGTGTCGCCAAGGACGGCGCCGACAGCGCGGTGATCGCGTACTTCGGCGACGGCGCCTCCAGCCAGGGCGACGTGGCCGAGTCGTTCACCTTCTCCGCGGTCTACAACGCCCCGGTCGTGTTCTTCTGCCAGAACAACCAGTGGGCCATCTCCGAGCCCACCGAGAAGCAGTCCCGCGTGCCGATCTACCAGCGCGCCCAGGGCTTCGGCTTCCCGGGCGTCCGGGTGGACGGCAACGACGTGCTCGGCGTCCTCGCGGTCACCCGCTGGGCCCTGGAGCGGGCCCGCAGCGGCGAGGGCCCCACCCTCGTCGAGGCGTTCACCTACCGGATGGGCGCCCACACCACCTCCGACGACCCGACCCGCTACCGGGGCGACGAGGAGCGCCAGGCCTGGGAGGCCAAGGACCCGATCCTGCGCCTTCGCCGGTATCTGGAGGCCTCAAACCACGCGGACGAGGGATTCTTCGCGGAACTGGAGGCCGAGTCCGAGGCGTTGGGCAAACGAGTGCGCGAGGCGGTCCGTGCCATGCCGGACCCGGACCACTTCGCGATCTTCGAGAACGCCTACGCGGACGGACACGCGCTCGTCGACGAGGAGCGCGCCCAGTTCGCGGCGTACCAGGCGTCGTTCGCCGACGAGGGGGGTAACTGAGATGGCCGACAAGATGGCTCTGGCCAAGGCGATCAACGAGTCGCTGCGCCGCGCCCTGGACTCCGACCCCAAGGTCCTGATCATGGGCGAGGACGTCGGCAAGCTCGGCGGCGTCTTCCGCGTGACGGACGGCCTGCAGAAGGACTTCGGCGAGAGCCGCGTCATCGACACCCCCCTCGCCGAGTCGGGCATCGTCGGCACGGCGATCGGCCTGGCCCTGCGCGGTTACCGCCCGGTGGTGGAGATCCAGTTCGACGGTTTCGTCTTCCCGGCGTACGACCAGATCGTCACGCAGCTCGCGAAGATGCACGCCCGGTCGCTGGGCAAGGTCAAGCTCCCGGTCGTCGTGCGCATCCCGTACGGCGGCGGCATCGGTGCGGTGGAGCACCACTCCGAGTCGCCCGAGGCGCTCTTCGCGCATGTGGCGGGCCTGAAGATCGTCAGCCCGTCGAACGCGTCGGACGCGTACTGGATGATGCAGCAGGCGATCCAGAGCGACGACCCGGTGATCTTCTTCGAGCCCAAGCGCCGCTACTGGGACAAGGGCGAGGTCAACACGGAGGCGATCCCTGGTCCGCTGCACAAGGCCCAGGTGGTCCGCGAGGGCACCGACCTCACCCTGGCCGCCTACGGTCCGATGGTGAAGCTCTGCCAGGAGGTCGCGGACGTGGCCGCCGAGGAGGGCAAGAACCTGGAGATCGTGGACCTGCGCTCGGTCTCCCCGCTCGACTTCGACTCGATCCAGGCGTCGGTGGAGAAGACGCGCCGCCTGGTCGTCGTGCACGAGGCCCCGGTGTTCTTCGGGTCGGGAGCGGAGATCGCCGCCCGGATCACGGAGCGCTGCTTCTACCACCTGGAGGCCCCGGTACTCCGGGTCGGCGGCTACCACGCCCCGTACCCGCCGGCGCGCCTGGAGGAGGAGTACCTGCCGAACCTGGACCGGGTACTGGACGCCGTCGACCGCTCGCTGGCGTACTGAGGAGAGGGTCGTGACGACGATGACGGAAGCGTCCGTGCGCGAGTTCAAGATGCCCGACGTGGGCGAGGGACTCACCGAGGCCGAGATCCTCAAGTGGTACGTCCAGCCCGGCGACACGGTCACCGACGGCCAGGTGGTCTGCGAGGTCGAGACGGCGAAGGCGGCCGTCGAGCTGCCCATCCCGTACGACGGCGTGGTCCGGGACCTGCACTTCCCCGAGGGCACCACGGTCGACGTGGGCACCGCGATCATCGCGGTGGACGTGGGCGGTGGCGGCGCCGCACCCGCGCCCATCGCCGAGCGGCCCGCGGCGGCCGAGCCCGCCGAGGAGCCGAAGGCGGCGGGTTCGGGACGCCAGCCGGTCCTGGTGGGTTACGGGGTGGCGACCTCGTCCACCCGCCGCCGCCCCCGCAAGGGCCCGGAGGTCCCGGTCCAGCAGGCCTCACCTGCGATCCAGACGGAGCTGAACGGCCACGCGCCGGCGGCCCCGGCCCCCGCCGCGACCGCCCCGGCGGGCACGGACCGCCCGCTGGCCAAGCCCCCCGTACGCAAGCTGGCCAAGGACCTGGGGGTCGACCTGACGACGGTCGTCCCGACCGGCCCGGACGGCATCATCACCCGCGAGGACGTGCACGCGGCGGTGGCCGCCGCCGTCCCGGCGGTCTCCGAGCCGCCGGCCGCGTCCGCCCCGGCCGCGGTCCAGGCTCAGGCCTCCTACGACACCACGCGCGAGACCCGCATCCCGGTCAAGGGTGTCCGCAAGGCGACGGCGGCGGCGATGGTCGGCTCGGCGTTCACGGCGCCGCATGTCACGGAGTTCGTGACGGTCGACGTGACGCGCACGACGAAGCTGGTCGAGGAACTGAAGGCGGACAAGGAGTTCACGGGCCTGCGCGTGAACCCCCTGCTGCTGATCGCCAAGGCGCTGCTCGTCGCGATCAGGCGCAACCCGGACGTCAACGCGTCCTGGGACGAGGCCGCCCAGGAGATCGTGGTCAAGCACTACGTGAACCTGGGCATCGCGGCCGCGACCCCGCGCGGCCTGATCGTGCCGAACATCAAGGACGCCCACGCCAAGACCCTGCCGCAGCTGGCCGAGTCCCTGGGCGAGCTGGTGGCCACGGCCCGGGACGGCAAGACGTCCCCGGCGGCCATGCAGGGCGGCACGGTGACGATCACCAACGTCGGGGTCTTCGGCGTCGACACGGGTACGCCGATCCTCAACCCGGGCGAGTCCGCGATCCTCGCGGTCGGCGCGATCAAGCCGCAGCCGTGGGTCCACAAGGGCAAGGTGAAGCCCCGTCAGGTCACCACCCTGGCCCTGTCGTTCGACCACCGCCTGGTCGACGGCGAGCTGGGCTCGAAGGTCCTGGCCGACGTGGCGGCGATCCTGGAGCAGCCGAAGCGCCTCATCACCTGGGCGTGACCCGACTGCGGCGGCCCCCCGACCCACCGGGCGGGGGGCCGCCGGCGTCTGCCCGGGGTGAACCTGCGGTACTCCGAGGATCACAAGAGCCTCCTCGAATCCTCCCAAGTACCACACAGTAAGCGGTTTATACGGACATACGATCAACCTCACCACGAGATCGACCATTCGCCCGGCGTCCCGGGGGGAGCCCTGTTCCGGGCTGCGGCGGGCGCGGTCACTCCCTCGAAAGTGAGTGAACCCCCCATGCGCGACGCGATGGTGCTCAAGGCCCAGAGATTCGTGAACTCCGTCTACGGCGGCCGTACCGGCACGACCGTCGAGGAGAGCGGCGAGGCCGACTGGGCGACCATGTACGCACTGACCCGTGCCCTGCAGTACGAGCTGGGCATCACCGCCCTCTCCGACAGCTTCGGCCCCACCACGCTCAGCACCCTGACGGCGAAGTACCCCGAGCTCGACGCGGACACCGTCCCCTCGCCGGACTTCTGCCGCATCATCCAGGCCGGCCTCTCCTGCAAGGGCTACGACGGCGGCGACCTCGACGGCACCTACGGAACACGGGTGCAGGCGGCCGTCACCCGGCTCAAGACCGACATGGGCGTCGAGCAGGCCTTCCCCGGCGGCGCCGTGACGCCCAAGGTCTTCAAGGCCCTGCTGACGATGGACTCCTACGTCCCCGGCGCCTCCGGCACCGGACAGGTCAGGGCCGTCCAGCAGTGGCTCAACGCCCGCTACCTGAAGCGGCAGGACTTCTATGTCATCGCCTGCGACGGGCTCGTCAGCCGGGACACCCTCAAGGCGCTGCTCTTCGGCGTGCAGTACGAGCTGGGCATGGCGGACGGCACCGCCAACGGCAACTTCGGGCCCGGTACCCAGTCGGGCCTGAAGTCACACCCCGTCAAGCAGGGCGACAAGGGCGTCTTCGTCCAGCTGTTCTCCGCCGGGATGGTCCTCAACCGGCGGCCCGCGGCCCTCGCCGACACCTTCGACTCCTCCCTTGCCGCCGCCGTCCGGGCGTTCCAGACCTTCGCGGCGCTCCCGGCCACGGGCGAGGGCGACTTCGCCACCTTCGCCTCCCTGTTGGCATCCTTCGGTGATCAGTCCCGGTCCGCCAAGGCCTGCGACACGATCGCGAAGATCACCCCGGCCCGGGCGGCGTCGCTCAAGGCGGCCGGGATCACCTACGTCGGCCGCTATCTCACCAACCCGAGCGCGACCTCGCTGCCGGAGAAGGCCATCCAGCCGGGCGAGCTCGCCACCATCGCCCAGCAGGGGCTGCGCTGCTTCCCGATCTACCAGACCGTCAACAACGACGCCTCCGACTTCGACTACGTCGCCGGGCGGACCGCCGGATACGCGGCGGTCAACGCAGCCCGCGACCACGGATTCCGGCGGGGGACGAGGATCTTCTTCGCCGTCGACTTCGACGCGATCGACGCCGAGATCACGGCGAGCGTCCTGCCCCACTTCAAGGGCATCAAGGAGGCGATGACCGATTCCGGCCACCCGTACGAGATCGGCGTCTACGGCTCCCGCAACGTGTGCGCGCAGGTCGGCGCGGCCGGCTACTCGACCGCGAGCTTCGTCGCCGACATGTCCCCGGGCTTCGAGGGCAACGCCGGGCATCCGCTGCCCGCGGACTGGGCCTACGACCAGTTCGTCATCCGCACCCTCGGCTCCGGTGACGGGCAGCTGGAGATCGACGCGGACATCGCCTCGGGGCGGGACACCGGGCAGGGCTCGTTCGACCGGCCGCGGCCTCCCGTGGCGGACGTCGCTCTCGACGCGCGCCAGGTGCCGGCCCTGCGGGCCGACCTCTCGCGCTACATGCGGTCGATCGGCCGCCCGGACACCGGCGGCATCGGCAGCGACGCACGGCTCTACACCAACGCGCAGGCAGTCGAGGCGATCCAGGACCAGGACGGGCTGATCACCGAGCTGTCGACGACGTACACGATGCGCAAGGCGCTGATCCAGACGGCCGTCTACTGGGCCATGCGCGACTACGGTCTCGCCGGCCAGTCCGCCGACCAGAACGTGGCCGACCACCACGGCGCGGGCTCCGGCTCCGTCCGGGACTCGCACACCGGCATCGGCGAGATCAGCGCGAGCGACGCCATCCAGGCCTGGAACCACTGCATCGGCTGGGGCTTCGCCACCGGCGACCGCCGCGACCCGGCCAAGGATGCCGACCTGTGGGAGGTGTGGCAGCAGCTGAGCAAGGACAACGCGTTCAGTGTGCGCACCGCGGCCCTCCTCCACCTGTGGGGCACCCGGGGCAGGCCCGGCGGCAAACTGCCCCCCGGCGACCGCGTCACCACCCCGCGGTCCATGCGCCTCGACCTCGCCGAGTTCGAGATCACCGAACTCCTGCGCCGCTACCGGGCCTGGGACCCCGACGTGGAGTCCCAGACGCACCAGAGCCTGGCCGTCTACCAGATCTTCGAGAAGTACAACAGCATCGTCCGCAACGCCTGAGTGCGTGTGCGCAGAGAACTTCAGGAAGAGACCACTCCGTTGAAGCTCAACATCCCCCGCATCCCCCGCAGATCGTCGGGTTCCGGAGCCACTCACCGCCGCGGACTGTCCCGCCGGACGCTGCTCGTCCGTATCGCAGCTGTCGGTGGTGCCGTGGGCGTCGCCGCCCTGCCCGTCTCCCACTTCCTGTCGGAGGCGTACGCCGACGCGAACAACCCCATACCGTCGCGCGTGCGGGACGCCCTGCGCAGCGCGCAGGACCGCACCCGGCGTGTGCTGGCCGGTACGCGCTCCCACAACGGCTGGGAGATGGAGAACGTCAGCGACGACGGCGGCACCGTCTACACCCGTCCCGTCCCCGGCACTCCGCTCAAGGGCGTCGCCGTGCGCATGGGCGATGTCGAGACCGTCCTTGTCCACCTGGTACGCCGGTTCCACTACGAGGTCGATCCCCTGCGCCGGGGCGACGTCGTCGGCTGGCACGAGCCCTCCGGTCTCGGCAAGGGCCGGCCGGAGTCCAACCTGGCGTCCGGCACGGCCGTGCGGATCCGGCCGGGCTTCTACCCGCGCGGAGCCCGGGGCGGCTTCTTCCCGCAGCAGGAGGTCGTGCTCCGTGACATCCTCGCCGAGCTCGACGGCACCGTCCGCTGGGGTGGCGACGACCCCAAGCCCGACGAGTCCCTGTTCTCCATCGACGTACGGCCCGGCGACCAGCGGCTGGCACAGGTCGCGGCGCGGATCCGCGGCTGGCAGTTGGAGCCGGGGGCCGGGGCGGGCTCCGCGGTGAACGTGCTGTCGGGCGGCCGGCGCAAGGCGGCCCGGGCGCTGCGGCGCCGGCAGACCAGCGTGGCGTGACGACGATCGGCTGACGAAGGGGGCCCTGCCGCGGTGTGCGGCGGGGCCCCCTCGGTCGTTCTGCGTGAGTCCTACCTGGTGAAGCCGTAGTTGAGCAGCTTGGTCGCGTCCGACTTGCGGGCGGACAGGCCGGTCGAGGCGAGGACCGTGCCGATGACCGTCTTGCCGCTGCGGGTGGCGGCGAAGACCAGGCAGTACTTGGCCTCCGGGCCGGAACCGGTCTTCACGCCGATCGCGCCGCTGTAGCTGCCGAGCAGCGGGTTGGTGTTCTGCCACGGCGCCATCGTCCGCGTGCCGCCGGTCTTGGTGGTCGTCTTCGCCGTGTACTTCTTCGTCTTGACGACCGTGCGGAACGTGGAGTTCTTCATCGCCGCGCTGGCGAGCTTGGTCAGGTCGCGCGGCGTGGAGTAGTTCTTGCCCTTGCCGATGCCGTCGAACGAGTCGAAGTTGGTGTTCTTCAGACCCAGGCTCTTGGCGGTGGTGTTCATCTTGCCGATGAACGACTTCACGCGCGCCGCACGCGTCGAGCCCGAGCCGAACTTGTCGGCGAGCGCGTACGCGGCGTCACAGCCGGACGGCAGCATCAGCCCGTAGAGCAGCTGGCGGACGGTGACCTTGTCGCCGACGATCAGCTTCGCGTTGGACGCGTAGTTGTTGTCGACGATGTAGTCGCTGTACGCCTTCTGGATCGTGACCTTGCTGTTCATGTTGAGGTTCGACTGCTTCAGCACCACCAGCGCCGTCATGATCTTGGTGGTCGAGCCGGTCGAGCGGCGCGTGTCGGCCGCCTTGGTGTAGAGCGACTTGCCGGTCGCGTTGTTCATCGCGTAGCCGCCCTTGGCGGCGATGGAGGGCGCAGAGGCGGCCTGCGCCGGCGCGACGGTGAGGGCACCGGTCGCGAGCATGGCGCCGGTGGTGACGGCGACGGCCGCTGCTCTGCGGAGGCGGGTGCCCTGAATGCCGGTTATCAAGTGAAGTACCCCGATTGCGTCGAATGCCCCAACGATGCGGCCGAGTTGGGGACGAGGGGAAGGGGGCCGCACGTGTCTGACTTGTAACTAGCACACGTGGTTGTGCCGTTGCCGAGGGGGACCCCCGCTTTGCCACAGATGTGTGACATACAAGTCCGCATTCTGGACGTATCTCTTCATGCGTCCCTGTTGTATCTATGCTGTCGGCATGACCTTGGCCGTGAAGCAACCGCCCGCCGCCGACCGCGTCTACGCCCATGTCAAACAGGGCGTCCTGGAGCGCCGCTACGAGGGCGGCACCCTCCTCACCGAGGGCGAACTGGCTGAGGCCGTGGGGGTTTCCCGCACACCGGTCCGCGAGGCGCTGCTCCGGCTGGAGGCCGAGGGGCTGATCCGGCTCTATCCGAAGAAGGGCGCCCTCGTCCTGCCCGTCTCCGCGCAGGAGATCGCCGACGTCGTCGAGACGCGGCTGCTCGTCGAGGAGCACGCGGCGCGCAAGGCCGTGCCCGCGCCCGCCGGACTCATCGAGCGCCTGGAGGAGCTGCTGGCCCGGCAGAAGAAGCAGGCCGCCGCCGGAGACCTCGCCGGGGCCGCCGTCACCGACCGCTGCTTCCACGCCGAGATCGTCCGCAGCGGCGGCAACGAGATCCTCTCCCGCCTCTACGACCAGCTGCGCGACCGCCAGCTGCGGATGGGCGTCGCCGTCATGCACTCCCACCCCGACCGCATCGCCAAGACCCTCGCCGAGCACGAGGAGATCCTCGACGCCCTGCGCTCCGGTGACGCCGAGGCCGCCGTCGGCCTCGTCCACCGGCACGTCGGCTGGTTCTCGCACCTGGCCCGGGGTGAGGTCCGGTGAACGCCACCGGGATACCGGGCGACCCTCCCCCAGAGGGGGCACCCCCAGGCGGGCGCAGGGCACTGGCCGTCTGGGGCACGGGCGTCTCGGTCTACTTCGTCGCGGTCATCTTCCGCACGTCCCTCGGCGTGGCCGGCCTCGACGCCGCCGACCGCTTCCATGTGAACGCCTCCGCCCTCTCCACCTTCTCCATCCTCCAACTGCTGGTCTACGCGGGGATGCAGATCCCCGTCGGCCTGCTGGTCGACCGGCTCGGCACCAAGAAGGTGCTGGCGCTCGGCGCGGTGCTGTTCACGGCCGGGCAGCTGGGCTTCGCCTTCTCCCCCACGTACGGCACGGCGCTCGCCTCCCGCGCGCTGCTCGGCTGCGGTGACGCGCTGACGTTCATCAGCGTGCTGCGCCTGGGCAGCCGCTGGTTCCCGGCCGGCCGCGGGCCGCTGGTCGCCCAGTTCGCGGGACTGGTCGGCATGGCCGGCAACCTGGTCTCCACGCTCGTCCTGGCCCGGCTGCTGCACGGCATCGGCTGGACGGCGGCCTTCGCGGGCAGCGCGGTCGCCGGGGCCGTGGTGCTCGTCCTGGTGCTGCTGTTCCTCAAGGACCACCCGGAGGGCCACGAGCCGGAGCCGCTCCCGCACCAGGGCGCGGCCTACGTACGGCGGCAGATCGCCGCCTCCTGGCGTGAGCCCGGGACGCGGCTCGGCCTGTGGGTGCACTTCACCACCCAGTTCCCGGCGATGGTGTTCCTGCTGCTGTGGGGCCTGCCCTTCCTCGTCGAGGCGCAGGGGCTGTCCCGGGCGGTGGCCGGTGAACTGCTCACCCTCGTCGTCCTGTCGAACATGGTGGTGGGCCTGGTCTACGGCCAGATCGTCGCCCGGCACCACGGGGCGCGGCTGCCGCTCGCGCTCGGCACGGTCGGCACGACGGCGGCCCTGTGGGCGGCGACCCTCGCCTACCCGGGGCCCCACGCCCCGGTGTGGCTGCTGATCGTGCTGTGCACGGTGCTCGGGGCGTGCGGACCCGCGTCGATGCTCGGCTTCGACTTCGCCCGCCCGGCCAACCCGCCCGAACGGCAGGGCACCGCCTCCGGCATCACCAACATGGGCGGCTTCGTGGCCTCCATGACCACGCTGTTCGCGATCGGTGTGCTCCTCGACGCCACCGGCGACGACTACTCCCTGGCCTTCTCGGTGGTGTTCGTGCTCCAGGCGGCCGGGGTCTCCCAGATCCTGCGGCTGCGCGGGCGGGCGGCCCGGCGGGAGCGGGAGCGGCTGGTGGCCAGCCGGGTGGAGACGGTGCACGTGCCCGTGTAGGTCCCGTCGTCCGGATCAGCGGGCCGCCACCGGTACGAGAGTGAGGTACGCGAGGCCGAGGACGCCGCGGTAGGTGAGCCACCTGGCGCGGTGCCGGTCGACCCGCTCGCGGGTCTGTGCCGCCAGGGGGTCATCGGGGTGCCCGGCGAGCCACACCTCGGTGTCCGCGAGGTACCCCGACTCGAACTCCTCCCACTCGTCGAGGCTCGCGGTCTCGGTCCACTCCGGCCGGAACCCCGCGTGGATCGCCATGCTGATGAGCGTCGCGAGGTCGGGGTGGTCCGTCGCGGCGGCGTCCGGCCACATGCGGGACAGCTCGTCGGGGGTGGGGGTGCGCTGCCAGAAGCCCTCGCCGAGCAGGACACGGCCCTGGTCGCCGACCAGGCGGCGCAGTTCCCCGAGCGCGTCGGGGAGCCGGTCGCCGAGGGCCTGGCTCGACCCCACGCACAGGACGAGACCGGCGGGGCCGTGTGTGGTGCCGGTGGCGGACTCCTCCAGGAAACGGGCCCGGGACGCCAGTCCGCGGTCTTCGGCGGCCTTCCGCCCCCGTGCCAGGTCGTCGGCGTCCAGGTCGAGGCCGGTGCCGGTCGCCTCCGGCGCGGCGGCCAGGACACGGAGCATCAGCTCGCCCGAGCCGCAGCCGATGTCCAGGACCGTGGTGGGGCGGCGGCATGTGGTTTTCGGGCCCTCGGCGTTGGTGCCGGGCCGTGCCCGACCAGGGTCGCACCCGCCGATCAGGGTCGCACCCGCCGATCAGGGCCGTGCCCGGCGACCAGGGTGGCACCCGCCGATCAGGGCCGTGCCCGGCGACCAGGGGCGCACCCGCCGGTCAGGGCCGCACCCGATCAGGGCCGCACACGGCGATCAGGGCTGCACCCGCCGATCAGAGGCCGTGCCTCCCGCGAGCTCTTAGAGCAGGGGGACCCTCATCGCCCACACCGGCACGCAGGCCCGCAGCCGAGTGGGACTCCTGAGCTTCTACTGCGTCACCGTGAAGTTCCGCAGGATCGCCGCCGTCAGCTCCGGGTCGCCCTCCGTCTTCAGGCGGTCGGACACCGACTCCGGGGTCACGCGGCCGCAGGCCAGGCGGACGTACGTCTCCCAGTCGAGGGTGAGGGTCGCGGCGGGGCCGAGGGCCGGGGCCGTCTCCAGCGTGCCGCGGCCCTGGATGTCGACGCGGATCGTGCGCAGGAACTCGACGGGCCCGTGCACGTCGAAGACGATCGCCGAACTGCGCTGCGCCTGCGCGTCCTCGGCCACCACACGCGGGAGTTCGCCGAGCAGCACGTCCCGGGCGACCAGCGCGCCGGGGGAGTCGAGGTTGCCGGGGCGGCCGAGGGCCGTGCGCAGGTCCTGCTCGTGCACCCACACGTCGAACGCGTGCCGCCGCATCGACTCCTCCAGGGTCAGCTCGCTGCCGAGCGGGCCGCGCACCTTGGCGCCCGGGTCACGCGACTCGTTCCGCAGCTGCCGGTTGCGGCGGATGATCACATACTCCAGCTCGGAGGTCATCTCCGGCGCCGTGTGGTGGCGGCGGACGTCGACCTGCATCTCCATGTAGCGCTGGTGCTCGTTGGTGACGTGGAAGAGGTCGCGCGGCAGGCTGTGGATGGGGCGCGGGTCGCCGAGCATCTCGCAGTCCAGACCGATGACATGGGAGACCACGTCCCGCACCGACCACCCGGGGCACGGCGTCCGCCGGTTCCATTCGGCCTCCGCGAGCGGCTGGAGCAGCTCGGATATCGCTTCGATGGAATGGGTCCAGGCGTCGGCGTAGGGCTGGAGGGTGGGATGCAGACTCACGGAACGGGACCCCTCGGCGGTTCGGTCACGGGCAGGTGGTGGCGGCGTTGCCAGTGGGAGGTGGCGGCTTTCGGCGGGCGTCTCGCGAGCTAAGTTACGCTGCTGTGAGGCACCCCGGCAGTGCTTTCGTGTGACGATCGTAGGCCCGTGTGAACGGCTCGAATGCCAGGACGGTGGTAGTGTGCGCGCCTCTGTGATCCAGATCGCCGTGAACGAGGACGAATCGGTCGAAGCGCGCCGCCGACGCGTGGCGGGGACGGTCCGCGAGCAGGCCGGGGCCGACCTCGTCGTCCTGCCGGAGCTGTGGACCACGGGTGCCTTCGCCTACGAGGAGTTCGGGCGCGAGGCCGAGCCGCTCGAAGGGCCGACGTACGAGGCGATGGCGAAGGCCGCGAGCGAAGCGGGTGTGTGGCTGCACGCGGGTTCCATCCCGGAGCGGGACCCCGACGGGCCGCTCTACAACACCTCCCTGGTCTTCTCGCCCTCCGGTGACCTGGCCGCCGCCTACCGCAAGATCCACCGGTTCGGCTTCGACAAGGGCGAGGCCGTGCTGATGGGCGCGGGCTCCGAGCTGGTGACGGTGCGTCTGCCCGGGACGACCCTCGGCCTGTCCACCTGCTACGACCTCCGTTTCCCCGAGCTCTACCGCGGTCTCGTCGACGCCGGTGCCGAGACGCTCGTGGTGTCGGCGGGCTGGCCGGAGCGCCGCCGCTCCCACTGGACGCTGCTGGCCCAGGCGCGGGCCGTGGAGAACCAGTCGTTCGTCCTCGCCTGCGCAACGGCCGGGACGCACGCCGGAGTTCCCCAGGCCGGTCACTCGATCGTGGTCGACCCGTGGGGCGAGGTGCTCGCGCAGGCCGGTGCCGGCGAGGAGGTCCTCACGGTGGAGTTCGACCCGGGGAAGGTCGCGGCGACCCGGGAGCAGTTCCCGGCCCTGAAGGACCGGATGCTGGGCCTCCAGCCGCCGCGCAGGCCCTGACCGGCGCTCTCAGTCCTCCCGTTCCTTCTCCGCGAGGTGGATCACACACACGGCCACCGCGATCAGCAGGGCCGGGTCCGCGTCCTCGTGGACGACGTCCACGCCGTAGGTGTCCCGTACGGTCAGCCACCGCCGGGAGACCACCGCCAGCAGCTCACCGTCGTACTCGACGGCGAACTCCCGGTCGAGGACCTTGCCGCTGACGTCGAGCTCGTTGCCGTCGGCGAGGGACACCCGGTAGTGGTTGCGCAGCAGGGACAGCCGTTTCCTGCGGATGGTCGCCAGTGGCTCTCCGCCCCGCTGGAGCACCATGGTGTCGCGCAGGGCGAGCATCTTCTGATGGATGTCGACGAGGACGCGCCCCTGGGTGTCCTTCAGCTCCCAGGTGTCCCGCACCCGCAGGGCCTTGCCGTCGACGAGGAAGACCTTGCTGCCGCGGCCGTCCTCGATCCAGTAGTCGTCACCGAAACCGAGGAGCCGGTCGTACACGAGGAATCTCATGACACCAGGGCTTCCCCGCCGCCGCTCCCGAAACGCCGTCTGTAGGCCGACGGGCTGAGCCCGGTCACCTGCCGCAGCCGCGCCCGCAGGTTGGTCGCCGTACCGAGCCCGCTCCTGGCCGCCACCACGTCCAGCCGCTCCTCACCCCGCTCGATGAGCCGGCAGGCCAGCGCCACCCTTTCCCCCGTCAGCCAGGCGAGCGGGGTCGTCCCGAGCTGGGCGCGGAAGCGGCGGTGCAGCGTGGCGGGACTGACACGCGCGCGTGCGGCCAGATCCGCCACCGACAGGGTCTCGCCCAGCCGCTCCTGCGCCCACGCCAGCAGCGGCGCCAGCGACTCGTCCCGCACCTGAGGGACCGGTCGCTCCACGAACTGCCGCTGCCCGCCGTCGCGGTGCGCGGCGAACACCAGCCGACGGGAGACGTGATTGGCGATCTCCGCGCCGTGGTCACGCCGCCAGATGTACAGCCCGAGGTCGAGCGCGGCGGCGCTGCCGGCGGCGGTGAGGAGATCGCCCTCGTCGACGAACAGCACGTCCGGTTCCAGCAGCACCCTCGGGTGCAGCCGGCGGAAGGAGTCCGCCCAGCGCCAGTGGGTCGCCGCCCTCCGCCCGTCCAGCAGTCCCGCCTCGGCGAGGGCGAAGGTGCCGGTGCAGAAGCTCACGACCCGGGCGCCACGCGCGTGTGCCAGCCGGATGGCGTCGAGGACGTCGGGGCCGCGCGGTACGACGTTGTCAGGCCGACCCGGCACGACCAGCGTGTCCGCCTCCGCCACGGTGTCCAGGCCGCGGACGCCGGTGAGAGTGAAGAAGCCGTGGTTCATCCGGATCTCCGGCGCGGGCGCGCACAGCGTCACCTCGTACAACGGCTCGGGCAGCCCCAGTTCGGGCCGCGGCAGCCCGAACAGTTCGGTGGCCACACCGACCTCGAATGGGTTGGTGCCCTCGTCGACGATCACGGCGATCCGGTGCGGGCGCTGCGAGGATTCTTGCGACATGTGCGATTCCTAGCACTCGCACGACGTGCACGGCACCCCGCAGGATTCCCTCATGACCCAGGAACCCGTCTCCCTCGCCCAGGCCCTGGCCTCCTTCACCGACCGCTGGAGCCCCCGCATCGTCACCGCCGTGAACGACTACGACGTCCGCGTCGCCAAGGTGGAGGGCGAACACGTCTGGCACGTCCACGACCACACCGACGAGTTCTTCCTCGTCCTCGACGGTGAACTGCGCATCGCCCTGCGCGAGCCGGCCGGCGAGCGCTCGGTGGTACTGCCCCGGGGCAGCGTCTTTACGGTGCCGCGCGGCACCGAACACAAGCCGTCCGCCTCCGTCCCCACGACGATCCTCATGTTCGAACCCACAGGAACCCTCACGGTCGGTGACCGCCACGAGAAGGTCCCGGCCCACGTGGACGCCACGACGGGCCATGCCCTGAGCTGATTCGGAGCAGCGGATGCGACGCGACCCGGGTGCGGACCTCGCTGTCCTACACCCCGTATCCGTCGCTGTATCCGTCGCGGCGGTGGTGGTGCACTGCCGGGTCGTCCACGACCTGTGTCGTGGGGGGCACCACCACGCGTCGGCGCCTGGCGATGCTGCTGAACGTGGTGACGCCGATCAGTCCGACGATCATCAGAATGATGCCGACCAGGTCGAGGTTGACCCCCTGCATGTCCCAGTCGGTCGCGAACGTGAGGATGGCTCCCACGGCGATGAGGATGATGCATCCGCCGAGGCCCATGTGTGTCGCCTCCCTGTACGGTCCGGTCGTTCCGGTCCCGGAACACCGGGTACCCCCGAGGGGAACACCCATGCGGTGACGGCCCGTTCTACCGCTCCAGGAACGCGGTCAGCGCGCCCGCGAGGAGGAACGGGTCGTCGGCGCCGCACAGTTCGCGCACGCTGTGCATCGACAGGATGGCCACGCCGATGTCGACCGTCCTGATGCCGTGCCGTGCGGCGGTGATCGGGCCGATCGTGGTGCCGCAGGGCATGGAGTTGTTGGAGACGAACGACTGGAAGGGCACGTCGGCCGCCTCGCAGGCCGCCGTGAACTCGGCGCGGCCCGAACCGTCCGTGGCGTAGCGGTTGTTGACGTTGACCTTGAGGATCGGGCCGCCGTTGACGCGCGGGTGGTGCGTCGGGTCGTGCCGCTCCGCGTAGTTGGGGTGCACGGCGTGGCCCGTGTCGGAGGAGAGGCAGACCGTGCCGGCGAAGGCGCGGGCCCGGTCCTCGTAGGAGCCGCCGCGGGCGAAGACCGAGCGCTCCAGCACGTTGCCGAGCAGCGGCCCGTCCGCGCCGGTGTCCGACTGGGAGCCGTTCTCCTCGTGGTCGAAGGCGGCCAGGACCGGGATGGAGGCCGGCTGCGAGGCCGACGAGGCGACGGCTGCGAGCGCTGCCGTGCCGGCGTGCACGGACAGCAGGTTGTCCATGCGCGGGCCGGCCAGCAGCTCGTGGTCGCGGCCCAGGTAGGCGGGCGGTTCCACGGAGTGTGTCATCAGGTCCCAGCCGGTGACCTCGCCCGCGGGGATGCCGGCCGTCTCCTCCAGGAAGGCGATCAGGTCGCCGTCGCGCACGTCGCGGCCGAGGCCCCAGACCGGCTGCATGTGCCGCTGCTTGTCGAGCTTGAGGCCGTCGGCCGTCACCGAGCGGTCCAGGTGGATGGCGAGCTGCGGGACGCGCAGCAGCGGGCGGTCGACGTCGACCAGGCGCGTCGAGCCGTCGCGCAGGGTGAGACGGCCCGCGAGGCCCAGGTCGCGGTCCAGCCACGAGTTGAGCAGCGGTCCGCCGTAGATCTCCACGGCCACCTGGCGCCAGCCGTGCGCCCCGCTGTCGGGGAGCGGCTTGACGCGCAGGTTGGGGGAGTCGGTGTGGGCCCCGACGATCCTGAACGGCGTGTGCGGCGCCGCGCCCTCCGGCACGTACCAGGCGACGATCGCCCCGCCGCGCAGCACGTACTTGCCGCCGCTCGTCCCGTCCCAGGCGTCCGTCTCGGCGACCTGCCTGAAGCCGGCCTTCTCCAGCCGTTCGGCGGCTGTGGCCACGGCGTGGTACGGCGTGGGGCTCGCCGCCAGGAAGGTCATGAGGTCGTCGGTGTGGCCGCGGTCGAAGCGGGCTGCTTGGGTCATGGCTTCACCTTAACGACGGACGAGGACCCGTTCCCGGCGTAGGGGAACAGGCCCTCGAACATGGAACGTGCTGGACTAGAACGCGGCCTCGTCCAGCTCCATCAGGTCCAGCTCGACACCCTCGGCGACCTTGCGGGCCAGGGTGACGCTCGGCAGGACGTTGGCGGCGAAGAACTTCGCGGCGGCGATCTTGCCGGTGTAGAAGGCCTTGTCCTTGGCGGAGGCCGTTTCCAGCTTCTCGGCGGCGATGGCGGCACCCTTGAGCAGCAGGTATCCGACGACGACGTCACCGGAGGCCATCAGCAGACGGGTGGTGTTCAGGCCCACCTTGTAGATGTTCTTGACGTCCTGCTCGGTGGCGGCGAGGTCGGTGAGCATCAGGCCGACGATGGCCTCCAGCTCGACCGCGGCCTTGGCGAGGTGCTCGCGGGCCGCGCCGAGCTCCTCGCCGCCCTCACCGAGCGCCAGGAACTTCTTGATGTCCTCGGCGAGGGAGTTCAGCGCGGCGCCCTGGTTGCGGACGATCTTCCGGAAGAAGAAGTCCTGGCCCTGGATCGCCGTGGTGCCCTCGTAGAGGGTGTCGATCTTGGAGTCCCGGATGTACTGCTCGATCGGGTACTCCTGCAGGAAGCCGGAGCCGCCGAAGGTCTGGAGCGACTGGGCGAGCTGCTCGTAGCCCTTCTCGGAGCCGTAGCCCTTGACGATGGGCAGGAGCAGGTCGTTCAGGGCCTCCAGGGCGGAGACGTCCTCACCGGCGGCCTCCTTGAACTGGATCTCGTCCTGGACGGAGGCCGTGTAGAGCACAAGGGCGCGCATGCCCTCCGCGTACGCCTTCTGCGTCATCAGCGAGCGGCGCACGTCGGGGTGGTGGGTGACGGTGACCTTGGGGGCCGTCTTGTCCATGAAGTTCGCCAGGTCGGGGCCCTGGACGCGCTCCTTGGCGTACTCCAGCGCGTTCAGGTAGCCCGTGGAGAGCGTGGAGATCGCCTTCGTGCCGACCATCATGCGGGCGAACTCGATGATGCGGAACATCTGGCGGATGCCGTCGTGCTTGTCGCCGATCAGCCAGCCCTTGGCGGGGTGCTGGTCGCCGAAGGTCATCTCGCAGGTGTTGGAGGCCTTCAGGCCCATCTTGTGCTCGACGTTCGTGGCGTAGGCGCCGTTGCGCTCGCCCAGCTCGCCGGTCTCGAAGTCGAAGAGGTACTTCGGGACGAGGAAGAGGGACAGCCCCTTGGTGCCGGGGCCGGCACCCTCGGGGCGGGCCAGCACGTAGTGGAGGATGTTCTCCGACATGTCGTGCTCACCGGACGTGATGAAGCGCTTCACGCCCTCGATGTGCCAGGAGCCGTCCTCCTGCTGCACGGCCTTGGTGCGGCCGGCGCCCACGTCGGAGCCCGCGTCGGGCTCGGTGAGCACCATCGTGGAGCCCCACTGCTTCTCCACGGCGACCTTGGCTATGTGCTTCTGGACGTCGTTGCCCTCCTCGAAGAGGATGCCGGCGAACGCCGGACCCGAGGAGTACATCCACACGGCCGGGTTGGCGCCCAGGATGAGCTCGGCGTACGCCCAGATCAGGGAGCGGGGCGAGGTGGTGCCGCCGATCTCCTCGGGCAGGCCGAGGCGCCAGTACTCGGAGTCCATGAAGGCCTGGTAGCTCTTCTTGAAGGACGCGGGGACCGGCGCGGTGTTGGTCTCCGGGTCGAAGACCGGCGGGTTGCGGTCGGCGTCGATGAAGGACTCCGCCAGCTCGTTCTCCGAGAGGCGGGTCATCTCCTCCAGGATGCTCTTCGCGGTCTCGACGTCCATCTCCTCGAACGGGCCGGTGCCGTACACCTTGTCGCGCCCGAGTACTTCGAAGAGGTTGAACTCGATGTCGCGGAGATTCGACTTGTAGTGCCCCATGGCGACGGCTCCCGGCTCCCTAGAGAGATCGGCGAGGCACTGGATCCTCGCGCTAGTTCACGTACCAACAAGTAGCTACGCATGATGCTACCCGTCAGTAATAAGATGCAACCCCATCCGGTCATCTGTGACAGGTCACACCGGAACGGTCAAGGCCGCGGTGTAACCGTCCCGCGCACTGCCGGTCATCGTCGCCAGCTGCCGCTCGTGGCCGTCGCCGAAGACGCCGTCGTCCTCCAGGGAGAGGCTGCTCAGGTTCCGTACGCTCCCGCTGTAGCCGTCCGTGGCGTACACCGCCTCGCACACGTCCTGGGGGAAGGCGAGCTGCGAGGTGCTGGTGATCGACGCGGCGGCGGTGGCGTCGGCGAGGGAGTCGTAGACCTCGAAGTGGGCGTGCGGCCAGCGGCCCGGGTAGCAGCCGGGGAAGACGCTCGTGAACGTGACCCGGCCCTTGTCGTCCGTCTCCTGGACTCCCCGCAGGTAGTTCTCCTCGGTGACGCCCTCGGAGTACAGGGAGTAGGCGCCCTCCCGGTCGCAGTGCCAGATGTAGACGGCGGCGCCCTTCTTCGGCGTCCCGCAGCCGGAGGCCGCGTCCACCACCGTGAGCGTGATCGTCAGGGGCACGCCCTCGGCCGTGCCGCCCGCGGAGTCGCCGAAGCTGCGGGTGATGTCGCTGCGGACGACCCCGCTCTCCTTCAGCACGTTCACGCCGTTGGAGCCGTCACCGGGGAAGGGCCCGGCCGTCTCCTCGGGAATCTCCGCGCACTCCGCGGAGGAGGAACCCGCCGACGAGGAAGGGGACGTCGAGGGGTTCTCCTCCGACGTGCAGCCCACCAGCGGGACCAGGCTCACCCCCGCCATCAGCCGGATCATCCGGCGGCGGGCGAGGACGGGGAGGTCGTGGGAGAGGCCTCCGTCGTGCTCCGGCGGGCTCTGGTGCTGGCGTCCGTTCATGACACGACGCTACGAGCGGTGGCCGCGGCGATCCACAGGCCGGGCGCTGTCGACTCGCTGTCGGTTTGCCGGAAGGGCCGTACCGGCCCGACGGCCGGTCCGCTCTCGGTACGCTTGCGCTCATGTACGGCTACGACCAGACAGCGGGCCCGCAAGGGCAGTACGCCCCTCCGCAGCAGCCGATGTCCGGCGGGTACGGGCAGCAGCAGCCGCTGTACCCCGAGCCGTCCCCGCCCTCCCTTACGGACGCGGTGCGCGCCTTCACCACCGGGCAGATGGCCGCCGAGGACTTCCAGCAGGTCTTCGCGACGTCGAAGGTCTACTGCCCGCGCGGCGACAACCCCGGCTTCCTCGCCCTGCACAACACCCAGCAGCCGGTGATCCCGATGTTCAGCACGCTCAAGGAGCTGCGCCGCTACGCGGGCAAGGAGTCCAAGTACTTCGTGATCACCGGCGCCGAGGTGCTGGACCTGCTGCCGACCGGATACGGCTTCGTCCTCGACATGGAGGGCGAGCACCGCATGGTGTTCGACGCGAAGGCCGTCGAGCAGATGGTCGAGTTCGCGATGCGCCGGATGTATGGCTAGACCCATGGCTTCGCAGACGGCTGGACGCCATGGCTTCGCAGACGGCTGGACGCCATGGCTTCGCAGACGGCTAGACGCCATCGCTTCGCGGGTGGCGGCTGAAACCCGCCCGCTCCGCTATCGCGGCAGACGCAGCGCGAGGCCGTCCAGGACGACCTCCAAGCCGTAGGCGAACTTGTCGTCGCGGAGCTTCGCCGGGTCGCCGGCCCGGGCGGCGGTCTCGGCGTCGGCGGCCGCCAGGTGGTCGTAGCCGGCCGAGGCCTGCTGGGCCGCGGGGAGCAGGCGGGCGACGAACCCGGACTCCGTCTCGCCCGAGCGGGCGACCGTGGTGAGCCAGGCGGCCTCCGTGGTGGACATGCCGATGACGTACGAGAAGACGGCATCGATCGCCCGGCTCGGCTCGGGGTATCCCACGGCCGATGTCCACGACCTTCACGATCAGCGCTGTCGGTGTTCTGGCGGCGGCGGTCGTGGCCGCGGTGGTGATGCGGGACCGCGAGCGTGAACCCGCCGGGGCGGTGAGCGAGGAGCCCGAGCTCGTCGCCTGACGCGGACGCGCGAGGGCCGGCCGTCATCCCGCAGTGGGGTGACGGCCTTTCGCCATGCCGGTCTCCCGTGGTTCGCTGCGCCGTCCCCCGGGGTGGGAATGTCCTCCCGGTTTTCTCTGTTCGGGGTGGCAGGAAGTTCAACGCTCAACTAAACTGGGCGTACACGAGGAGGAACCGACATGCCTGCAGTGACCGTCGAGAACCCGTTGACGCTGCCCCGCGTGACCGCGCCGGCCGACGCGGTGGCGCGTCCCGTGCTGACCGTCACGACCGCTCCGAGCGGTTTCGAGGGTGAGGGCTTCCCGGTGCGCCGGGCGTTCGCGGGGATCAACTACCGCCATCTCGACCCGTTCATCATGATGGACCAGATGGGTGAGGTGGAGTACGCGCCGGGCGAGCCGAAGGGCACGCCGTGGCATCCGCACCGCGGCTTCGAGACCGTCACGTACATCATCGACGGGATCTTCGACCACCAGGACTCCAACGGCGGTGGCGGCACCATCACCAACGGCGACACCCAGTGGATGACGGCCGGCTCGGGCCTGCTGCACATCGAGGCCCCACCGGAGCATCTGGTGATGTCCGGCGGTCTCTTCCACGGTCTCCAGCTGTGGGTGAACCTGCCGGCCAGGGACAAGATGATGGCCCCGCGCTACCAGGACATCCGCGGCGGCTCGGTCCAGCTGCTCAGCACCCCCGACGGCGGCGCGCTGCTGCGCGTCATCGCCGGTGAGCTGGACGGGCACGCGGGCCCCGGCATCACGCACACCCCGATCACGATGGTCCACGCGACCGTCGCGCCGGGTGCGGAGCTCACGCTGCCGTGGCGCGAGGACTTCAACGGGCTGGCCTACGTCCTGGCCGGCCGCGGCAGCGTCGGTCCCGACCGCCGACCGGTCCACATGGGGCAGACGGCCGTCTTCGGCGCCGGCGGTTCGCTGACCGTCCGCGCGGACGAGAAGCAGGACTCCCACACCCCCGATCTGGAGGTCGTCCTGCTCGGCGGACAGCCGATCCGCGAGCCCATGGCCCACTACGGCCCGTTCGTCATGAACACCAAGGACGAGCTCATGCAGGCCTTCGAGGACTTCCAGAAGGGCCGCCTGGGCACGGTGCCCGCGGTGCACGGCATGACCGCGAGCGGTCCGCAGGGCTGACGCGGCACCGGGGCGGCTGACGCCCCGTCACCCTGGCGGGCCTCCATGACGGGACGGCCCGCCGGGCGCGTGATCGGGTGGAGGGGTGCAGGACTCCCAGCAGGCCCCGCTCCTCCCCGGCCCCGCCCGGCGCCTCGCCGCCTGGTGTGCGCTGCTCCTGCTCGTCGCCGGCGTTGTCTACGTCGGGATCCTGCTGGTCGTGGAGATCCGCACCGCCGTGGTGCCCGTGCTGCTCGCGCTGCTGGGCACCGCCTTGCTCGGGCCGCTGCACCGGCGGCTCGTGAAGACCGGGGTGCATCGGTCGGTCGCGGCCGGGCTGACCTGTGTCGCGGTGGTCGCCGTGGTCGGCGGGGCCGTGTACATCGTGGTCGCCGCGCTCATCGACACCGGTGACGAGATCATCGCCTCGCTCAAGCAGGCCGCCCGCGGGATCTCCGACCATTTCGGCGCGGCCGGCACCTCGCTGGACGACCTCGCCTCCAACGCCCGGGAACTGCTGCGCAAGTTCGGCGGTACGGCCGCCTCCGGCGTGATCAGCGGCGTCAGCGTGGTCGGCGAGTCCATCGCCATGGCCGTCCTCGCCCTGCTGCTCGTCTTCTTCTTCCTGCGCGACTCCGACAAGGCCGCGGGAACACTGCGGGCCCTGTCGCCCCGCGGGTCGGCCGACACCCTGGAGGCCATGGCGCGGCGGGCGCTGAGGGCCGTCGAGGGGTTCATGCGCGGCACGACCCTCATCGCCCTCATCGACGCCCTCCTCATCACCGTGGGACTGCTCGTCCTTGACGTGCCCGGCGCGGCCGGACTGGGCGCGCTGGTCTTCGTCGGCGCGTACATCCCCTACCTCGGTGCCTTCATCTCGGGCGCCCTGGCCGTACTGGTCGCGCTCGCCGACCGGGGGTTCGTCATCGCGCTGTGGGCGTTCGGCGTGGTCCTCGCGGTGCAGGTGCTCGAAGGGCACGTGCTCCAGCCGATGATCCAGAGCAGGACCGTGCAGATGCACCCGGCGGTGGTGATGGTGACGATCACGGCCGGGGCGTCCGTCGCCGGGGTGCTCGGCATGCTCCTCGCCGTGCCGCTCACCGCGGCGGCCTTCGGCATCGTGCAGGAGCTGCGTACCCGATACGGCGACCAGGACCCGGCGCCGTCCGGGCCGTCGTCGTAGGAGGCGTGGCCGCCACGAGGGCGGGGGTTGCCCGGGGTCGCCGGAGGCGTGGCGGTCGCGAGCGGCGGAGGATTGCCGCTGTGAGGGCGGGGGGCGCCGGTGGCGTGGCGCTACGGTGACCAGGACCCGTCGCCCGAGCCGTTCACTGACTCGTAGAGCTCGAACCAGATGCTCTTGCCCTCGCCGCGCGGGTCCACCCCCCAGGCGTGCGCGAGCAGTTCGATCAGCACCAGGCCGCGGCCGGAGGAAGCCAGCTCACCGGGTCTGCGCTTGTGCGGCAGGTCGTCGCCGCCGTCCGTGACCTCGATCCGCAGCCGTCGCCCGCCCGCCTCGCCCGTCATCTCGGCGACCAGCAGCGCGTCGGAGTCGGTGTGCACAAGGACGTTCGTCAGCAGCTCGGACAGCAGCAGCACCGCCGAGTCGATCTGGTCGGGCGAGGCCCAGTCGTGCAGCAGCTCGCGCAGCTGCTGCCGGGCGACCGCGACCCGCTCGGGCTCGGCCTGCGCGACGGTCAGCACGGTGCGCCGCGCCGGGAGCCGTACGGCCATGGTGTCGCCGCAACCGCAACCCTCCCTCTGTCGGCTCAGCAGCAGCACCGCGATGTCGTCCTCGCGGCGGTCCGCCAGCGGGCCGGTGGTGTGGTGCGAGGACGGGCCGTGCACGGCCTGGACCAGCGCGTCGGCCAGCTCCTCCAGGTCGCCCTTGTGCTCCTCGAGGATCGCGCGCAGCCGCCGCCAGCCGGTGTCCAGGTCGTGGCCGCCGGTCTCGATCAGGCCGTCGGTGCACAGCAGCATGGTCTCGCCGGCTTCGAGGGTGAGCCGGGTGGTGGGGTAGTCGGCATCCGGGTTGATGCCCAGCGGCAGGCCTCCGGCCGTCGGCCGGGTCAGCACCGTGCCGTCGGCCATGCGGATCGCCGGGTCGGGATGGCCGGCGCGGGCGATGTCCAGCACTCCGTTCGCCGGGTCGACCTCGACGTAGACGCAGGTCGCGAAGCGCGGGTCGGTGGGGTCCTCGTCGCCGATGCCGTGCAGGAAGCGGGACGCGCGGGACAGCACCGCGTCCGGCCGGTGCCCCTCCGAGGCGTACGCCCGCAGGGCTATCCGCAGCTGGCCCATCAGCCCCGCCGCGCGCACGTCATGGCCTTGCACGTCGCCGATGACCAGTGCGAACCGCCCGCTCGGCAGCGGGATCACGTCGTACCAGTCGCCGCCGACCTGGAGGCCACCGCCGGTGGGAACGTAGCGGGCGGCGACGCTCATGCCCGGTATGCGCTGCGCGCCGAGCCGCGGCAGCATCGTGCGCTGGAGCCCGTCGGTCAGGGCCCGCTCGCTCTCGGCCACTCCCGCACGGGCCAGGGCCTGAGCCAGCATGCGCGCCACCGTGGTCAGCACGGACCGCTCGTCGGGGGTGAACGCGACCGGGTAGGCGAAGGCCGCCATCCATGCGCCCATCGTGCGGCCGGCCACCGTCAGCGGCAGGAACGCCCACGAGTGGCGGCCGAAGGACTGGGCGAGCGGCCAGGTCAGCGGGTAGCGCGACTTGTAGTGCTCGGGAGAGGACAGGTACACGGCCCGGCCGGTCCGTACGACCTCGGCGGCCGGGTAGTCCGTATCCAGTGCCATGTGCGTGAACGGGCTCTCACCCGCCTGCTGGTGCGGGCCGTAGTGGCCGATGAGCGTCAGCCGGTCGCCCTCCACGCTGAACACCGCGAGCCCATCCGGTGAGAACCCCGGCATCGACAGGTTTGCCGTGACCCGTAGCACCTCCTGCGTGGAGCGCGCCTCGGCCAGCGCCCGGCCGGCGTCCAGCAGGAACGCCTCCCTGGAGCGCCGCCAGTCGCCGGTGACCGCGCTGCGCCCGGCCGGGGTGCCAGGCGTCGGCTCGGCGACCTCCTGGAGGGTGCCGATCAGCTCGTACGCCTTGCGCACCTGGTCGAAGGACGGCTTGGACCGGCTGCGGACGACCCGTACGACCCGGCCCTGTTCGTCCATGATCCGGATCCGGACCTCGGCGAGGGTGCCCTCCGCGACGGCGAGCTGGACCACGCCGGTGATCTCGTTCCAGTCCACCGGGTGCATACGGGCCCGGGCCTGGGCTTGTGTGAGGCTGGTCTGCTCGGCGGGCAGCCCGAGCAGCCGTGCCGCCTCGGCATCGACCGTGACCAGCCCGGTGGCGGTGTCCCAGTGCCACAGGCCGGTCGCGAGGGCGGCGAGAACCTCCCCCACGGCGGGCAGAGGCTCGCCAGTGCGCATTGCCCCACTCTAGGAAGAGGTCATCGCCCGCTGCCACCGAAAGCAGAACGGAGTGATCGTCATACCGGGGGAGGCGATCTCCGCCCGAACGGTACGCTGGGGAGGCGTTTCACGTGAAACACAGACCCCGATCAGCGAAGACTGGATGAACGACGATGCATCGGTACAGGTCCCACACCTGCGGCGAGCTCCGCTCCTCTGACGTCGGCAGCGACGTCCGGCTGAGTGGCTGGCTGCACAATCGGCGCGACCTGGGCGGCATCCTCTTCATCGATCTGCGCGATCACTACGGCATCACGCAGCTCGTGGCCCGTCCCGGCACCCCCTCCTACGAGGCCCTCGACAAGCTCTCCAAGGAGTCGACGGTCCGCGTCGACGGCAAGGTCGTCTCCCGGGGCGCCGAGAACATCAACCCCGAGCTGCCGACCGGTGAGATCGAGGTCGAGGTCGGCGAAGTCGAACTGCTCGGTGCGGCGGCCCCGCTGCCGTTCACGATCAACACCGAGGACGGGGTCAACGAGGAGCGGCGCCTGGAGTACCGCTTCCTGGACCTGCGCCGCGAGCGCATGCACCGCAACATCCTGCTCCGCACGTCGGTCATCTCGGCGATCCGCCACAAGATGACGGCGCTGGGCTTCAACGAGATGGCGACGCCGATCCTGTCCGCGACCTCCCCCGAGGGCGCCCGCGACTTCGTCGTCCCCTCCCGCCTGAACCCGGGCAGGTTCTACGCCCTTCCCCAGGCGCCCCAGCAGTTCAAGCAGCTGCTGATGATCTCGGGCTTCGACCGCTACTTCCAGATCGCGCCCTGCTTCCGTGACGAGGACGCGCGCGCCGACCGCTCGCCGGGCGAGTTCTACCAGCTCGACGTCGAGATGAGCTTCGTCGAGCAGGAGGACGTCTTCCGTCCGATCGAGCAGCTCATGACCGAGCTGTTCGAGGAGTTCGGCGGCGGCCGCCACGTCACCTCGCCGTTCCCGCGGATCCCGTTCCGCGAGGCGATGCTGAAGTACGGCTCCGACAAGCCCGACCTGCGCGCCCAGCTCGAACTCGTCGACATCACCGACATCTTCGAGGGCTCGGAGTTCAAGGCGTTCGCCGGCAAGCACGTCCGCGCCCTGCCGGTGCCGGACGTCTCGGGCCAGCCCCGCAAGTTCTTCGACCAGCTCGGCGACTACGCCGTCTCGCAGGGCGCCAAGGGCCTGGCCTGGGTGCGGGTCGCCGAGGACGGTTCGCTGACGGGCCCGATCGCGAAGTTCCTCACCGAGGAGAACGTCGCTGAGCTGACCAAGCGTCTGTCGCTCGCGGCCGGCCACGCGGTCTTCTTCGGCGCGGGCGAGTTCGACGAGGTCTCGAAGATCATGGGCGCGGTGCGGGTCGAGGCCGCCAAGCGTGCCGGGCACTTCGAGGAGGGCGTCTTCCGGTTCTGCTGGATCGTCGACTTCCCGATGTACGAGAAGGACGAGGAGACCGGCGCGATCGACTTCTCGCACAACCCGTTCTCCATGCCGCAGGGCGGACTGGAGGCCCTGGAGACCCAGGACCCGCTGGACATCCTCGGCTGGCAGTACGACATCGTCTGCAACGGCGTCGAGCTGTCCTCCGGCGCGATCCGGAACCACGAGCCGGAGATCATGCTCAAGGCCTTCGAGATCGCCGGGTACGACCGCGAGACCGTCGAGGAGAAGTTCGCCGGCATGCTGCGCGCGTTCCGCTTCGGCGCCCCGCCGCACGGCGGCATCGCCCCGGGCGTCGACCGCATCGTCATGCTGCTCGCCGACGAGCCCAACATCCGCGAGACCATCGCCTTCCCGCTCAACGGAAACGCCCAGGACCTGATGATGGGCGCGCCGACGGAGCTGGAGGAGGCACGGCTGAAGGAGCTGCACCTGTCGGTGCGCAAGCCGCAGCCGAAGTAAGCGATCTGCGATCTCCCGTGAGTGGCTCGGAACCGGTGCCGGTTCCGGGCCATTTGCGTATCCAGGGCTCTTGCCCTGCTTTTACGCAGGCTCCGCACAGTCGCGGATGGGCGTCGATTCCGAGGCGGCGGAGGACGGCGCGCCCGCCGGCTGACGCGGACATGTGAGGCGGACGTGTGCGGGCATGCCCTGACCGTCCGCCTCCTGTTCATATACATGGACTTCTGCTCAACCCGTTGACCCGGAACTTGGGCCTCCATAAGGTCCCTTCGAGAACGCGTACGTGATTGCTGTTCACGTATGTGCACAGCAAGGGAGACAACGATGTCAGAAGCCGCGATACCGGAGGCCGAGCAGCGTGCGGTGGGCAAGTTCCTGCGCCGCATGCTGCCGATTTTGGTCCTGATGCTGCTGGTCAACCAGATGGACCGGACGAACGTGGGATTCGTCCAGGACGAACTGAGGGCCGACGTCGGCGTCAGCGCCACGGCTTACGGGCTCGGCGCGGGCCTGTTCTTCATCGGCTACGCGCTGTTCGAGGTCCCGAGCAACATGTGGCTGGAGCGGTTCGGTGCCCGGGTCTGGCTGACCCGCATCATGATCACCTGGGGCCTGGTGATCGTGGCGATGTGTTTCATCCACAACGTGTGGATGTTCTACGGGCTGCGGTTCCTGCTCGGTGTCGCGGAGGCCGGCTTCTTCCCCGGTGTGCTGCTGTACTTCACCCAGTGGCTGCCGGACTCCAGCCGGGGCCGGGCGAGCGCGATCTTCCTGGGCGGCTCGGCGACGGCGTACATCGTGACGGGCCCGATCACGGGCGCGCTGCTGGAGTTGGACGGCGCGGGGGGCATCGCCGGCTGGCGGTGGATGTTCGCCCTGGAGGGCGCCTTCTCGATCCTGGTCGGGTTCGTCGCCGGGTTCTTCCTCGTCTCGCGGATCCAGGAGGCGAAGTGGCTCACGCCGGAGGAGAAGGCCGCGCTGAGCGAGGCGGTGGCGCGGGACAAGCAGGCACGGGACCGGGCGCCGTCGGTGTCCCGCATGAAGCTGATCTTCCACCCGCAGGTGGCGGTCCTGACCGCGGTCTTCTTCGCGATGGCGCTCACCGGCTACGCGATCACGTTCTGGCTGCCGAGCCTGGTGGAGGAGATCGGAGGCCTGTCGCCGTTCCAGATCGGCCTGCTGTCGGCGATCCCTTGGATCTGCGCGGTGATCGCGATGTACACGATGAGCCACTTCACGGACCGGGCCCCGGACCGTCGCCCCTACCTGGCGATCGCCCTCGTCCTGTCCGCCACCGGCACGTTCCTGGCCACACTCGGCTCCCCCTGGTTCGGCCTGGCCGCCCTGACCCTGGCCGCGGTCGGCGGCAAGTGCGCGGCCACCCTGTTCTGGCCGATGGCCCAGTCGGGCCTCGACCTGAAGATCGCGGCACCTGGTCTGGCCCTTGTCAACTCCCTGGGAAACCTGGGCGGGTTCGTCTCCCCCACGCTCTTCGGCTATCTGAAGGACACGACGGGCAGTACGAACGGGGGCCTGTACACGCTGTCGGCGGCGTCGATCCTGGCGGTGGTGGGGGTGGCGTTCGTGAGGCACACGCAGCGCGGTGAGCGGACGGGTTCGGGG
>NZ_POUC01000430.1 GCF_002891435.1 Streptomyces cahuitamycinicus
GGTGAAGCCGCCGCCTCCGCCGTTGCTGCCCCCGCCGATCCATCCCTTCGGCCCGGTTCCGGCGGCGAGTTCCATGGCGCAGTCGGCGGTTTTCTGCTCCTCGTCGTCCCCGATGCCGAGCAGCTGGTTGCAGCCGCCGACGAGGAGCAGCAGCGCGAGTACGCCGCATCCGATGCCGGTCTTGTTGTTGCTGCTCTGCCTGTTGTTGCGGCTCCTCGCCATGGCGTCCCCCGGGTGCGGTAGTTGCAGGATCAGCCAGCGTGTCAGTTGTGCACTGTGAGTGTGGGGGCTGTGACGCTTCTGTGACCGGTCAGGGGAACGTGAAGGCCCCGCCGTCCACGAGGGAGACGTCGGGGCCCAGCTCAGTGTGGCAGGCGTCAGACGTGACGCAGCCGCAGTTCCTCGAACTCTCGCTTCACGTCGGCCGGCTCCATGCGGTCATGGGCGAGCTCGTAGATCAGCCCGACCGCATGCCACACGTCTCCGTCTGTCGCGTCCCGCAGGGCAGAGGCGATCGTCCCGATGAGGCTGAGGCGCTCGGCGCTCGGGTCGGCGTTGAGGGGTTCCCTGCTCATGTGGCCGTCATCCCTTCTTGGGCTTGGCGGGGGCGGCCTTCTTCGCGGGCGTGATCCAGCCACCGCGCGAGGCCTGGTAGGTCGTCTCGTGGCCCTGCAAGCGAGGGTCGTCCTTCTTGATCGGCTCGGGGAATCCGAGTGCCATGATGGCGGTCCTGTCTCTTCGTTGGGATGGGACCGGGGCGGCCGAACAACTTGGCGGAAGGACGGCCGCCCCGGGGCTTGTTGGTCAGAGGTCGGTGACGTGCTCGATCTCGGGGAAGATCGTCAACCCCTCCCCCGGGCCCTTTCGGACTTCACGCACACGGGTGGTCTCACGTGCGTAAACGTCGCCAGAGGGGGGCTCCCGCCCCTGTGGGGGAGTGGCGGACGAATCGGACACGCAGCGCCGGGCGGACCACCACACGGCCGCGACGCCGGCCACCCACACGGCGAGCACGCCAGCCACGTCCGACACGGCCCATACGGCCGCGAGGGGCAAGCCGCCGAGCACGACCAGCACACAGCCACCGGCCGCCGTACTGCGCTGCTCCGGCTCCTCGACGTCCGGCTTACGGCGGGCCATCAGACTTGCCTGTACGCGTTGTCGCCGAGCCAGTTCGCGGCCTCCGCGAGGGGGACCGCGGCGAACCCGGCCACGCCCGCGCTGGTGCCGAGGGTGATCCCGCACCAGACGCCCCGCTTCAGCTCGCCGCGCGTCTCGTCGCCCGCCTTCTTCAGGGCGGCGATGAGCACGGCGGTGAGGATCAGCACCATGCAACCTCCAGGCCCGGAGAGCGGCGTGAAGGTCTCGCGGGCGGCGAGCTGGCCGGGCTGCTCGCCGACGCCCCACAACAAGGCGGCGTCCCCGAGCCAGTTGGACAGGCCGAGGATGGAGCTGGACGCGGTGCCGATGAGTCCGGCGATGCCCAGGGTTGTGAGGCAGCCGTATGCCCACGACAGGAGGAACGGCAGGAGCCGGGCGGCGTGCCTGATGGGGTCCTTCTTCAGGCTCTTGAGGCCTGGCCACCAGAGGGTGAGTTCGTAGCCGAGGAGAATGAGTCCGACGGTGACACCGCCATACGTCACGTAGTTCATGGGGTCCTTCAGCGGAGGACGGCCACGGCGAGCGCGGCGCAGGTGAGGATGAAGGCGACGGTCCCGGAGATCTTCGGGACGTCGTGCAGCGCGAGAGCGCACAGGCCGAGGAGGCCGAGGAGGGCCGAGGCTCCGAAGAACACGGCGAGCACGGTTCAGCCCGCGCGGTGCAGCGGCGACGGCCGGGCGGGCAGCTCGGCGAGGTGCGGCTCGTGCTTCTCCACCTCGGCACGCAGGACACCACGCAGCGTCGAGGCACCGGGCGGGGTGAGTCCCTCGGCCTCCAGCGCGGCGCGCATCTCGGTCGTGGTGGGCCGGTACCCGTTGTTGTACAGGGGGCGGATGAAGGCGCATCGCAGGTCGCTGTACCGGATGACGGGTCGCTGCGGCTCAGGCTCCAGCTGTGGCTCGTGCTGCTCCTCGGCGGCTTCCAGCGCGGGCGGCTGCTCAGGCTTCGGCGGCACGGCAGGGGCAGGCTGTTCCCCGGCGACGACGCGTTCGACGACGGGTGTCGTCTCGGCGGTGTCGACGCTGATCGACGGGGCGACGACGGGCGTCGACTTGGCGTCGGGCGTGGCCGCGAGGTGCAGCAGGTGCGCGAGGACAGCCGGGGGCACCATCGACGTGACCGCGATGAGCCACGCCTGGTTGTGGTCCATGTGGCCGGTCTGAACGAGGTGCGCGACGACCTGAGCGGCGAGCGCGAGGACGATCGCGAACCCGGCTCCGATCACGGCGGAGGCCCGCCCGCGAGCGCCCTTGGGTCGGGTGGCCGCCACGACGGCGGCGATACCGGCGTAGGCCGAGAGGGAGAACGGCATGCCGTACGCCCACGGGTCGGACCAGCCGGCGAACTTGGCGACGTGGTACTCGCCGGGCATCGACATGATGAGGGTCGCGGCGAGGACGGCGGGGCGGCCGGCGCTGGTGGCGAGTCTGGCGTACCAGGGTTCTGCCGGGGGTGGGGATGTGCGAGGCTTCTTCCAGCCCATGGAGGTCACTCTCCGGTGGTCAGAGCCCCGTTCGGTGTGTCCAGCACCTGCGGGGCTCGTCTTCTGTTGTGGGGCGTCGTCGGGCGTCGTCGGCCCGTCGTGACGCGACCAAGGGGTACCCCTTGGATTCCAGAGGGTACCCCTTGGGTGAGTGTCTGTGCAGCCCTACTCTCCGGTCGGGAGGTGGCGTGGGTGGCTGGTGAGGTCGAACGGGTGCGTAAGGCGCTGCGTGCGCTGGAGGCGATCCCCGATGCGATGGACCGGGCGGCGGCCTGCGCCGAGTTGCTGCGCGAGTGGCCCGAGCTGCACCGGCTGGTGGCGGACGTGCGGCAGCAAGCGGTGCGCATGGCGAAGACTCAGGGCCACACGTACCGGGAGATCGGCGAGCGGATGAAGGTCACCGGGGAGACGGCCGGCCAGATCGCGGCGGGGAAGAACCGGGCGTCGTAGCTGCGTCGCCAGCTGCGGCATGGTGAATCTGGAAGGACCTTGGTTTCCCCCATATGGACCTGCGGGGCCGCGGGATGGCGCTTCAGCAGCAAGGGTGTTCCTGTGACAGCTGATGTGCCGGGCAAGGACGACGATCTGCCAGAGGTCTACAAGCGGCTCTTGGAAGAAGTGCGCATGTCCAGTGGCTTCCGAGTCGAGGGGGCCAAGGGGGCGGAAGCTGAACTCCGGGTGCGCTTGGCTTGGGAGCAGTTGAAGGCGGCTGAGGCGGCAAAGCAGGCGGCGGAAGCCCAGGGCCGAGCTGCGGCATCGGCGACTCAGGGCCTGCATTACGCAACATGGGTGCTGGCCATTGCCACAATCGCCCTCGTGTTCGTGACTATCTTTGCGCGGGACTGATGACGACGCCCCGTCACCGGCCGTCGTCGTGACGGAGTGACGGGGCGTCTGGCCTGCGTCGTTTAGGCGACGGCCGCGGCGTCCTGCCCGGTCCAGATGTGCCCGCACTCGGTGCAGTGGGCGACCGGTTCGGCGCCCGCCCCGCCGTACATCTCGATGCGGCCGCCACACGGGAACACCACGTTGATCATGCGCGGGCAGGGCGTGGCGAGGACAGCAGTGCGGTCGGCGATGTCGAGGGCGTTCTCCACCCGCGCGCACGCCTCCCGGGCGACGTCGGCGATCAGTTGCCCCTCACGCTCGGGGAGCGGCCGGAACGGTCCCGGGCGGCCCTGCACGCGGGCGAGGAGCCACAGCGCGGTGTGCGGGGCGGTGTGCCGGCCGCCGTACCTCCAGCGGCGCGGGTCCACGGTGTCCGCGCGGGCGAGGGCGTCTCGTCGGGCGCGGTCGGCGGCCGGCCAGCCGCGGGGCGCGAACGTCATGGGGGAGCGCTGGACGGCGGCGGCCACCTGGTCGCCGGTCTCCGTGAGCCGGGCCTCTACGGTGCGCATGGTGTCGAGGATTTCGATGCGGAGCGGTGGCCGGGTGGCGCCGACCTGTGTCGGGTCGCGGTCGAGGTACTTGCGGTTGTAGGCGGCCTGCCAGCGTGCGGCTTCGGCGAGTTCGGCGTCGGCGTCGTCGAGGTCGCGGAGGTAGTCGGACATGCGGCCGGCGGGCGGCCATGTGGCGGTGCCGGTGGTGGCGAGGGCGGTCTGTAGGTCGGTCCAGCGGAGGGCGATGGTGCGCAGGTGGGTGGCGGTGGTCATCGTGGCTCCTGTGGTGCGTGGGCGGTACGGTGATCCCGCCTGTGGGGCGTGCCGTGGAGCTGGGGAGTTCGTGGGCACGCCCCTTCGTCGTGCTCAGCGGCTGGCGATCTCGTCCATGAAGCGGGCGCGGACGAGGTTGTGGCGTGCGTCAGCGAGTGCGTTGTGCAGGCCGTCGGGCTGCTGTGGAAGGTCCATCGGGCGGAGGCCGAGACGCTTGGCCTCGGTCACCAGATCGTCGGACTGCATGGGGATCCCGCGCGGCAGGTTGATCATGGGGCCCCAGAGCTGGGCGACGGCGACGTGGTCATACGCGGCGTAGTACGCCCAGAGCTGCGGGTCGGGGGTGGTGAGGATGAAGTCTTCGACGAGGCGGGCGATCTGCGCCCGGGGCCGCACGTCGGGGTGGTCGAGGTCGAGGCGCCCGATGCCGAGCTCGCCGGGCGCTTTTTCGATCACAGGCAGGGAGGACCAGACGTTGTCCACGAGCCAGCCGTTGCGGCCGAGGGCGATCTGATCGAACTCGGCGGAGACGGCGTAGAGCTCGCGTCCGTCCTCGGCCACCATGCCGATGCTGACGAGGTCGATCGTGCGGCCGTCGTCGATGAACTCGGTGTCGTAGAAGACCCGCATGGTCACTGCTCCTTGGGCTGGCTGACGTCGTGGATGCAGATGGCGCCGCCGGGCTTGCCGCAGCATCCCTCGGCCTCCGTGGTGGGCTGCTGGCCGTGGGGCGTGGCTGCGGCGGCACGGTCTGACCACATGTGCCCCTTGCCGTTGGTGTGCCAGCCGCCGGGGCTGCGCTCGGGCCCGGTGAACACGGGCTCGTTGCTCTCGTCGTAGTGCCCGGCCGGGGCCACGCACTGGTCGGGTGTCGAGTTGATGACGGCGGGGATGGTGGCCGTGCAGGTGGTGGGCTGCTCGGTGCCGTCGAGGGCGCGGAGGGTGTCGCACGGCCAATCGGTGTCGTAGCCGAGGCGCTGCCCGTGTGCGCAGTAGACGCAGGTGGTGCCGTGGCTGGCCTTCCGGTGCAGGGCGCGCACGCGCTCGATGGCGGCCTGCGCCTGGTCCCGCTCCCGCTTCGCGTCCCGCCATTGCCGGTTGCGCAGCCGGATCTGCGCCCACAGGTTCTGGATCTGCGTGGGGTCGGCACCGTTGGCGCGGAGGCCGGCGCGGAGGACGCGGAGTTCGGTCTCGAAGATGTTGGCGCGCTGCACCGCGCTGGCGCGTTCGGCCTCGGACCGGTTGGACGTCTCGTGCGCGACGCGGAGGAGATCCTCGGCCTGCTCGGCGCGGCGCTGCCAGTCATCCCGGTCGCGTTCGATCTCCTCGCCGCGCCGCTTCATCGTGTTCCGCCCGGCCCGCCACTGGTTGCTCTCGTGGACCTCTGCTTCGACGTGGTGGCGGAGCAGCTCGGCCTCGTGTGTGGAGAGCACCCCGCGCTGCGCTCGGGAGAGGAGCACGAGGAGGGAGTCGCGGCGGGTGGTACGGAGGGCGTCCTCGTCGGCGGCCGGGGCCTGGCGCATGTCGGCGGGGTAGATCGTGCAGCCGCCGCAGTGGCCGCCGATGACGGGGGCGTGCGGGTGCTGCGCACAGGGGCCGTCGTCGGGCGTCGTCGTCGGGGCGTCGTCGCGCTCCGGGTCCGTCGTCGTGACGGCGTCGGCGATGCGTCCGACCTGCGTCGTCAGGGCGTCGAGGGCGCGGACGACGGCGCGTGCGTCGTGGCTGGTCTGGCTCACCGCTGCTCCCCGCAGACGTGGTCGTCGGGGGTGATGGGCTGACCGTCCTCGTCGTGCAGGACCAGGCCGTCGTCCTCGTCGTACCAGCCATCGCCGGTGGCGCCGCAGCTGCCGCACTCCCACCGGCCTGCCAGGCTGATTCCGGTGAAGCCTCCGCTAGTGGTCATCGGGTGGTGTCCTTCCGGGTGCAGTGGTCGGGGTCGTGCTCGGCGCCGGCGGAGGTCCACCAGCGTTCGCAGCAGGCGGCGGCGAGAGCGACGCGGACTACGCCGTCCTCCAGCGAGGTGCGCTGGCGGGGTGGTCTGGCCGCGCGCTCCAGCTGGACGTGGGCGGCGCGCAACTCGTCGCGCAGGTAGGCGTGGTGGGCTATCGCGGTGGCGAGGGCGACCGCCACACCGGAGAAGAACGCGGTGTAGGGCAGGCTGCCGTGCTCGTAGCTGATGAGGGCGCAGCGGAGCATGCACACGGTGAGCAGGGCGTACAGGCCGGCGAGGGCGTTGGTGAGTTGGCGGGTCACAGGTAGCTCCCGGTGAGGGGGATGGTGCGGATGCTGTGGCGTTGGAGGGCGGTGAGGCCCTGGCCCCACAGGTCGGCATCGCGGCGCGGGCGGGGCCGTTGGCAGCGGCAGGTGCCGGTG
>NZ_POUC01000431.1 GCF_002891435.1 Streptomyces cahuitamycinicus
GTACGGAACACGCCCCCTCGTGCCCGCCCGAACCGTGACGCATCCCCCGTCACCTCACCTGCCGCCCGCTGCCGAACCCCCTTCGGCGACCGGGCGGCGGGATCAGTTCTGGTGGGACTGGTAGTGCGAGACCGCGTCCGAAGTGCGGCCGGCGCCGTAGACCCGGAGGAACTCTGCCAGCTCCGGATGGGTCGGGGCGAGGGTGTCGGCCGCGTCGATGATGTCGCCCGCCGCCGCCACCGACCGCAGCAGCGACTGGATCTCGCGCACGACGCGCTTGACCGTGGGCGCCCCCGAACTGCTCGTCGTCTGCGTGGTGTTGCTGAGCACCGACCCCCCTTGTGACTTCTTGATCTCCTCCATGCGCTCGGTGGCCTCGGCCGCGCTCACACTGCCGTCCGCGACCTGCCCCGCCAGGTCCTGCAGCAGCTGAACCCGCTGCACCACAGCCGGGTTGCCGATCTTCGCCCGCTGACCGCTCATCAGCTGCGACAGCATCGGTGCGGACAGTCCCAGAACCCCCGCGAGACGAGCCTGGTTGAGACCAAGATCGTCGATAAGCCTACGGAAGAGCGCCCCCAATGGCTCCCCGTACCAGTTCCGCTGCAGTTCCCGCGCTCTCGCGGTCGCTTCCTGCTGTGCGGCGTCCATTGCGTCTCCCCATCGCTTCCCCATGTACGGCGGTTCGCGGTAGCGAACCACGCCGAGCATCTTACGGAGAGTGGTCGTCGACGGGGACCCCCAATCTTTTTGCGGAACCACCGGGGGGACCCGGTACTCTGGTCTCCGACGCCCGCCCGGACGCATTTCTCCGGCCGGACGTCCCCTCACGGGGCCTTAGCTCAGTTGGTAGAGCGCTGTCTTTGCATGGCAGATGTCAGGGGTTCGACTCCCCTAGGCTCCACTCAGAAAATGCCCTCCGAACTGCGAAAACGCGGTCTCGGAGGGCATTTTCACGCACCCGGGCGCACGCCGACGGCGAGTGTTTCACGTGAAACAGCACGGCGGGGGGGGAGACCCTCAAGTCCCCCGCCCCGCCGTGCTGTTGAATCCGGTGCGCCCTCAGGAACGATCGTCGCGCCGAGCGGTCTCGTCCTCGGCCTGCTTGGCCTCGACCTCAGGGTCCAGGACCGATGGACCCGTGCCGTCCACGGACGACAGGTGCCCCGACTCGGGGACCTCCGTCGCGGCCGGCGGCTCCACCAGCCAGTCCGGGTTGGCCTGCTTGTCCCACCACTTCCACGCGGCGAAAGCCCCGCCCGCGAGGGCACCCAGAAGCACCACCGTCTTCACGGCCTTGCCGGCCTTGGCCCGCCGCTCATGCTTGCGGACCAGCCTCTGGATCTCCTTGGACGAAACCTGGCCGCGCAGCGCGGCCACGGCAGCCACACTCCGGGCCGCAGCCTCGGTCGTCACAGGCACAGCCGCAGCCATCGCCTGCTCGAACCTCGGCCTGGAGTACTCCGCCGCCTGGCGGGCAGCCTTACGCGTGCGATCGGCGGCTTCCTGGGCGGCCTGGTCGACCTTCGGCGGCACATGCGTGCGGGCCTGCTCCAGATACGGCTGCACATGGGCGCCGTACTGGACACGCGCCTGCCCTGCGGCCTGCGTCACCTTGGGCGCTAGCCGTACGCGTGCCTCGTGTGCGTAGTGCGCGGCCCTGTCCTTGGCCGTGTCGGCGTAGGGCGCCACCACTTCCGCGGCGTGCAGCACGCTGTCCTTCGCCGAACCAGTCGCGGCGCGCACGCTGTCGATGCGGGTCACGGGTTCCTCCTCCTCGGTGGCGTACGGTATTTCGACTTTCCACCCTTTTACGGATCATGCCTCCCGGCGCACGACCAGGCATGCGCGGAGGGGCATCCGGGTCACGAGAACCGGCATCCAGCGCCGATCACGTGTGATAGCGGATGAATAAGGGCAACAGGAGCTTGTCGTCGACAATGCCACGGATCGCCGCCGAGCGCTCCCGGCCCGGCCCTAGCCGACTGGTTTTCCGCAGACGCCCGCCGAGGGTTTACCCCCGCCGCACCGAGGTCGGACGACGCGAGGGCCCGTCCGTGCGAGGATCTGGGCGTCACGGAAAGACAACGGAAGGCAGATCGTGGCTGAGCAGCTCTACGCCACCCTGAAGACCAATCACGGCGACATCGAAGTCCGGCTCCTGCCGAACCACGCGCCCAAGACGGTCAAGAACTTCGTCGAGCTCGCCCAGGGCGAGCGGGAGTGGACCCACCCCGAGACGGGCAAGAAGTCCACGGACAGGCTCTACGACGGCACGGTCTTCCACCGGGTGATCAGTGGCTTCATGATCCAGGGCGGCGACCCGCTGGGCAACGGCACCGGCGGCCCCGGCTACCAGTTCGAGGACGAGTTCCACCCGGACCTGCGCTTCGACAAGCCCTACCTGCTGGCGATGGCCAACGCCGGCCCGGGCACCAACGGCTCGCAGTTCTTCGTCACCGTCTCCCCGACGGCGTGGCTGAACCGCAAGCACACCATCTTCGGCGAGGTCACCGACGCGGCCAGCCAGAAGATCGTGGACACCATCGCCACGACCCAGACCAACCCGCGCACCGACCGCCCGCTGAACGACGTGATCATCGAGTCGGTCGTCATCGAGACCCGCTGAACGCGAAGGCTCCCGCAGGGAACCAATCGCCCCGCCCATCCGTAAGGATGAGCGGGGCGGGCTTTTCTCACACGACCTAGGGGACACCATGGACGACCAGGCTGCGGGCAGCCCGCAGGACGCCCACAGCGCCCCCATGTGCTACCGCCACCCGGACCGCGAGACAGGCATCCGCTGCACACGCTGCGAGCGCCCGATCTGCCCCGAATGCATGGTCAACGCCTCCGTCGGCTTCCATTGCCCCGAATGCGTCCGAACCGGCTCCGGCACAGGCCACTCGCCTACGGCCGCCATGCCCCGGACCATCGCCGGCGGCTCCATCGCCGCCGACCCCCGGCTGCTGACCAAGATCCTCATCGGGATCAACCTGGCCGTCTTCATCGCCGTCCAGGTCCACGAGTCGCTGCTGAACGACATCGTCCTGCTCGGCGCCTGGCCGCCCGCGCCCTTCACGCCCACACAGGGCGTGGCGGGAGGCGAGTGGTACCGCATGGTGACGTCGATGTTCACCCATCAGGAGATCTGGCACATCGCGTTCAACATGCTCAGCCTGTGGTGGCTCGGAGGCCCGCTCGAAGCGGCACTGGGCCGCGCCCGCTATCTCGCTCTCTACTTCATCTCCGGACTCGCGGGCAGCGCGCTGGCCTACCTGCTGGCGTCCCCCAACACGGCGACCCTCGGCGCCTCCGGCGCGATCTTCGGGCTCTTCGGCGCGACGGCCGTGCTGATGCGCCGGCTCGACTACGACATGCGGCCGATCATCGCGCTGCTGGCGATCAACCTGATCTTCACCTTCAGCCCGGGGTTCAACATCTCCTGGCAGGCGCACATCGGCGGCCTGGTCGCCGGAGTCGTCGTCGGATACGCCATGGTCCACGCCCCGCGCGATCGCCGGGCGCTGGTCCAGTACGGCGCCTGCGCCCTGGTCCTGGGAGTGGTCGTGCTCATGACCGTACTGCGGACGGCCCAGCTCACCTGAGCAGGCGTTGTCCACAGCGGGTGTCGGATCCTGTGCACACCGTGCGGGAACACATGTGCCCCCTGTCCCTGACCTGTGTTTCCGCAGGCCAGGCAGGGGGCGAACAAGTTTTCGACTACCGGTACTTCCGTCATACCGGCGTCAACACCCAACGGGTTATCCACAGATCGTCTTCATTATCCCCATGTGGAAAACTGCTGTGGATAACTCAGCGAACACCCCTGGGCAGAGCTGCGTTCACCGCGCGGTGACCGCTACTTCCATTGGGTCGAGACACCGAATCCGGCAGCGATGAAGCCGAAGCCCACCACGATGTTCCAGTTGCCCAGTGAGTCGATGGGCAACGAGCCGTCGGTGACGTAGAAGACGACGATCCAGGCCAGGCCAATGAGGAACATGGCCAGCATGACCGGCGCGACCCAGGCACGGTTGCTCAGCTTGATGGCGGTCGTCTGCTTGGCAGGCGGCGGCGTGTAGTCGGCCTTCTTGCGGATACGTGACTTCGGCACGAGGGTCTCTCCTGTCGATGCGCTGCGTGGCCGCGCAGGTAACTGGGTCGGTCTCGGGGCAGCGTAGGGGACTCCGATTGCTCCCCCGGGCGTCCGTTAGCGTAGTGCTTCCGCCGCGCCGAAGGAGATAAGGGTACGTTGAGCAATTCTGCCGACTCCCCCGGGACGGGATCCACCCCTGAGCGCGCGCGGCGTTTCCGGCCTGTGCGCGTCCTCACGGCGGCCGTGTTCGCTCTGGCGGGTCTCATTTTCTTCACCAGCTTCGACACCGCCAAGGGCACCAACATCCGCACGGACTCCTCCCTGCTGAAGCTGTCCGACCTCATTCACGAGCGCAGCCAGGAGAACGGCGAGCTGGATGAGACCAACGGTGCCCTGCGCAAGGACATAGAGGCCCTGGCCGAGCGCGACGACGGCAGCACCAAGGCCGAGGACGACAAGCTCTCGGCTTTGGAGAAGCGGGCGGGCACGCAGAAGCTCAAGGGCGACTCGCTCACGGTCACGCTCAATGACGCCCCGCCGGACGCCACCGCCAAGCTCCCCGGCTACCCGGAGCCGCAGCCCGACTACCTGGTCATCCACCAGCAGGACCTCCAGGCCGTGGTGAACGCGCTGTGGCAGGGCGGGGCCAAGGGCATCAAGGTCATGGACCAGCGGCTAATCTCCACGAGCGCGGTGCGCTGTGTGGGCAACACCCTGATCCTGCAGGGGCGGGTCTACTCGCCGCCGTACAAGATCACGGCGGTCGGTGACCCGGGCAGGCTGCAGAAGGCGCTCGCGGCCTCGTCGGCGATCCAGAACTACATGGTCTACGTCAATGTCTACGGGCTCGGATGGAAAGTCGAGGAGAACGGCCCGGTGACTCTGCCCGGTTACTCGGGCACAGTGGATCTGCATTACGCGAAGCCTGTGGAGCAGTAGCCGGACCGGGGGAGCTGCCGGTGCGCGTGATCGTCAGGACCGTCAGCGAACTGTGCATCACCGTCGGCAGCGTGATCGTGCTGTTCGTGGTCTACGTGCTCTTCTGGACCGGTGTGCGGGCCGACGGCGTCATGGACGACCAGATCGACCTGCTCCGGAAGGAGTGGTCGAAGCCCCGTCCGCCGGCCGGCGGGCCCGCGAGTCCTGCGAAGCCGGCGCCCTACGCCAAGGGCAAGCCTTTCGCGATCATGTACATTCCGCGGCTTGGTTTCACGTGGAACAAGCCCGTGCTCGAAGGCACCGCCACCGACACGCTGAAGAAGGGCCTCGGCCACTACGCGGAGACCGCCCAGCTCGGGCAGAGGGGGAATTTCGCGGTCGCCGGTCACCGACGCACCCATGGTGACCCCTTCAAGGACTTTCCCGAGCTCAGACGGGGTGACGCCGTGGTGCTGACCGACGGTACGACGTGGTTCACGTATCGGATCGACAAAGGCCCGCACAAAACAGTGCCCTCGGACATCGAGGTGATCGACCCTGTCCCACGTACATCCGGGTACACGCGTTCGGGCCGTTATCTGACGCTGACCACGTGCGAACCGGAGTGGGGGCACAGTCATCGGCTGATCGTCTGGGCGCACCTGGACTCCACCCAGCCTGTGGAGGCCGGGAAACCGGAGGCGCTGCGCCGTTAGTCTGGTGGCTGTACGGCGTGGGTCTGGTGCCGTGGTACGAGGGAAGGGACGGCATGTACGGCTGGATCTGGCGGCATCTGCCGGGGAACACGTGGGCGAAGGCAGTGCTCTCTCTCGTCCTGGTCGTGGCCGTGGTCTACGTCCTCTTCCAGTACGTCTTCCCGTGGGCGGAGCCGCTGCTGCCCTTCAACGATGTGACGGTGGACAACCAGTGAGCGCGCGCATTCTCGTCGTCGACAACTACGACAGCTTCGTCTTCAACCTGGTGCAGTACCTGTACCAGCTGGGTGCCGAGTGTGAGGTCCTGCGCAACGACGAGGTGTCGACGGCGCATGCCCAGGACGGTTTCGACGGGGTTCTGCTCTCCCCGGGGCCCGGTACGCCGGAGCAGGCCGGTGTCTGCGTGGACATGGTCCGGCACTGTGCCGACACGGGTGTTCCGGTTTTCGGCGTGTGCCTGGGCATGCAGTCGATGCAGGTGGCGTACGGCGGTGTGGTGGACCGTGCGCCGGAGCTGCTGCACGGCAAGACCTCGCTGGTCGAGCACGGCGGCGGTGGTGTCTTTGCCGGGCTGCCCTCCCCCTTCACGGCGACGCGTTACCACTCGCTGGCCGCCGAGCCGGCCACGGTTCCGGCGCAGCTGGAGGTGACGGCGCGTACGCACGACGGCATCGTGATGGGCCTGAGGCATCGGGAACTCCCGGTGGAGGGTGTGCAGTTCCACCCCGAGTCGGTGTTGACCGAGCACGGGCACCGGATGCTGGCCAACTGGCTGGTGGAGTGCGGCGATCAGGGTGCGGTGGCGAGGTCGGCGGGGCTCGCCCCGGTGGTGGGCAGGGCCTCGGCGTGACCGCGCTGCGCCCCGAGCGCGAGTCCGACACCTCGTACGGGCAGCAGTCGTACGGGGTGTCGGGGGCGTTCGAGGAC
>NZ_POUC01000432.1 GCF_002891435.1 Streptomyces cahuitamycinicus
GACGAGGACGGTGAAGAAGCCGTAGACGTCATCGGGCGCCTGCGGGAGGAACTCGCGGTACCACGCCAGCACTTCGCGGGTGCTCTCGACCGGCCACACGGTCACCCCGGCCCCGACCGTGCCCACCGGGTGCAGCCGGTAGGTGAGGGAGGTCGCGATGCCGAAGTTGCCGCCGCCGCCCCGCAGTGCCCAGAACAGGTCCGGGTGCTCGGTCTCGCTCGCGGTGACGAAACCGCCGTCGGCCAGTACCACGTCGGCGGCGATCAGGTTGTCCACGGTCAGCCCGTACTTGCGGGTGAGGTAGCCGTGGCCGCCGCCGAGGGTCAGGCCCCCGACGCCCGTCATGGAGATGATGCCCGTGGGGGTGGCGAGTCCGAAGGCCTGCGTGGCGTGGTCGAGGTCGCCGAGATGGCTGCCGCCGCCGACCTCGGCGGTGCGGGCCTCCGGGTCGACCCGCACCCAGCGCATCGGCGAGAGGTCGATCGTCACGCCGTCGTCCACCAGGCACAGGCCGGGACCGCTGTGCCCGCCGCCCCGCACGGCGAGTTCCAGGCCGTGGTCGCGGACGTAGGTGACCGCGGCCATCACGTCGGCGGCGTCCGCGCAGGGCACGAGGGCGGCGGGCCGTTTGTCGATCATCGCGTTGTAGATCTTGCGCGCCTGGTCGTATCCGGCGTCCTGCGGGCCGATCACCGGCCCCCGAAGCGCGGTCCGCATGTCTTCCAGGGTGGCGGTGTCCATGGTGATCTCCTCGGCCGCGTGATGGTACCGACATCACCAGCCTCCCGCCGACCGTGGGACGATGCACGTCCGGAGCACGGGAACGCCTCCCGCCGAGATCGTGCCCGCACGGCCCGGGCGGGCGCCTGAAACCTGGTGGCGGCCCCGCACGGGAGCGTGTGACGGTACGGTCCATGGGCAACTCCAAGGCATACGCCGTTCTGCGCACCGCCGACGCGAGCACGGCATACACGCAGGCCAGGCGTCTGTGCGCCCTGCTGGAGCAGGAGGAAGAGGTGTGGCTCACCGCGGAGCTGCGCACGGCCGGGCAGGTGCGGCGGATGGCCGCGATCCTTCCCGGCGTGACCTTCGAGCACGCCGGAGCATGCACCGATCCGGTTGACCGGCCGCTGTGCCGGGTTCGATGCCGACCTGACGACGGCGGACGACGCGGCTCTGGTGGCGCACCTGCCGCTCGACATCATCGAGGAGGTTCCGCCGGGGAGCGTCGTGGCGCGCTTCGCGACGGCCCTCGGCCGGGATGCGGCCGCCATCGAATGGCACGGCAGATGGCCGGACGAGCCGGCAGCGGGCCACTACGGATCGCCCCCGTACGACGGCGTCCAGGTCGTCTTCCACGGTGACCGGGCCCAGCGGGGCCGATGACCGAGGAGCACACCGTCTTCGTGCACGTGACCAAGTTCGGCGACCTGCCCCGCGCCCGGAAACTCGCCGCGCACATCGGCAGCGAGGTCCTGGGCGAACCGCAACGGTTGGTGATCGCGGGCGTCAGGCCGGGGTGACCTCCACCGGCAGCCTCTTGATGCCGTTGACGAAGTTGGAGCGCACGCGCGGCACGTCGCCGGTCAGGCGGATGTCCGCAAGGCGCGGGATCAGTTCCTCGAACATGATGCGGATCTCGGTGCGGGCGAGCAGGTTGCCCAGGCACAGGTGGGGGCTGCCCTTGCCGAAGGTGACGTGGTCGTTGTCGCGGCGCGCGACGTCGAAGTCGTAGGGGTTGCCGAAGACGTCCTCGTCGCGGTTACCGGAGGCGAACCACATCACCACCTTGTCGCCCTCCTTCACCCGCTTGCCGCCCAGTTCGACATCGCGCGTGGCGGTGCGGCGGAAGTGGTAGACGGGGGAGGCCCAGCGCAGGAACTCCTCGACCGCGACCGGGATCAGCGACGGGTCCTCCCGGAGGCGGGCCAGCTGCCCGGGATGCTGGAGGAGGGCCAGCATCGAGTGGGAGATGGTGTGCCGGGTCGTCTCGTTGCCGGCGACGACCAGCAGCAGGAAGTAGTTGTCGAAGTCCTGCGGGGAGAGCGGCACTCCGTCCCGGGGCGTGGTGTTGACCAGCCGGGAGACCAGGTCCGTGCCGTCGCCGCCGCGCCGCTGCCGGGCCAGTTCGCGGCCGTACTCGAAGACCTCCAGCGAGGCGGGGGAGCGGAAGGGCAGGTCGCGGTACTGCTCGCTCTCCTCGCTGTGCAGCAGGACGTCCGCGTAGTCGGGGTCGGTGTGGCCGATGATGCGGTTGCCCCAGTCGATGAGCTTGCGGTTCTCCTCAGGGGGCACGTCCAGCAGCCGGGCGAGCACGTTGATGGGGAAGTCCGCCGAGACGTCCTCGACGAAGTCGAAGCGGCCCTTGGCGAGGGCGGCGTCGAGGGTCCTCGCGGTCAGCCCGCGCAGGAAGTCCGTGTACCCGCTGATCACGTTCGCGCCGAACTGCCGCTGGATGACGCTGCGCAGCGCCCGGTGCCGGACCCCGTCCAGTTCCAGGATCGAGGCGCGCTTCTTGATCTGGTCGTCGTCGACCTCCTCCAGGTTGACGAACCTCGTGGACGTGAAGGTCTCCGCGTCGCGGTCCACCCGGACGATGTCCTCGTGCCGGGTCACCGCCCAGAAGCCGGAGTTGGGCGCCTCCTCGGGCTGCCAGTGGACCGGGTCCTCATGGCGCAGGGTGTGGAACATCCGCCAGGGCGTCACGCCGTCGGTGAAACGGTCCAGGTCGGTGAGGTCCACGTCGGCCAGGGGCAGCGGCTCGCGTACGGCGGCGGTGGGGGTCTCGGTCGTCATCGGCATGCTCCTCGGCGTCACAGGTGGTAGGCGTACTCGGTGAACTCCCAGTCCGTGACGTGCCGGTGGAAGCGTTCGACCTCGTCGCGCTTGTAGGAGAGGAAGGACGTGGTGAAGCCCTTGCCGAGCAGGCCGGTCAGGGCGGTGTCCGCCTCCAGCGCGTCCAGCGCGGCGGACAGGGTCTGTGGGAGGGCGGCCGAGCGGGCGGTGTCGTAGCCGTAGCCCTCCAGTGGGGCGGGCGGCTCCTCACCTTCCAGCACGCCCAGCAGCGCGGCGGCGGCCGTCCCGGCGATCGCCAGGTAGGGGTTGGCGCTGGCGTCGCCGAGGCGCAGTTCGAGCCGGGCGCCGGTGCCGCGCTCGGGCGGGATGCGCACCATGGCGCTGCGGTTGTCCAGGCCCCAGTCGATCAGCCAGGGCGCGAGGGTGTCCGGGCCGAAGCGCTTGTACGAGTTGACCGTGGGGTTGAGCAGGGCGGCCAGGGCGGGCGCGTGGGCGAGGACGCCGGCGACGGCGTGCCGGGCGGTGGCGGACAGGCCGTACGGGCCCGACGGGTCGTCGAAGGTGTTGCGGCCCTCCTCGTCGTCGCCGGACAGGTGGAGGTGGAACCCGGAGCCGCCGGCGTCGTTGAAGGGCTTGGCCATGAAGGTGGCCAGGCGGCCCTCCTTCCGCGCCAGTTCCTTGATCGCGGCTTTGAAGCGGAAGGAGCGGTCGGCGGCCGACACGGCGTCCGAGTGGGACAGGTTGATCTCGATCTGGCCGCCGTCGAACTCGTGGTTGCCGCTGATCGCCCCGACCCGCAGATCACGCACGTGGCGCAGGGTGCGCAGCAGGTGGTTGTCCGGGTCGGCGCGCAGGCCGGCGGTGTAGACGACGCCCGGGTCGGGTGCGTAGCGGCGCCAGCCGCCGGAAGGGTCCGGGTCGCACAGGAAGTACTCCAGCTCGGGCCCGACCACCGGCCGCAGTCCGTGTTCGGCGCACCGGGCGAGGACGGAGCGCAGCAGATCGCGGGGCGACTCGGGGGCGGGCGCGCCGGTCGCGGGGTCGACGACCTCGCCCAGACAGGCGGCCACCCCCGGCTCCCAGGGCAACGGGACCAGCGTGCCGAGGTCCGGCCGGACGCAGATGTCCGGCAGCCCCGCGTCCAGCCCGCCGCTGACCGGGACCACGTCCCCCTGCGGGCTGGTGTGGTAGACGGCCCGGCAGAACGCCAGGCCGTGCTCACAGGCCCGGGGCAGCTCTTCGAGCAGCACGTCACGCGCCCGGTCGGTACCGATCAGGTCGGGATAGGTCACCCGGACCACGTCGATGCCGTCGGCTGCGAGCCGGTCCATGTGGCGGCGGACTTCTTCGGTTGCGTGAGCGCTCACCGTTGTCTCCTCGGGCGGACGTCGGGACACCTCCGGGACACGGGGCCGGGGAGGCGGGTGGCGTGAGAGCGAGCGTCCGGGCGCGGCGGAGCCAGGACCGCCCAGGGCTGTTTGACGCCAAACGGTAAGCGGGGGAGAGGGGCCCCGCAAGAGGCCGGGGCAAAGAATTTATCCATCCGGATAGCTCTTGACCGGGCCTCCGCCTCTGCCTACCTTGTTTGAAGCCAAACGAGTTCGGGGTGCTTCCACGCCCCGTTGGCCGGGGCCCGGCCCTTCCGGCCGGGCCCCCTCTCCCTTCCGCATCGACGCCCTCACATTCAGGAGGACCGGCCATGAAGGTCGTCGTCGACATGAACAAGTGCCAGGACCACGGCCAGTGCGTCTTCTCGGCCCCCGACGTCTTCCGCATGGACGACGACGGTCGCCTCGCCTACCTCCCCGACCCTGACGACGCCCTGCGCGACGAGGTCGAGGAGGCCGCGGACGTCTGCCCGCTGCAAGCCATCCGGATCGAGGACTGACATGAGCGGGCGCATCGTCGTCGCCGGCGCCTCCCTCGGTGGACTGCGGGCCGCCGAGCAGCTGCGCGCCGCGGGCTGGACCGGCGGCATCACCGTGATCGGCGACGAGCCGCACCCGCCGTACAACCGGCCCCCGCTGTCCAAGGAGGTCCTCGCGGGCAAGGCGGCCTTCGCCTCGCTGGCCTTGACCCCGAAGGCGTCCGCGAGAGACGTCCAGTGGCGCCTGGGTACGAGGATCGTCTCCGCCCGGCTCGCCCGGCGGACCGTCGAACTCGACGACGGCTCGGTGCTCCCCTACGACGGTCTGGTCGTCGCCACCGGGATGCGGCCCCGCCGGCTGGGCTGCCCCGGGCCGGTCGCCGGCCGCCACACGGTCCGGACCATCGACGACGCTCAGGTGCTGCGCGACGGGCTGACCCGGCCCGGCGTACGGGTCGTCGTGGTCGGCGCCGGGTTCATCGGCTGCGAGGTCGCCGCCACGGCCGTCGGGCTCAGGGCCGCCGAGGTGACCGTGGTCGATCCGCTGCCCCTGCCGATGGCCGGGCCGCTCGGGGAGCTGCTCGCGCGGGAACTGCGCGCGCGGCACGAGAGGCGCGGGGTCCGCTTCGTGCTCGGATCGGGCGTGGCCGGGTTCGAGGGCGGCGACCGTGTCACCGGGGTCGTGCTGAGTGACGGGTCGGTGCTGCCCGCCGACGTGGTGGTGGAGTCCGTGGGATCGGTCGCCAACACCGAGTGGCTCGACGGCAACGGACTCGACCTGAGCGACGGCGTGCTCACCGACGGACACCTGCGCGTCGGCGGCCGGCCCGAGGTCGTCGCGGTGGGTGATGTCGCCCGCTTCCCGAACGCCCGCTACGACGGTGTGCCGCGCCGGGTCGAGCACTGGTCCGTGCCCGCCGACTCGGCCAGGCACGCGGCGAAGATACTCGTCGGCGGCGACACCGGCCTGCCGCCCTTCGCGCCGCTGCCCACCTTCTGGAGCGACCAGCACGACGTCCGGTTGCAGTCCTTCGGGGCGCCCGGCCTGGGGCTCGGCGATGTCCGGGTGCTCGACGGCGACCTCGCGGGGGACGTGCTGGTCGGCTACCACCGCGACGGTCTGCTGGTGGGTGTCGTGGCGCTCGGCGGGCCCTCCGCGGCCCGGGCCGCCGCCCGGTACCGCGCCGAACTGCTGAAGCAGCCCGCCCTCACCTCGCAAGGAGCCCTCTCGTGACCGGTCTTCGTGGCTACTTCCATCCCAAGACGGCGACGGGCGCGTCGTCGCTGGTCCCCTCACCACCCTGGAGGTACTCCGGTGACCTGCTCACCGTGGAGTACCGGACGGACCCCGCACGCGTGCGTGAACTGCTCCCCGAGCCACTGGAGTTGGCGGACGACGACCCGGGGGCCGTGGCCCTGATCTGGGCCGACTGGCAGTCGTGCTCGACGTCGGGGCAGGAGCTGCTGGACCCCGTGCGGGCGCAGTACAAGGAGGCGTTCGCGGTGGTGCGGTGCCGGTTCCGGGGGCGGACGTACTCGCGGTGCGTCCACATCTGGGTGGACAAGGACTTCGCGATCGCGCGGGGGCTGCACCAGGGGTATCCGAAGAAGCTCGGCTCCATTCACCAGACGCGGCCGCATCCCTACGGGCCCGCTCCGCGGATCGAGGCGGGGGCCCGGTTCGGGGCGACCCTGGCGTCCGCGGACCGGCGTCTCGCCCAGGCTGTGGTGACGCTGCGGGAGCCGTCCGGGAGCGGCGGGTTCGTCAACGCGCATCCCATGGCGCATCACCGGTGGCTGCCGTCGATCGAGAAGGGAAAGGGGCTCGCCCTCGATGAGCTGATCGAGTCCGGGGCCGCGTCCTTCGAGGGCGGTCGAGCGTGGGTGGGTGACGCGGAGCTGGAGCTGTTCGAGGCGCCGACGGAGGAGCTGGCGCGGCTGGAGGTACGGGAACCGATCGCCGCGTACTACCGGCAGGTCGGGGTGGTCTGGGAC
>NZ_POUC01000433.1 GCF_002891435.1 Streptomyces cahuitamycinicus
GGGTGACAGGGGCGTGGTGCACGGGCGGTCCCGGGTTCGCCGGGAGCCGGTCCACGAGGAATCCGTAGGACCGCTTCAGCTCCGGGTCGGTCAGGGAGCGCCACCAGCGGTCGACGCCGTGCCAGCCGGGGGCCGCGAGGGCGCCGCCGTGGTGCCCGACGGACAGCCCGGCCGCCAGCACCGCGAAGCGCAGCCGTTCCGCCAGCGGCCAGCCGCCGAGGGACGCCGCGACGAAGCTCGCGCCGAAGACGTCCCCGGCGCCCGTCGCGTCCAGGACGTCGGTGTCCAGGGCCGGGACATCGGCGTACTCGCCGGTGATCTGGTCGACGGCGATGGCGCCGTCCCCGCCCCGGGTCACCACGGCGACCGGCACCAGATCCGAGAGCGTGCCGAGCGCGGCCAGCGCGCTGTCAGTGCGGGTGTAGGCCATCGCCTCGGCCTCGTTCGGGAGGAAGGCGTGGCACAGGGACAGCTGCTCCAGCAGGGCCGTCGGCCACTCCTGGGTGGGGTCCCAGCCGACGTCGGCGTAGATCCGCGTGCCGTTCGCCGCGGCCTTGGCGAGCCACTCGCGCGGCCGGGCCTCGATGTGCACCAGGGCGGTCAGCGCGTCGGGCGGGTCGCCCATCAGCTCGTCCTGTGAGTGCGGCGGCTCCTGGCCGTGGGTGAGCAGGGCCCGGTCGTTACCGTGGGCGAAGGAGACGGTGACCGGGGTGGGCCAGCCGTCCGCCGTACGGGAGAGCGAGAGGTCGACGCCTTCCTGGCCGCCGAGGACGTCCTGGCAGTGCCCGCCGTAGAAGTCGTCGCCGAAGACCGTGGCCAGGGAGGTCCTGAGGCCGAAGCGGGAGGCGGCCACCGCGAGGTTCGCGATGCCGCCCGGGCCGCAGCCCATGCCCCCGGTCCAGATCTCCTCGCCCGGCGTCGGCGGCTTGCCGAGCCCCGTCAGGACGAGGTCGTAGAAGAGCAGGCCGGTCAGCAGCACATCGGGCCGGTCACCGTCCACGGATGTGTCCTCTCGCTCACGGCTTCGACGGAGATCGTCAAAACTCTTCATTTCGGTGACCGGAATCGTGCGCTGTCTGGCCGAGATTGGTCAATACCCGAGCAGAAATAAGCATGGCGATGATTGAAGATGACGAGTAATGTGCACGCCGTGCTGGCAGAACGACGACACCACCTCATCCTGCGGGCCCTGCGCTCCGGCGGGCCCGCGGCCGTGACCGACCTCTCGGAGCAGTTGGGCGTGAGTCCCGCCACCATCAGGCGGGACCTGGTCAAACTGGAAGAAGACGGACTGCTCACGCGCGTGCACGGCGGCGCCGTCGTGGAGGAGGGCGACCAGCCCTTCGCCGAGGTCGCCGAGGTGCGCGTCACCGAGAAGGACGCCATAGCCGAACGAGCCGCCGCGATGATCAGCGACGGCCAGTCGGTCCTGCTGGACATCGGGACGACGGCCTACCGCCTGGCCAGGCAGCTGCACGGCCGCCGGCTCACCGTGATCACCAGCAACCTGGTGGTCTACGAGGAACTCGCCGACGACGAGGGCATCGAGCTGGTCCTGCTCGGCGGCATGGTCCGCCGCGAGTACCGCTCCCTGGTCGGCTTCCTCACCGAGGACAACCTGCGCCAGCTGCACGCCGACTGGCTCTTCCTGGGCACCAGTGGGGTGCGGCCCGGCGGTCAGGTCATGGACACGACGGTCGTGGAGGTGCCGGTGAAGCGAGCCATGATCAAGGCGAGCGAGAAGGTGGTGCTGCTCGCCGACACGGCGAAGTTCCCGGGGCACGGGATGGCGAAGGTCTGCGGCCCCGAGGAGCTGACCGCGGTCGTGACGAACGAGCCGGTCGACGCGGTGACGCACACCTCCTTCCAGGAGGCGGGCGTCGAGGTCGTCGTGGCGGGAAAGGTGCAGGCTTGAACTCCCTCCCGGCCGACGGGCGCCCGGGCCGGGCCGCCCCGCCGTTCCGCGCACAGAGGGCTCTCGCACTCCCGACACCAGCCGTGCCGGAGCCGGCCCGGGGCCCTGAAGCGAGTCCAAGGAGGTGGCGCGTGTCCGGTTCCCGCCACATGCCGTCCGCAGCCTGCCCTATCGGAGGAACCCGGTGAAGCTGACGATTCTGGGCGGCGGAGGATTCCGCGTGCCGCTGGTGTACGGAGCGCTCCTCCAGGACCATGCCGAGGGGCGCGTGACCCACGTCGTCCTGCACGATCTGGACGCCGGGCGGCTGTCGGCGGTGACACGCGTCCTCGCCGAGCAGGCGGCCCAAGTGGCCGACGCGCCCGAGGTGACCGCCACCACCGACCTCGACGAGGCCCTGCGCGGCGCCGACTTCGTGTTCTCCGCGATCCGCGTGGGCGGCCTGGAAGGACGCGCGCACGACGAGCGCGTGGCCCTGGCCGAGGGCGTGCTGGGGCAGGAGACCGTGGGCGCGGGCGGCATCGCCTACGGCCTGCGCACGGTCCCGGTCGCCGTCGACATCGCGCAACGCGTGGCCCGGCTCGCCCCCGACGCCTGGGTCATCAACTTCACCAACCCGGCCGGCCTGGTCACCGAGGCCATGTCCCGTCACCTCGGCAACCGGGTCATCGGCATCTGCGACTCCCCGGTCGGCCTCGGCCGCCGTATCGCCCGGGTGCTCGGCGTGGAGAACCCGGGGGAGGCGTGGATCGACTACGTCGGCCTCAACCACCTCGGCTGGGTGCGCGGCCTGCGCGTCGCCGGCCGCGACGAGCTGCCGCGTCTGCTCGCCGACCCCGATCTGCTCGGCTCCTTCGAGGAGGGCAAGCTCTTCGGCGCCGACTGGCTGCGCTCCCTGGGCGCGATCCCCAACGAGTACCTGCACTACTACTACTTCAACCGCGAGGCCGTACGCGCCTACCAGCAGGCCGAGAAGACCCGCGGCGCGTTCCTGCACGAGCAGCAGGCCCGCTTCTATGCCGAGATGAAGAACCCGCACGCCCCCGCCCTGAAGGTCTGGGACCGCACCCGGGCCGAGCGCGAGGCCACGTACATGGCCGAGAACCGCGAGACAGCGGGCGCCGGTGAACGCGACGAGGACGATTTGTCCGGCGGCTACGAGAAGGTCGCGCTCGCGCTGATGCGGGCCATCGCCCGGGACGAGCGCACCACCCTGATCCTCAACGTCCGCAACCAGCGCACGCTGTCGGTCCTGGACGCGGAGGCCGTCATCGAGGTTCCCTGCCTCGTCGACGCCAACGGCGCCCACCCCGTCACCGTCGACCCGCTGCCCGATCACGCCACCGGCCTGGTCTGCGCGGTCAAGGCGGTCGAGCGCGAGGTGCTGGCCGCCGCCGGCTCCGGCTCCCGCGCGACTGCGGTGAAGGCCTTCGCCCTGCACCCGCTGGTCGACTCCGTCAACGTGGCCCGCAGGCTGGTCGAGGGCTACACAGAGGTCCACCCCGGGTTGGCGTACCTTAGGTGAACGCCGCTCGGTAAGCGCTTTCCCCACCGCTTCCCGCCTGCTCGCTTTCCCGCTTCCTGGAGACATCTCATGCACGACGAAAGCCGCCGCATCGAGGAGCGCGTGCAGCGCCTTCACGACCAGCGCATCAAGACCGCGGTCTACGCGGCCACCGTCCCCTTCGAGGTGGAGGCCTGGCAGGCCCCCGGTGAGCCGGTCCCGTTCGAGGAGGCCGCCGCCGCCTCCTACGAGCCGTTCGCGATGGGCACCCCGTGGGGCCCGCCCTGGGGCACCACCTGGTTCCGCGTGCGCGGACAGGTGCCCGGGGAATGGGCGGGCCGACGTGTCGAGGCCGTCATCGACCTCGGTTTCGTCGGCGACTGGCCCGGCAACCAGGCCGAGGCCCTCGTGCACCTCACCGACGGCACCCCGCTCAAGGCCGTCAACCCGCTCAACCAGTACGTGGCGATCGCCAACCCCGCGCGGGGCGGCGAGACGGTCGACTACCTGGTCGAGGCCGCTTCCAACCCGGACATCCTCGCGGACAACTTCTCGAAGACCACCCCGCTCGGCGACAGACTCACCGCGGGCGACAAGCCCCTCTACACCTTCCGCAGCGCCGACCTCGCCATCCTCGACGAGGAGGTCTGGCACCTCGACCTCGACGTGCAGGTGCTGCGCGAGCTGATGCTGGAGCTCGGCGAGCACGACCCGCGCCGGCACGAGATCGCCCACGCCCTCGACCGGGCCATGGACCTGCTCGACCTGGACGACGTCTCCGGCTCCGCCGCCGCGGTCCGCGAGGCACTGAAGCCGGTGCTGTCCAAGCCCGCGCACGCCAGCGCGCACACGATCTCCGGTGTCGGCCACGCCCACATCGACTCCGCCTGGCTCTGGCCCATCCGCGAGACCAAGCGCAAGACGTCCCGCACCTTCTCCAACGTCACCTCGCTCGCCGACGAGTACGACGACTTCATCTTCGCCTGCTCGCAGGCCCAGCAGTACGAGTGGGTGCGCGACAACTACCCGAAGGTCTGGGCCCGCATCCAGGAGTCCGTCAAGAACGGCCAGTGGGCGCCGGTCGGCGGCATGTGGGTCGAGTCCGACGGCAACCTGCCCGGCGGCGAGGCCGTCGCCCGCCAGTTCATCCACGGCAAGCGGTTCTTCATCGAGCACTTCGGCATCGAGACCAAGGGCGTGTGGCTGCCGGACTCCTTCGGCTACAACGCGGCCTACCCACAGATCGCCAAGCTCGCCGGCAACGACTGGTTCCTCACCCAGAAGATCTCCTGGAACCAGACCAACCGGTTCCCCCACCACACCTTCTGGTGGGAGGGCATCGACGGCACCCGCATCTTCACGCACTTCCCGCCGGTCGACACCTACAACGCCCGCTTCAGCGGTGAGGAGATGTCCCGCGCGGTCCGCAACTACCGGGAGAAGGGAGGCGCCAGCCGGTCCCTGGCGCCCTTCGGCTGGGGTGACGGCGGCGGTGGCCCCACCCGCGAGATCATGGAGCGCGCCCGCCGGCTGGCGGACCTGGAGGGCTCCGCCAAGGTCGTCGTCGAGCACCCCGACGAGTTCTTCGCCAAGGCCCGAGAGGAGTACCCGGACGCGCCGGTGTGGGTCGGCGAGCTCTACCTGGAGCTGCACCGCGCCACCTACACCTCCCAGGCCCGCACCAAGCAGGGCAACCGCCGCTCCGAGCACCTCCTGCGCGAGGCCGAGCTCTGGGCGACCACGGCCGCGCTGCACGCGCCGGGCTACAGCTACCCGCACGAGAAGCTGGACCGGCTGTGGAAGACGGTGTTGCTGCACCAGTTCCACGACATCCTGCCCGGCTCCTCCATCGCCTGGGTGCACCGCGAGGCCGAGGCGGAGTACGCCCGCGTCGCGCGCGAGCTGCACGCGCTGACCGCCGAGGCGGTGGCAGCGCTGGGCACCGGCGAGCCCCGCGTTTTCAACACCAGCCCCTACGACCGCGCCGAAGTGGTCCGCACCGCCGACGGCGCACCGGTGTTCGTGGAAGTGCCCGCGAACGGTTCCGCGCCCCTCGCCGACACCGCGCCCCCGCATGCCGTGACGGTGGACGGCCTGGTCCTCGACAACGGACTGGTCCGTGTGGAGGTGGCCGAGGACGGCACCCTGTCCTCCGTCCACGACCTGCGCGCCGGCCGCGAGGTCCTCGCCGAGCCGGGCAACCTGCTCCGGCTGCACACGGACCTGCCCAACTACTGGGACGCCTGGGACATCGACAAGCACTACAAGAACCGCTACACCGACCTGCTGGACGCCTCGTCCGTCACGGTCACCGAGCAGGACCCGCTGATCGGCGCCATCCGCGTCGAGCGGGCCTTCGGCAAGGGCTCCACGATCACCCAGACGATCACCGTCCGCGCCGGCAGCCCCCGGATCGACATCGAGACCGACATCGACTGGCACGAGAGCGAGAAGATCCTCAAGGCGGCATTCCCGGTCGACATCCGGGCCCCGCACTCCTCCGCCGAGATCCAGTTCGGTCACATCCAGCGCCCCACCCACACCAACACCAGCTGGGAGGCGGCCCGCTTCGAGGTCTCCGGCCACCGCTGGGTGCACCTCGGCGAACCCGGCTACGGCGTCGCTGTCATCAACGACTCGACGTACGGCCACGACGTCTCCCGCACGGTCCGCGAGGACGGAGGCACCACGACCACCGTCCGCCTCAGCCTGGTCCGCGCCCCGCGCATCCCGGACCCCGAGGCCGACCAGGGCCGCCACCGCTTCACCTACGCGCTGCTGCCCGGCGCGACCATCGAGGACGCCGTCGCCGGGGGCTACGCCCTCAACCTGCCGCTCCGGGTGGCCGAGGCGGCAGGCGCCCCCGAACCGGTGGTCTCCACCGAGGGCGAGGGCGTGACCGTGGAGGCGGTCAAACTCGCCGACGACGCCTCCGGCGATGTCGTCGTACGCCTCTACGAGTCGCGCGGCGGCCGGGCCACCGGCACCCTGCGCACCGGGTTCCCGCTGGCCGGAGCGCAGGTCACCGACCTGCTGGAGCGGCCGCTGGAGGAAGCGGAGATCACCGACGGCACCGTCGCCGTCACGCTGCGGCCCTTCCAGATCCTCACCCTCCGGCTGCGCCGGGGCCAAGAGGCCGGGGCCTGATCGCGCGAGGGCGCCGACCCGGGGCGGGGGCTGCTTCCGTC
>NZ_POUC01000434.1 GCF_002891435.1 Streptomyces cahuitamycinicus
GGGTGGTTCAAGGGCGGGGCATGGTGCTGGCCCGCACGGTCAGCCGCGGTGACAGCAAAGTCACCTCCGGTGCGGTACCGCCGCCGAGTTTCTTCATCAGCAGGTCCACCGCCCCGGCGCCCACCTCGGCGGCCGGTATGGCGATCGACGTGACGGGGACGCGGGCGCGCTCGGCCAGTTCGTCCGGGCAGATCGCCGTGACCGACAGATCCCCCGGGACCTGTAGGCCGAGCCCCTCGAACGCGTCGATCAGCGGCTCCAGGATCGGCTCGTTGTGCACGACGACACCAGTCAACGCGGGCCGCTCCCGCAGGAGTTGCTCGGCGACCTGACGGGCCGCCGCGGGCGTCGACTCGCAGGGGTGGACCGAGGAGGACAGCCCGTTCCGGTCGGCCGCGGCGGTGAAGCCCTGGACCAGGCGCTGGGCGAACCCCGTCTCCCGTACGTACACCTCGGGCGGCGAGCCCACGAGCCCGATCACCCGGTGCCCGAGCCCGGCCAGATGCTCGACGCACAGCTCACCCGCCGCCCTGAAGTCCAGGTCGATGCAGGTCAGCCCATCGGGCGACTGAGGGAATCCGATCAGTACCGAGGGCCGGTCCAGGGCGCGGAGCAACTGCAGCCGAGGATCGTGGAGTTGGAGGTCCATCACGATCAGCGCGTCGACCAGTGCCGTGTCCGCGACGCGCCGCAGCCCCGCTTCACCCTCCTCCTGCGTCAGCAGCAGCACGTCGTGGTCGTACTGACGGGCGGAGGTCACCACCGACACCGCGAACTGCATCACCACCGGCACATGGATGCCGGCCCGTAGGGGAATCACCAGCGCCAGCACGTTCGACCTGCTGCTCGCCAGCGCCCGGGCCCCGGCGTGCGGACTGTAGCCGAGCTGGCGGATGGACGCCTCGATGCGCCGCCGGGTCTCCTCGGAAATCGGGCGCTTGCCGCTCAGGGCGTACGAGACGGTGCTGGGGGAGACCCCGGCGTGCCGCGCCACATCGGTGATCTTGACCATCAGCCGCGCTCCACCGTCAGGAATCCCGTGCCGGCCTTCGCCCGCACCTCACGCCCGCCCGAGGCCAGCCCCCAGGGCACCGAGGGGTCGCTGCAGGAAGCCCGCAGCGTGTGCCCTTCGCGGACCACGGTGAAGGTCACGTCTCCAACGGGCACCGTCACCTGGGCGCCACGCCCGAGCTCGTACGCGCGCAGGGTGACGCCGTCGGCGTACGCGTAGTCGGGCCGGTCCTCCACAGCCCCCACCGGGATCACCGCACCTGGCCTGACCAGCAGCGGAACGCTCAGGAAGCCGTGCCGCTCGCGTACCCAGCGCGGGCCGGTCACCGGCTGCCCGCTGAGGAAGTGGGTCCAAGTGCCCTCGGGGACGTAGTACGAGACGTCTCCCTCGTCGGAGAACACCGGCGCGACCAGCAGGTCGGGGCCGAGCATGTACTGCCGTTCCAGATGCGCGCACCCGGGGTCGTCCGGGAACTCCAGGACCATCGCGCGCATCATCGGCACGCCCTCGGTGTGCGCGGCCCGGGCGGCCTCGTACAGGTACGGCATGAGGCGCAGCTTCAGGCGGGTGAAGAGGCGCAGGACGTCCACGGCCTCCTCGTCGAAGAGCCAAGGGACGCGGTAGGAGGAGCTGCCGTGCAGCCGGCTGTGCGAGGACAGCAGGCCGAAGGCGATCCACCGTTTGAAGAGGGCGGGCGTCGGTGTGCCCTCGAAGCCGCCGATGTCATGGCACCAGAAGCCGAACCCGGACAGACCGAGGGAGAGCCCGCCGCGCAGCGACTCGGCCATCGACTCGTACGTCGCCTCGCAGTCGCCGCCCCAGTGCACGGGGAACTTCTGGCTGCCCGCCGTCGCCGAGCGGGCGAAGACGACGGCTTCGGACTCACCCCTGTGCTTGCTGAGCACGTCGAAGACCGTGCGGTTGTACAGGTACGAGTAGTAGTTGTGCATCCGCTCGGGGTCGCCGCCGTCCGCGTACGCGACATCGAGCGGGACCCGCTCCCCGAAGTCCGTCTTGAAGCAGTCGACGCCCTGCGCGAGCAGCGCCTCCAGCTTCGACGCGTACCACTGCCGGGCGGGCTCGCTCGTGAAGTCGACCAGGGCCATCCCCGGCTGCCACAGGTCCCACTGCCAGACACCGCCGTCCGGCCTCTTCAGCAGATGCCCGAGGGCCTTGCCCTCCGCGAAGAGCGGCGAGCGCTGCGCGATGTACGGGTTGATCCATACGGAGATGCGCAGGCCGCGCTCCTTGAGGCGGGCCAGCATCCCCTCCGGGTCGGGGAAGACCCGCGGATCCCATGCGAAGTCGCACCAGTTGAACTCGCGCATCCAGAAGCAGTCGAAGTGGAAGACGGAGAGCGGGAGTTCACGCTCCTTCATGCCGTCGATGAAGGAGGTGACGGTGGTCTCGTCGTACGAGGTGGTGAAGGACGTCGACAGCCACAGCCCGAACGACCAGGCGGGTGGCAGCGCCGGGCGGCCGGTGAGGGCCGTGTACTTGCGGAGGATGTCCTTCGGGGTCGGACCGTAGATGACGTAGTACGTCAACTGCTGTGTCTCGGCGCTGAACTGAACCCGGGACACCGCCTCCGAGCCGACCTCGAACGACACCCGGCCCGGATGGTCGACGAAGACGCCGTAGCCCGCGTCCGTCAGGTAGAACGGCACGTTCTTGTACGCCTGTTCCGTGGCCGTGCCCCCGTCGGCGTTCCACATGTCGACGACCTGGCCGTTCTTGACCAGCGGTCCGAAGCGCTCGCCGAGCCCGAAGACCTGCGTGCCCACGCCGAGGTTCAACTGCTCGCGCAGATAGTGGCCGCCGGTGCCGGCGTCCCGCATGATGCCCATGCCCTTGGGGCCGCTGGAGGTGAGGGTGCGGCCGTTCGCGAGGAAGTCGACGTGCCAGGGCCCTGTGCGGCTCACTTTGATGGACAGGGCGCCCGCGGTGAGGGTCGCGGACTCCTCGTCGTACCCGGTGTGAGCCGTGAACTCCATTTCGCTGAGATCGAATTGGGGCCCGTGCGGCTCCTCGCCCTCGAAGTGTGTGAACGTGACACCGATGACGTCCGGCATGGGCGCGTGCGCGCTGATCGTCACGACCGGTCCCTTCAGCAGGTCGCCGCGGTGGCGGATGGGCCGGGTCGGCGCATGGATCTCCAGGGTGCCTGACCCGTCGGTCACATCGAGGACCTCGACCGGGTGGGCCGCGGTCACGCCCTCGCGCAGCAGCCAGTAGCCATCGGTGAACTTCACGCCCGTACCCCTTACTTGACGGCGCCCACGGCGATCCCACGGGTGAGGGTCCGCTGGAAGACGAGGAAGAAGACGATGGCGGGCAGCACGCCCAGCAGCGCGGCGGCGTTCGTCATCGTGGCGTCCATCAGGCGCTGGCCCTGGAGCACGCCGAGCGCCACCGACACGGTCTGGTTGTCATTGGAGATCAGCATGACCAGGGGCAGCAGGAACTCGTTCCAGGTCCAGATGAAGAAGAAGACCAGCAGCACGCCGATGGTCGGGCGGCTGACGGGAACCACGATCCGCCACAGCACCTGCCACTTGTTCGCCCCGTCGATCTTGGCGGCCTCGATGATCTCGCGCGGGAACTGGCCGAGTACGGCGGACAGGAGATACGTACCGAACGCGGCCTGGATCACGGTGAAGACGATGATCACGCTCAACCGGGTGTCGTACAGGCCGGCTTCCTTGCTCAGGTAATAGACCGGGTAGACCAGCGCCTCCTGCGGCAGCATGTTCGCCAGGACGAAGAAGGCGAGCACCCAGGTGCGGCCCTTGACGCGGCCGACGCCGATCGCGTACGCGTTCAGCACGGACAGGACGACGGCCAGGAGGGCCACGCTGCCACTGATCAGTACGGAGTTCACGAGCTTCTGGCCGAAGTCGACGCGCTCCCAGAAGTCCTTCAGGCCGTCCAGGTAGATGCCCTCGGGGAGGCTGAGCGGGCCGTTCGCCGAGTACTCGGCGGGCGACTTCACCGCGTTGACCGTGACGATCAGAAAGGGCAGGACCATGAACAGGGCCCCGATGATCAGGGCGACGAGGACGGGATAGCGGCCGACGACGGAGCGGACGGGCGGGCGTGACTTGGTGCGCGCGGCTTGTACGGCTGTCATGTGCGGAGCCCTTCCTCGGCGTCCTCGGCGCGGGTCTGGAGCTTGAGGCCGATGAGCGCCAGCACGAGGATGACCACGGTCAGCACGGTCGAGATCGCAGCGCCGTAGCCGACCTGGGTCTTCTCGAAGAAGGTGGTGAAGGAGAAGTAGGAGGGGACGTTGGTCGCACCGCCGGGCCCGCCCTTCGTGAGGACGTACACCGCGCCGAAGACCTTGAGCGCGGCGATGGTGCACCAGAGGAGGACGACGTAGATCTCGGGCCGGATCTGGGGGAGGGTGACGTGCCAGAACCGCCGCCACCAGCCGGCGCCGTCCAGCTCGGCGGCCTCGTACAGCTGCGGGTCCACGCGTTGCAACCCCGCCATGAAGATGACCAGCGGGAAGCCGATCTGCACCCACACCATCACGCCCATCACGCTGTAGAGCGCGATGTCGGGGTCGCCGAGCCAGTCCTGCTGGAGGTCGCCGAGCCCGATGGCCTTCAGGAGTTCGTTCAGGGAGCCGTTCTCCGGCGCGAGGATCCAGCTCCAGACGATGCCCGCGACCGCGATCGGCAGGACCTGCGGGAGATAGAAGCAGGCGCGGAGCACGGCGACCGTCTTCGTCCCGAAGTGCTTGCCGACGAAGTCGAACAGGGCGGCCGCGAGAACCAGCCCCATCACCGTCGGTACCGCCGCCATCGCCACGACCATGAAGAGGCTGTGCCGGAAGGACGCCCAGAACTCCGAGTCGCCCATCAGCTCCCTGTAGTTGGCGAGCCCGGCCCACTTCGGAGTGCCGACGCCCTGCCACTCGGTGAAACTCACGCCCGTGTTCATCAGGAACGGCACGATGATGATCGCGAAGAAGGCGAGGATCCCCGGGAGCAGGAACAGGGTGTACGAGTCCCGGGGGCGGCGCGGGCCCTTCGCGTGCTGATGCTTCTCGGTGACCCGGCCGCCCCGTGCTCCCCGTTCGACGGTGGCTGTCACGTCTTCGGCGCGCCCTTGTCGTACGCCTCCTGGACCGCGTCCAGGTAGGCCTCCGGTTTCGCGCTCCCCGTGATCAGCTTCTGCGTCTCGGAGACGAGGACGTCGTAGAAACCGGGAACGGGCCAGTCCGGGTAGAAGGCCAGGCCGTCCCTCTCGGAGAGCGTGTTGAAGTTGGCGATGAGCGCCTTGGCCTGCGGGTCGGTGATGCCGGCGGGGTCGGCCGCCACGGGGACGCCGCCCTTGTTGCCGAGCAGGTTCTGGATCTTCTTCGACATGGTGATGTCGATGAAGTCGTACGCCAGCTCCTTGTTCTTGGCGCCCTTGGGGACGACCCAGAGGTTGCCGCCGGAGCCGGCGGTCATGTCCGAGTCCGGCCAGAGGAAGGTGCCCCAGTCGAACGTGTTCTCCGCGGCGAACCGGCCGTACCACCAGCTGCCGGAGAACAGGATCGGGCTCTTGCCCTGGATGAAGGAGACCCCGGCGTCCTCCGCCTTCGTACCGCTGGACTTCTTGCTGATGTATCCCTTCTTCACCCAGTCCGCGAAGGTCTCGGCGCCGTAGGTCCAGGCGGCGTCGTGGAAGTCGGCCTTGCCCTTGTAGAGCTGGTACGAGTCGACCCACGCGCGGTCGGCCTTCGACAGCGCGAGCTGGTAGAGGTACTGCCCGGCCATGTACTCGGCGCCCGCGTTGGCGAGCGGGGTGATGCCCTCGTCGACGAACTTGTCCATGGCGGCGGTGAGTTCGTCGAACGTGGTGGGTTCCTGGATCCCGTACTTCTTGAAGAGATCCTTGTTGTAGAACACCATCGTGTACTCGGCGTAGTTGGGGATTCCGTACCACTTTCCGGAACCCATCACGCCGTTGGTGTCGTACTGGCTGGTCGTCCGCACCCCGGAGCTGAGCTTCTTGTCCCAGCCCCGCTTGGTGGCCTCGGCGGACAGATCGGTCAGGAGCCCCTGCTTGGAGAGGAGTCCCGCCGTCGCGTTGCCCTTGTTGTACTCCATGAGGTCGGGAGCGTCGTCCGAGTTGAGGACCATCGGGGCGGTCTTCTGGATCTGTTCGAAGCCCTTCTCCTCGAACTCCACCTTGACCCCCGGATGGGTCTTCTCGAACTCCTTGATGGCCGCGTTCCAGGCCACGCCCATCGCGCTGTCCGGACCTTCGTAGTGCCACAGCTTCAGCGTCTTGCCGTCTGATCCGCCACTGTCCGAGTCGCCGCAGGAGGCCAGGAGCAGAGCCCCGCTCAGAACCGCCGCAGCGGTCGCCACCACACGTCTTCGTGCCGTCATCATTCAGTGCCTCCAGGGGAGTGGGATGGCTCACTGTCCCGGTGAGTCGTGCTCGTCACGCTCGTCGTGGGGGCGTCACGCAGGGATCATCGAATCGTTTCGATGCGAGACGTCGAAGCGCTTCGACGGAGAGGAAGGTATGTGGGGGCTGGGAGGGCGTCAATGGGTGCGTCGGAAATGGGACGGGGG
>NZ_POUC01000435.1 GCF_002891435.1 Streptomyces cahuitamycinicus
GTGCGGCGGGGGTGTCACCCAGGCCGGTGGGGGCAGGGCCCGGTCGTGCCGTACGTCGTGGCCGGTACGGCGTTCGATCCAGGTCCTGAAGGCGGTGTCGATGATCGTGAAGCCGGTGACGGCCCGTGGGGCCGGGGTCACGACGATCACCCCGCCGGGGCGGTAACCGGGCCAGGGCGTGCCTCGGGTCACCGGCGTGCCGTGCCGCGCCGTCGGAGGGCGCAGCGGATTACCACAGGCGCAGCGCAGGCGCGGCAGGCCATGGTCGTCGACCAGGACGGCGGTGCCGGCCTGGAGGACGGACTGGTAGCGGGTGGTCCGTCCGGCCCGGTATCCGTGGCCGGTGACGCGGGTGTCGGCGCGCAGGACGACCGGCGTCAGTGCCCGCACATGGTCGGGGACGGACGCCAGGGCGATGCCCGCGACCTGGGCGAAGGCGCGGCCCCTGGCCGGGTCCCGGGTCAGATGGCCGATCTGCCGGCCGATGTCACAGCTGCCGGTCCGCTCGGTGCCGCCGTACAGGCCCGGCGTTCCGCCGGAGAGCGAGCGCGGTCCGCCCGCGTCGGTGAAGGCCCGTCCGGTGCCACCCGGCGTTCGCGGGGCGGGGGACGGGGTAGCCGCCGTGAGGGCCGTGGAATCCGTGAAGGGGTCGGGCCCCGGGTCGGCTGCCGGCTGGAGGAGGAGTTCACCACCGGTGGCCGCGTCGTCCCCGAGGTGGGTGGTGCCGCCGTTCACGGTGCTGCCGCCGCAGCCCGAGAGGAGGAGCGCCGTCGAGAGCACGCAGGCCAGGACGAAGGTCCCGGTGGGTGTCCGCACCTCGCCCTCCCGCTCACCTCGGCCCGTTTCCGGCCGTTCGTCACTATTGTTTGCTTCGCTCACTCGGGTCACGCAACCGGAGCGATTGTTCACGGCGCGTGACGCCGGGCTCATGCGCCGCACAGGGAGGAGCGCACGGCCGTGGAGTGGTTCACCGCATCCGACTACTGGCTGACCCGGCTGGTCTTCCAGCGGGCGCTGGCCGCCGTGTATCTGGTGGCGTTCCTGACGGCGGCCCTCCAGTTCCGCGCCCTGATCGGGCGGCGCGGCATGCTGCCGGTGCCGCGGTTCGTCGGGCGGGTGCCGTTCAGGCGGGCCCCGAGCCTGTTCCAGTGGCATTACTCGGACCGCTTCTTCGCGCTCTGCGCCTGGGCGGGCTGCGCGGTGGCGGCGGCGCTGCTGGCCGGGCTGGACTCGCTGCTTCCGCTGTGGGGCGGGATGCTGCTGTGGCTGGTGCCCTGGGTGCTGTACCTGTCGATCGTCAACGTCGGGCAGACCTGGTACTCGTTCGGCTGGGAGTCGCTGCTGCTGGAGGTCGGCTTCCTCGCCGTGTTCCTCGGCAACGACGAGGTGGCGCCGCCGGTCGTGGTGCTGTTCCTGCTGCGATGGATCCTGTTCCGCGTGGAGTTCGGCGCCGGGCTGATCAAGATGCGCGGTGACGCGTGCTGGCGCGAGCTCACCTGCCTGGACCACCATCAGGAGACCCAGCCCATGCCAGGCCCGCTGAGCTGGTTCTTCCACCATCTGCCCAGGCCCCTGCACCGCGTCGAGGTGGCCGCGAACCACGTCACGCAGCTCGTGGTGCCGTTCCTGCTGTTCACCCCGCAGCCCGTCGCGACGGCCGCCGCGTCGCTGATGATCGTCACCCAGGTGTGGCTGGTGCTGTCGGGCAACTTCTCCTGGCTGAACTGGATCACGATCGTGCTGGCCCTGTCGGCGGTGCGCTTCCCGGCCGATCCGCCGGAGGTGCCCGACGCACCACTGTGGTTCGTGATGGTGGTGCTCGCGGTGGCCACGCTGCTGGTGGGCCTCAGTTACCAGCCGGTGCGCAACATGCTGTCCCGCCGCCAGGTCATGAACCGCTCCTTCGACCCGCTCCATCTGGTCAACACCTACGGGGCGTTCGGCAGCGTGAGCCGGGTGCGGTACGAGGTGGTGGTGGAGGGCACCACGGATGACGCACCGCGTGCCGACTCGGACTGGCGGGAGTACGAGTTCAAGGGCAAGCCGGGCGACCCGCGGCGCTGGCCGCGCCAGTTCGCGCCCTATCACCTGCGGCTCGACTGGTTGATGTGGTTCGCGGCCCTCTCCCCCGCCTACGCCGACTCCTGGTTCGGCACGCTGGTGGAGCGGCTGCTGGAGAACGACCGGGACACCCTGAAGCTGCTGCGCCGCTCGCCGTTCCCGCCGGACGAGCCCCCGCGGTACGTGCGCGCCCGCCTGTTCCGGTACCGCTACACGACGTGGCGCGAGCTGCGGGAGACGGGCGCGTGCTGGGAGCGGACGTTCGTACGGGAGTACCTGCCGCCGACTCGTCTGGCGGGACCGGTTCAGAGGCCGTAGACGCGGGTGGCGGTGGTCTTGAAGACCTGCGGGTGGTCGTGCGGGTCGGTCAGCCGGCGCGTGGCGTCGAGGATGTCGCCGTACGTCGCGCCGAGTGTGGACACCGGCCAGTCCGAGCCGTACATCAGCCGGCCGGGCCCGAAGGCCTCCAGGGCCACGTCGGCGTAGGGGCGCAGGTCCTCGACGGTCCAGGAGGCGAGGTCGGCCTCGGTAACCAGGCCGGACAGCTTGGCGGCCGTGTTCGGCAGGGCTGCGAGGGCGCGCAGGCCGGACGCCCAGGGTTCGAGGGCGCCGGAGGCGACGGGTGGTTTGCCCAGGTGGTCGAGGACGAAGGTGAGGCCGGGCAGGTCCGCGGCGGCCCGGACGCAGGCCGGGAGCTGGTGGGGCAGGACGACGAGGTCGTAGACCAGCCCGGCGTCGGCGACGGCGGCCAGTCCGCGTCGGACGTCCGGGCGGAGCAGCCACCCGGGATCGGGCTCGCCCTGGACCTGGTGGCGGATGCCCTTGAGGTACCGCCCTCCGGGGAGTTCGAGCAGCCTGGCGAGTTCGTCGGCGACGTCGGGGCGGGTGAGGTCGGTCCAGCCGACGACGCCCGCGATCAGGTCGTGTCCGTCGGCCAGGGCGAGGAGTTCGGGGGTCTCCCCGGGCACGGTGACCGTCTGGACGAGGACCGTGCCGCCCACTCCGGCGGCGCTCGCCTCCGGTTCGAGATCCTGCATGGTGAAGTCGCGGCGGAGCGCGGCGAGTTCGGGGCCGGTGATCCAGTCCTGGTCCCGTACGGACAGGTCCCACACGTGGTGGTGTGCGTCGACCACGGTCATCACGGCAGCTCCTGGACGACGGGCAGGCCGGCGTCCGCGCCGTCGCCGGAGTGGTCGTGCACGACGTCCGGCAGGTCGGCCATGCGGGCCTGCCGGGCGACGTCGACCGGAAGTCCCTCCGGTTCGGCGAGGAGCCGGGCGCAGTCCTCGCCTTCCAGGACGTGGACGAGGTCGGTGCGGCTGCGCCGGATGGTCCAGGAGGTCGCCCCGGCGGCGCGGACGGCGTCCGTGAGTTCCTCGGGAACCTCGCGCTGGGCGGCCTCGTACTCCGCGACGCGGTCGGCGCGGACCCTGGTGTGGGGGGTGACTCTCATGACGGCTCCTCGCCGGGTACCGGGGCGTGGTCGGGCAGCAGGCTCCGCGCGCGCAGGTCCTGCCAGAAGGCGGCCGGGACGTGGGCGGCGAACTGGTGGGCGCAGTCGCGCACTTCGTGAGCGGAGCGGGCGCCGACGAGAACGCTGGCGACGGCCGGGTGGGCCGCGCAGAAGGCCAGGGCGGCGGCGCGCAGTGTGGTGCCGTGGCGGTGGGCGGCGGACTTCAGCCGCAGGGCCTTGTCTACCAGCGCGGAGGGGGCGGCGGTGTAGTTGTACGTGGCGCCGGGTGCGGGGTTCGCCAGCAGACCGGAGTTGAAGGCGCCGCCGATGACGACGGACCTGCCGCGTTCGTGGGCCGCGGGCAGCAGGCCGGTGAGGGCGCTCTGGTCGAGCAGGGTGTAGCGGCCGGCGCACAGGACCACGTCGACGTCGGTGTCCCGGACGAAGCGGGTGAGCATCTCCGCCTGGTTCATCCCGGCGCCGATCGCGCCGACCACGCCCTCGGAGCGGAGCCTCTCCAGCGCGGGGTAGCCCTCACGGAAGGCCCACTCGGCGTGGTCGTCCGGGTCGTGGAGGTAGACGACGTCGACCCGGTCGAGGCCGAGTCGTTCCAGGCTGGCCTCCAGGGTGCGGCGTACGCCGTCGGCGCTGAAGTCCCACACGCGGCGGTGGGTCGCGGGCACGGCGAAGCCGCCCGCCAGGTCGTCGCCGGTGCCGTCCCAGGGCTCCAGGCGGCGGCCCACCTTCGTGGAGATCGTGTACCGGTCGCGGGGGCGCCCGCGCAGGGCGGCGCCCAGACGGCGTTCGGACAGGCCGAGGCCGTAGTGCGGTGCGGTGTCGAAGTAGCGGATGCCCCGCTGCCAGGCGGCGTCCACGGCCTCGTGCGCCTGCTCCTCGGCGACCTCGGTGTACAGGTTGCCGATGGCGGAGGCGCCGAAGGACAGGGCACTGACCTCGACGCCGCTGCCGCCGAGCCGGTTCACCGGGCCACCGGGCGCAGCCGCAGACCCTGCATGCCGCCGTCGACGGCCAGTGCGGTGCCGGTGGTGGCGCCGGACAGGGGGCTCGCCAGGTAGGCGATGGCGCCCGCGACCTCGGCCGGGGAGACCAGACGGCCGGTGGGCTGGCGGGCTTCCAGGGCGGCGCGTTCGGCGGCCGGGTCGGGTGCGGCGTCGAGGAGGCGGCCGACCCAGGGGGTGTCGACGGTGCCGGGGTTGACGCAGTTGACGCGGATGCCCTCGCGGACGTGGTCGGCGGCCATGGCGAGGGTGAGGGAGTGCACGGCGCCCTTGGTGGCGCTGTACAGGGCGCGCTGCGGCAGGCCCGCGGTGGCGGCGACGGAGCAGGTGTTGACGATCGCCGCATGCCTTGAGGCGCGAAGGTGGGGCAGGCAGGCGCGGGTGGTGCGGACCATGCCGAGCACGTTGACGTCGTAGACGCGGTGCCACTCGTCGTCGGGGTTGTCCTCGACTGTTCCCCGGGCGCCGATGCCCGCGTTGTTCACCAGCACGTCGAGGCCGCCGCCGAGGCCGGCGACCGCGGCCGTGACGGCCTGGCGCACGGACGCGTCGTCGGTGACGTCCGCGCGGTGGGCGAGCAGCGGCTTGTCGACGGACGACGGGTCCAGGTCGAGGACGGCGACCTGGGCGCCGCGCTCGGCGAGGAGCTCCGCGGTGGCCCGGCCGATGCCGGAGGCGCCGCCCGTCACCAGGGCCTTCAGCCCCTCGAAGTCGCTCATCCGGCCTGCTCCTTCTGCGTCTCTTCGAGGTCGGCGGCCCAGAACGCGCCGCCCGGGTAGGTGTACCGCGCGCGCGACTCGGGCCGCATGGCCGCCGAGAAGCCCGGCGCGGTGGGTGCCGTGTAGTGACCTTCGCGGATCACCACCGGGTCGAGGAAGTGGTCGTGCAGATGATCGACGTACTCGATGACGCGGTCCTCGGTGGTGCCGGTGAGGGCCACGTAGTCGAACATCGACAGGTGCTGGACGAGTTCGCACAGGCCGACGCCGCCCGCGTGCGGGCAGACCGGCACACCGGACTTGGCCGCGAGCAGCAGGATCGCGAGGTTCTCGGGGACGCCGCCGACGCGGGCCGCGTCGATCTGGACGACGTCGAGCGCGCCGGCCTGGAGGAGCTGCTTGAACACGATGCGGTTCTGCACGTGTTCGCCCGTGGCGACCTTCACGGGAGCGACGGCCCGGCGGATCGCCGCGTGGTCGAGGATGTCGTCGGGGCTCGTGGGCTCCTCGATCCAGTACGGGTCGAACTCGGCGAGGGCCTTGGTCCAGCGGATCGCCTCGTCGACGTCCCAGCGCTGGTTGGCGTCGACGGCCATACGGACGTCCGGGCCGATGACGGAACGCGCCACGCGGCAGCGGCGGATGTCGTCGTCGAGGTCGGCGCCGACCTTGAGTTTGATCTGCCGGAATCCGTCGGCGACGGCCTCGGCCGCGAGCCGGGTCAGTTTCTCGTCGTCATAGCCGAGCCAGCCGGGCGAGGTGGTGTAGGCGGGGTAGCCGCGCTCCAGCAGGCGGGCCGTGCGCTCCTCGGCTCCCTGTCTGCCGCGGCGCAGCAGGGTCAGGGCCTCCTCGGGGGTGAGGGCGTCGGTGAGGTGGCGGAAGTCGATCTGGCGCACGAGCCATTCGGGTTCGGCCTCGGCGAGCAGCCGCCACAGCGGCAGGCCGGCGCGCTTGGCGGCAAGATCCCACACGGCGTTGACAACGGCGCCGATCGCCATGTGCATCACGCCCTTCTCGGGTCCGAGCCAGCGCAGCTGGCTGTCGCCGATCAGGTCGCGGTTCAGGGTGGAGGGGTCAGCGCACAGCTCGTCCAGGCCGCGGCCGACCAGGTGTCCGCGCAGCGCCTCGATCGCGGCGACCTGCACCTCGTTGCCCCGCCCGATGGTGAAGGCGAATCCGTGCCCCTCGTGCCCGTCCGGCGCGTCCGTGCGCAGGACGACGTAGGCCGCCGAGTAGTCGGGGTCCGGGTTCATCGCGTCGGAGCCGTCGAGTCGGCGTGAGGTGGGGAAGCGGATGTCGTGGGTGT
>NZ_POUC01000436.1 GCF_002891435.1 Streptomyces cahuitamycinicus
CCGGTGGGACGGGCTCTTGCTGCGTAGATTTGGCCCTCGTGAGTGGTGACGACGTGGGGCACGCCTCCCCCCTGCCGATGGGAGAGACGCCCGCGCTGTTCACCGGGCGCAGATGGTTCTTCCCGTCGGCCCTCCTGCACGAACTCGACCCCGACGCCGCGCGGGCCGGGCGGCGGCCCCGGCGCACCGCCCGCGACTGGGTCGTCGACTTCTCCAGCTTCCTGCTGGCCGTGGTGGTGGGCGCGACCGCCGTGGAGGCGCTCGCCGACAACCCCCACGTGCCCAACGAACTCGCCGTCGTCGACCAGCTGATCGGTGCCCTGGCCTGCGCGGCGGTCTGGCTTCGGCGCCGCTGGCCGCTGGGGCTGGCCGTGGCGATGACGCCCGTCACCTTCGTCTCGGAGACCGCCGGCGGCGCCGGTCTGATCGCCCTGTTCACCCTCGCGGTGCACCGCCCCTTCCGCTCCGTGGCCTGGGTGGGCGGTATCAACGCGGCGCTGGTCCCGCTCTACTACTGGCTGCGCCCCGAACCGGACGTCCCCTACCTGTTGATCGTCCTCTTCGCCGTGCTGCTCACCGTGGCGATCGTCGGCTGGGGCATGTTCGTACGGGCCAAGCGGCAGCTCATGGTGAGTCTCCGGGACCGCGCCCGGCGCGCCGAGACGGAGGCGCGGCTGCGGGCCGAGCAGGCGCAGCGGCTGGCCCGCGAGGCCATCGCGCGGGAGATGCACGACGTGCTCGCCCACCGGCTGACCCTGCTGAGCGTGCACGCCGGCGCCCTGGAGTTCCGGCCCGACGCGCCCCCGGCCGAGACGGCCCGGGCGGCGGGCGTGATCCGGGAGAGCGCGCACGACGCGCTCCAGGACCTGCGGGAGATCATCGGCGTGCTGCGCGCGGGCGAATCCGACGACACCGGCCGACCGCAGCCGACCCTCGCGGCGGTGGACGCCCTGGTCGCCGAGTCACGGGAGGCGGGCATGAAGGTCGTCCTGAACCACCGCGTAGAGGATCCCGCCGCCGTCCCGTCCTCCGTCGGCCGCACCGCCTACCGGATCGCCCAGGAGGGCCTGACCAACGCGCGCAAGCACGCGCCGGGAACGGAGGTCACGGTGACCGTCACCGGCGCGCCGGGCACCGGCCTCACCGTCTGCGTGCACAACCCGCCGCCCGAGGGCGAGGTGCCACCCGTCCCCGGCTCCGGTCAGGGCCTGATCGGCCTCACGGAGCGGGCGAACCTGGCGGGCGGCCGGCTGGAGCACGGGCCCACCCCGCAGGGCGGGTTCGAGGTGCGGGCCTGGCTGCCGTGGAGGTGACGACTTGTGCGCCGCCGCCCGGCCCGGTCGTGATTACTTAGGGCCCATGACTGCGATCAGACTGCTCCTCGTCGACGACGATCCGCTGGTGCGGGCCGGGCTGTCCTTCATGATGGGCGGCGCCGACGACATCGAGATCGTCGGCGAGGCCGCCGACGGCGCCGAGGCGGAGGCCCTCGTCGACCGCACCCGCCCGGACGTCGTGCTCATGGACATCAGGATGCCGACGGTGGACGGTCTCACGGCCACGGAGCGGCTGCGCGCCCGCGCCGACGCCCCCCAGGTGGTGGTGCTCACCACGTTCCACGCCGACGAGCAGGTGCTGCGCGCGCTGCGCGTGGGTGCCGCCGGGTTCGTCCTCAAGGACACCCCGCCGGCCGAGATACTCGCGGCGGTGCGCCGGGTCGCGGCCGGCGACCCGGTCCTGTCGCCCACGGTCACCCGCCAGCTGATGCGGCACGCCGTCGGCACCGCGGCCGACACCCGCCGCATCCGCGCCCGAGAACGCCTGGCCGTCCTCAACGACCGCGAGCGCGAGGTCGCCGTCGCGGTCGGCCGGGGCCTGTCCAACGCCGCGATCGCCACCGGCCTGTTCATGAGCGTCGCCACCGTGAAGACACACGTCTCGCGCATCCTGGCCAAGCTGGACCTCAACAACCGGGTGCAGATCGCGCTGCTCGCCTACGACGCGGGGCTCCTGGAGGAGGAGCAGGAAGAGCGCTGACCGCCGCTGCTCGCCGTCAGACGAACGCGGGGGAGGTGCCGGCGATCTCGGCGAGGTGCACCGGCCTGCGCTCCCGCCGCGACAGCTCGCACGCCTCGGCGATCCGCAGCGCCTGCAGTGCCTCGCGCCCGTCGCACGGATTGGCCCGCTCGCCCCGGACGACCTCCACGAACGCGTTCAGCTCGGCCTCGTAGGCGGGGCCGAAGCGCTCCAGGAAGCCCGTCCACGGCTTGTCCGCTGCCGGTGGCCCGGTCGGCTCGGTGGACGCGATCGGCGTACGGTCGTCCAAGCCGACCACGATCTGGTCGCGCTCCCCGGCGAGCTCCATGCGCACGTCGTAGCCGGCCCCGTTCATCCGGGTCGCGGTGAGCGTGGCGAGCGTGCCGTCGTCCAGGGTGAGCAGCGCGGCGGCGGTGTCGACGTCGCCCGCCTCGCGGAACATCCGGGGACCGGCGTCGGACCCGGCGGCGTAGACGTCCGTCACCTCCCGGCCGGTCACCCAGCGCAGGACGTCGAAGTCGTGGATCAGCGTGTCCCGGTACAGCCCGCCGGACAGCGGCAGCCACGCGGCGTCCGGCGGCGCCTGGTCGCTGGTCAGGGCCCGCACGGTGTGCAGCCGCCCCAGCCGGCCGGAGCGCACGGCCTCGCGCGCGCCCGTGTAGCCCGCGTCGAAGCGGCGCTGGAAGCCCATCTGGAGAACCGTCCCGGCCGTCTCGACCTCGGAGATCGCGCTCAGGGTCCCCGGCAGATCCAGCGCGATGGGCTTCTCGCAGAACACCGGCAGGCCCGAGCGTGCTGCCCGACCGATCAGTTCGGCGTGGGCCGACGTCGCCGTCGTGATCACGACCGCGTCGACCCCCCAGCGGAAGATCTCCTCCACGCCGGGCGCCGCCGTCTCACCCAGCCGGTGCGCCAGTTCCTGGGCCCTCGCGGAGTCCGCGTCCGTGAGGATCAAGGAGCCGACGTCGCGATGACGGCTGAGCGTGTTCGCGTGGATGGTGCCGATGCGGCCCGTACCGATGACGCCGATGCGCATGAAAACAAAGTGCGTGCCCAACTCGCCGCTGTCAATCTGTATGTCCGGACAATCTGACTACACGACTTCCCGTCAACAGCGCGCGGAGCTACGCTCGGCCCGTGCCGAAACCAGAAGTGGACCCGACCGTGCAGCTCGAGCTGAGCGTGGACCGCAGCTCTCCCGTGCCGTTGTACTTCCAGCTGTCCCAGCAGCTGGAGGCCGCGATCGAGCACGGCACGCTGACCCCCGGCAGCCTGCTGGGCAACGAGATCGAACTCGCCGCCCGGCTCGGCCTGTCCCGGCCGACCGTCCGCCAGGCCATCCAGTCGCTCGTCGACAAGGGCCTCCTCGTCCGTCGCCGCGGCGTGGGCACCCAGGTCGTGCACAGCCAGGTCAAACGCCCACTGGAGCTCAGCAGCCTCTACGACGACCTGGAAGCGGCGGGCCAGCGCCCGGCCACCCGGGTCCTCGTCAACAAGCTCGTCCCCGCCTCCGCCGAGGTCGCCGCCGCACTCGGTGTCGCCGAGGACAGCGACGTCCACCGCGTGGAGCGCCTCCGCCTCGCCCACGGCGAGCCCATGGCCTACCTCTGCAACTTCCTGCCCCCCGGTCTCTTCGACCTCGACACGGACCAGCTGGAGACCACGGGCCTCTACCGCCTGATGCGAGCGGCGGGCATCACCCTGCACAGCGCCCGCCAGTCGATCGGCGCCCGGGCGGCGACGACGGCGGAGGCGGACCGCCTGGCGGAGGAGACGGGCGCGCCGCTGCTCACCATGCAACGCGTCACGTTCGACGACACGGGCCGGGCCGTGGAGTACGGCACACACACCTACCGCCCGACGCGCTATTCGTTCGAGTTCCAGCTGCTCGTACGGCCGTGACGGTCATGCCGCTGAGGGGCGCGGGGCCGTGCCGATGTGCGGCTGCGCCGCGTGGGCGCGAGCAACTCACCACTCACCGCACCCGGCAATGATCCGCACCACCGCGCCCCTGCCCCGCTCCGCACACGCCCTCACCGTGAGGCAGAATCGGCGGCGATGAGCACCTACCGCGACTTCACCGCCCCCATCGGCTCCCGCCGTGCCACCGTGCTCCGCACCGTCGGCACCAGGGAGCGCCGCTCGCACCTCACGGCGCCCCGCGTGCCCACGGTCGGCATCGACATCGGCGGTACGAAGGTGATGGCGGGCGTCGTCGACGCCGACGGCAACATCCTGGAGATGCTCCGCACGGAGACCCCGGACAAGTCCAAGAGCCCCAAGGTCGTCGAGGACACCATCGCCGAGCTGGTCCTGGACCTCTCCGACCGGCACGACGTGCACGCCGTCGGCATCGGTGCGGCCGGCTGGGTGGACGCCGACCGCAACCGCGTGCTGTTCGCCCCCCACCTGTCCTGGCGCAACGAACCGCTCCGCGACCGCCTCTCGGGACGGCTCTCCGTCCCCGTCCTCGTGGACAACGACGCCAACACCGCCGCCTGGGCGGAATGGCGCTTCGGCGCCGGCCGCGACGAGGACCACCTCGTCATGATCACCCTCGGCACGGGCATCGGCGGCGCGATCCTGGAGGACGGCCAGGTCAAGCGCGGCAAGTACGGCGTCGCCGGCGAGTTCGGCCACATGCAGGTCGTGCCCGGCGGCCACCGCTGCCCCTGCGGAAACCGCGGCTGCTGGGAGCAGTACAGCTCCGGAAACGCCCTGGTCCGCGAGGCCCGCGAGCTGGCCGCCGCCGACTCGCCCGTCGCGTACGGGATCATCGAGCACGTCAAGGGCAGCATCGGCGACATCACCGGTCCGATGATCACCGAGCTGGCCCGTGACGGCGACGCCATGTGCATCGAGCTTCTCCAGGACATCGGCCAGTGGCTCGGCGTCGGCATCGCCAACCTCGCCGCCGCCCTCGACCCGTCCTGCTTCGTGATCGGCGGCGGTGTCTCGGCCGCCGACGACCTGCTGATCGGCCCGGCCCGGGACGCCTTCAAGCGGCACCTCACCGGCCGCGGCTACCGTCCCGAGGCCCGTATCGTCCGGGCCCAGCTCGGGCCCGAGGCCGGCATGGTCGGCGCCGCCGACCTCGCCCGGCTGGTCGCCCGCCGCTTCCGCCGGGCCAAGCGCCGCCGCGTGGAGCGCTACGAGCGGTACGAGCGGTACACGCAGTCGCTCCGCAGTACCCAGGAGACGCCGTGACCGCATCCCTGCCCCACCAGGGATCCTGGCCCGACGAGCCGGACCGTCCGGTCGAGGACCGCCGTCACATGATCCGCCGCAGGGCCCTCACCTTGCTGATCATCGTGCTGCTCATCGGCGTCCCGGCCGGCTACCTCGTGATCTCCGCGAACCAGAGCCGCGACAGCGGCAGGGACAAGGAGGCGAAGTACTCGGCGACCGGCCTGACCGAGGGCTGGCCCTCCAAGCTCCAGCGCCGGATCTACCAGGTACCCGTCCCGCACCCGGCCTGGCACGTGGCGTACTACGAGACCAACAACTGGAAGACCAGCCGCCTCTACACCCAGTTCGAGACCAACGCCGCCGGCCTGGACGCCTACCTGACCGGCCTGGGCGTGACCCGGAAGGACCTGAAGCAGGGCGCCGTCACCATCGGCGCCCGCGACCGGAAGGTCACCGGCTGGAAGTTCGCCACGACCGATGCTTGGTACGGCTTCGTCCACCGGCAGAAGAACCCGGCCCCGACCCACGACGTGGTCGTGGACCTGTCCAACCCCGCTTACCCCTGGGTGTACGTCGTAGCCCGGACCGTGCCCTAGCCTCCGGCCCGGTGCCGGTGCCGGTGCCGGTGCCGGTGCCGGTGCCGGTGCCGGTGCCGGTGCCGATGCGGATGCCGGTGCCGGGAGGCCTGGGCCGGTGCCGGGGCTGATTGTCAGAGCCCGCCCGTAGAGTCGGAGACGACTGATCCGACATGCGGGGCGGGAGGTGGCAGGACGTATGGGTAAGACGGCTCCGACAGCCGAACGGGCCGGGGACGTGACGGTCCCGGTCCGCCTCCCGGCCGTCTTCCTGCCCGCGCCCCTCCCGCGCGAGGGACGCATCGCCTTCTGGGACCCCGAGGGCGAACCCCTGCCCGCCGGGGACCCGGAGCACACCGCCGCCGCCGAGCTGACCGTCGTACGACGGCACGGCGCCGCCGGGGTCCGGCGGCGCACCACCCCCGCGCTGACCCTCCCGCTCGACGCGGCCCTGCCGCTCCTCGTGCGCGCCCGGCACGACCCGGCGGCCCACCCCGCCACGGCCTGCTGGGGCGCGGCCGCCCTGCACGCCCTGCGGCTGACCGCCCGCGGCAGGCTGCTGCCCGGCCTGACCGCCACGGGCCACGACGCCTGGCGCGCCGGCCCCCTCGACCCGGACGACGTCGGGCACCTGCGCGCCGTCGCCGCCGCCCTGCCCCACGAGGGCCACGCCGTGCCGCTGCCCGGCCCCGGCCGGATCCGGCTGCCCGAACCGGAAGCACTGGTACGCGCCTTCCTGGACGCGGTCGCCGAC
>NZ_POUC01000437.1 GCF_002891435.1 Streptomyces cahuitamycinicus
GCCGCAGAGACCGGCCGCGAGGTGCGGTGCGGTGCGGGTGCCGGCCGGTGGCCGTGGAGCCCGGGGGCGTCAGGCGATCAGGGTGCGGCCCGGGTTCAGGCGGTCGAGGAGCTGGTTCTGGTGCAGGTCGGCGACGGGGGCGAGGAGGTCCGGGTGGCGCAGCAGGACCGCGGCGCTCCGGTCGCGGTCGTCGGGGGCGATGAGGCGGCGGAACTCGGCCGGTACCGGGGTGCCCTGGCTGCCGTCGCTGCCGTCGCTGCCGTCGCTGCCGTGGCTGCCGTCGGCCAGGGCGGCCACGGCCCGGGCCGCCAGCTCCGGGTCGGTCAGCAGGCACGCCGCCCAGCTGGCCACGACCTCGTCCACCCAGGTGCGCCAGGCGTGTGCGTCCGTGTCGTCGCCGAGGGTCGCGTCGACGCCGGTGATCCAGTCCAGCCGCCCGGAGCCGCCGGGTCCGGCCATGTCGAGCAGGGCGGCGTCCATCGCCGTCGGGTACCGGAGCCAGGCCGCGACGGTCACGGCCTGCCGGGCCTGGACCTCGCACAGGGCGGAGGCCAGGGCGCCGCCGGAGGCGGGGAAGGCACGGGTCAGCCACTGGGCGGTGGCCGCTATGACCGGGGAGAGATCTGCTTGCACTGCCGGGCCGTCCGAGGGAAGGGAGCGGGGATCTGGTCGTCGACGGTAACCGCCGTTTCCCGCGCCCGGACGTGACCGGGACCTCTTCCAGGATGTGGCCTCGGCCACACCGGCCGACGGTGCGACGCCGCGCCGCGGGCGGCGGCCCGTTTCGCCGCAGAGGGGCCGGGCACCCGGCCCGCGTGTTCCCTCACGGTCGCGAATCCGCTGGTCCGGCCCGGCGTGCAGGTACCCGGGCGCCGGTGCGTTCGCTGCGCTTCGACGGCTGGATCGCGGGAATCGGCACGACGTCCGGTGCCCGCGTGGTGCTCGGGCACTGGACGCGGTCGCCGTGGGGGCCGTTCAGCGATGTGATGGTCGAGGAGGCCGACGGACGTCGGCTGCTGCTGGCTCCCACCGGCGAGACGGCGGACTTCGTCGCCGGGACGTACGTCTTCGACGAGGTGCGGGTCGTACCGGTCGAGGTGCGGGTCGCCGACCACCGGCACTGGACCGTCACCGCCGCGCCGCTCCACCTGCGCTTCCGTACCGGCCGCCGGAACCTGTCGGGTCTGGCCCTGCGGGCGGTCCCGGACCGGCTCGCCGCCCGTCCGGGCTGGATCGCGCTGTGGGACCGGCCCGCCCGCCTGCTGCTGGGAGCACGCACCCACGGAAGTGCCCGGTCCGGACGGCACCAGTGGTACGGCGCCCGGGATCTGCACCCGGTCACCTCGGCCACCGTCACCTACAAGGGCGAGAGCCTCGGCGCCCTCGCCCCGGTCGAGCCCCCCGTGCGCTTCGGGACCGGCTCGACACCCCGCCCTCCCTGCCTCGTACGGATCACCACGACGGTGGCCGTGGAGCAGGACCGGAGTACGACAGGAGCCGCGTCATGACGGAACAGCGAGCGGATTCGCCGGGCGCCCGGCGTGCCCCGGCCACCGACATGTCCCTGCTGGGCATCTACCTCAACGACCATCTCGCCGGTGCCACCGCGGGGACCGCACGTGTTCGCTACCTGCTGCGCTCGTGCCGCGGCTCGGCGCTCGCCGACGCGCTGGCGCCGGTCGCCGCCGAGATCGCCGACGACCGGATGAGCCTGCTGCACGTCATGCGCCGCCTGGACGTCCCGGTACGCCGCTACAAGGTCTACGCGGGCCGGGCGGTCGAGCAGGTGGGGCGGCTGAAGAGCAACGGCAGCCTGGTACGGCGGTCCCCGCTGAGCACACTGTGGGAGCTGGAAGCGCTGGCGCTCGGGGTGGAGGGCATGATGGCCGGTTGGGAGACGCTCCGCGATCTGGCCACCACGGACGAACGCCTCGACGCCCGGCAGCTCGACGAGCTCATCGAACGGGCCCGGCGGCAGCACGCCACGCTGGAGGCGCTGCGCCACAAGCAGGTCCTGGTCGCCTTCCGCACGGCCTGAGGGACCGGGCCCGCCCTCACCAGAACCTGCTGCTGAGGGCGGGCTGATGGGCCAGTTGTACGGCGTCGCGCAGCCGCAGCGCCACACTGATGGTGGCGCGCAGAGCGGACGGGCGTACGGTCTGGGCGGTCTCGGTGGCGAGGACCAGCAGGCAGGACGCCGCCTGTTCGACGACCGAGACCGGCAGGATGAAGTCGTTGTCGGCGGCCGTGCGGAACGCCTTCAGGGGAATCGCGGCTCCGTCGATGGCCCGGTGCGCGGCCTGCTCCAGGTGCTGTGCGGCCTGTTCGCACACGGGGGCAGGCAGGGCGATCGTGCGCTGGAACGGTGAACTCGTCATGACCCGACTGCTCCCCCGGCGGTGGCCGGTTCTGTCGGCCGGCGGCGGGATTTCACCGTCCCGCGTGACCGGCGCGTGGCCCATGTCCTGGAGTCGAGAGGCTCTTTGAGGGCGAGAAGGAGCTCGTATGCCCGTCTGTCCGGATCTCGCGGACCGGCTCACCGGGCGGGCGGTCAGCGGGAGACGGATCCGGCGATGCTGCCTGTTCGGCTGTCCCCCTCCGGAGCGGGTGCTGGACGGCTTCCAGGAGGTGACGCCGCTCGCGGACGGCTGGTCGGGGCGCGTCGGCGTGCACCAGCCGTTCCCGCTGCTGGTGCACGCCGTGCTGTCCGGCCGGGGCTACGCGGAACAGGCCCTCGCGGTGGTCCGTTCGGCTCTGGAAGGGTGACCCGTCAGCGGGTCACGACGTGCCGTGCGTCGGGGACGCAGTGGGTCATCGTGAGGCCCTCCACGTCGCGCGGCTCGTTCTTGCCGAGCTTGGCCAGGCGTTCACGGTCGTCGTCCGTGAGGTCCTGGCTCGCCAGCGGCTCCAGTCCGGCCACGTCCTCCGGGCCGATGCCCAGTCCTTCGCCGACCCGCAGGCCGAGGTCGTTCTCGACGAGCAGGAAGTGCCAGACCATGCGCTCCTGGATCGCCCGGTCACACTGGGACAGTTGACCGATGAAGTTCTTCACCAGGTCGTCGCGTTCCCAGTCCTCCAGCAGCAGGTAGCGCTGCCCGGCCTGGAGGTAGTCGTTGGTGCGCGGGATGCGCTTGCGGGTGAGCCGGCCGGTGATCTCCGGGCCCTGCTCGTCGTGGGTGGGGTACCGGGCCTCGCGCAGGCCGCCGGTGATCGACGGCTCGTAGTTGACGTGCGGGTTCTCGCCCCCGCCGTCCACGTGGTAGGTCATCTGGCCGTCGCGCTGGTTGGTGCGCACGTCCGCGTTCCTGGCCTGGTTGACGGGGAGCTGGAGGTAGTTCGCGCCGACCCGGTAGCGCTGGGTGTCGCTGTAGGAGAAGGTCCGGCCGATGAGCATCTTGTCGTCGGAGAAGTCCAGGCCGTCGACGAGGACGCCGGTGCCGAAGGAGATCTGCTCGTTCTCGGCGAAGAAGTCCCGCGGCATCCTGTCGAGCACCATCCGGCCCACCGGCTTCGGCGGGAAGTCCTGCTCGGGCCAGGTCTTGGTGTCGTCCAGCGGGTCGAAGTCGAGCTCCGGGTGGTCGTGGTCGTCCATCATCTGGACGAGCAGCTCCCACTCCGGGTGGTCTCCGCGGGCGACGGCCTCGTACAGGTCCTTGGTGGCGTGTCCGAGGGTGTCGGCCTGGACGTTGGCCGCGTCCTCCTCGGTCATGCTGCGCACGCCCTGCTTGGGCATCCAGTGGTACTTGACGAGCTTGGTGTCGCCCTCGGCGTTCACCCACTTGTACGTGTTGACACCGAAGCCCTGCATGTGGCGGTAGTCGGCGGGGATGCCGCGCGGGCTGAACAGGTTGACCAGCATGTGCATCGCCTCGGGCGTCTGCGACATGAAGTCGAAGATGCGGCCCGGCTGCTGTTCGAACGTCACCGGGTCCGGTTTCAGGGCGTGGATGACGTCCGGGAACTTGATGGCGTCGCGGATGAAGAAGACACCCAGGTTGTTGCCGACCAGGTCCCAGTTGCCGTCCTCCGTGTAGAACTTGACTGCGAAACCACGCGGGTCGCGGGCGGCCTCGGAGGAGTCGCGACCGCCGATGACGGTGGAGAAGCGGACGGCGACGTCCGTGCGCTTGCCACGCTCCTGGAAGAGCCTGGCCCGGGTGTAACGGCTGACCGGCTCGTCACCCCAGGTGCCGTAGGCCTCGAAGTGGCCGTAGGCGGTGACGCCGCGGGCGTGCACGACCCGCTCGGGGATGCGCTCCCGGTCGAAGTGGCTGATCTTCTCCAGGAGCTGGTAGTTCTCCAGCGTGGCGGGGCCGCGGGCGCCGACGGTGCGCTGGTTCTGGTTGTCGTAGACCGGATGGCCCTGGCGGTTGGTGAGGACCTTGCGGTCGTCGCCCGGAGCGGGGCCGGTACCGGATACGTCCGTCATATGCGTGGCTCCTTCGGCTCGTGACCGGCGGCCGGCCGGGTCGGCGCCGTGAGCGGCGGCCCGGCCGGTCCTGGCGGGACGAGCCGGGTACCCGGAGGGGCGGGGTCACTCACGCGCCAGGTGAGTTGCCGGCATCGTGGCATCCGCCATTGACGACCGGGCCGGGCCACGGACATACGAGCTCCTCCGGCTCTGACACGACCGTTCTGACGCGGAGGTTCTGACACGACGGTTCTGACGCGAGGAAGGCCCGGACCCCGCGGGGTCCGGGCCTTCGGGGCCGATGAGCCTCAGCCTCCGTCGAGGCGTGCGCGCAGCAGCCCCTTGCCCAGTTCGGCGCCCTTGCGGCTGTCCGCCTGGGCCTTGCGGAACAGGTCCGCGACCTCGGTGTCCTTGGCGCGTTCCGCGTCCTGGATGTAGCTCTCCAGACGCAGGGCGTTGTTCAGGCACGCCTCGACATACCAGATCAGGTTGTAGTCCTTGTCCTGCGTACCGGTCACACCGCCGGTCTCCGATCCACTGCTCATGCGGGCCTCCTTCTCGCGGAGCGGACCTCTTCAGGCGCCGGACGGGTACCCGTCCTCCTGCGGAGCACACAGCCCGTTTCAGTCACGTGGAGTGACGGCCGGGTCACGCTTGCGAACGCCGACCGGCCAGACCTGTACGCACCACCAACTCCCCTCCTCATTACGGCAATTCAGATAGTTGCCCCGGAAGCCCCCAGACACCGGTCACTTTCGGAAGGAAGTGGCGGGACACCGTGCGAGACCGGTCGATGACGGTGTGTACTGTGCTGCGGGTGGCTCGCCAGAGCGCCCCGGACCCGACCCTGCCCGACTCCCTCCTGGAATCGACTCGATGATCGAAGTACCGGACCTGGCTGTCGGCGCCCTCGCCCTCGGCACACTGTCCGCGTTCGCCCTCGGCGGCGGCCTGCTGCGCTCACGGCGGCAACTGGCCGCACAGCGCGCCAAGACAGCGGCGTTGCGGGCGCAACTCGACGGGACGTCACGGGCGTTCACTTCCGAGGTCGAGCACCTGGCGGCGCGGCGGGTGCCCGCTGCGGCCCGGCAGGCCGCACATTCCCACGTCACCGTGCCCGGCCCGCTGAACCCGCAGCTGGCCGGTTCGCCGCTGGGTGCCGCCCTGGAACGGGTCTTGAAGGGGCTCCACGCCGAACTGGCCGCGCAGCGCACCCGGATAGACGCGGCAGCGCAGGCCGGGATGCGTGGGGCCACCCGGGAGATCCAGGCGGCGCTGTACCGGTTGCAGGACGCCCTGCGCGGGCTGCAGCAGCGCTACGACGACCCCGAGCTGGCGCAGACCCTGTTCGAGCTGGACCACGAGAACGAGCAGTCGCTGCGGCGCGCCCAGATCGCCGCGGTGGTGTGCGGGGCCTGGGTGGGGCTCGCCCGGGAGGAATCCCACCTCGTGGACGCGGTGACGGGCGGTCAGGCCCGGCTCGCGGGCTACCGGCGCGTCCGGGTCAGCAACCACCTCCCGGCCGGTACGGCCCTGGTGTCCCACGCCGTCGAGCCGGTCGCCATCATCGTGGCCGAGCTCCTCGACAACGCGCTGCGGCACTCAGCGCCCGACACGGAGGTCGTGGTCAATCTGGAGGCTGTCCACCACGGGGTCTGCGTCACCGTGGACGACGCCGGCCTCGGCATGACCCAGGACGAGCGCGCCCGGGCCCAGCGGATGGTCGCCGGTTCGGACCCGATCCTGCTGACCGAGCTCGGCGACCCGCCGCGCATGGGGCTGGCGGCCGTCGGCAGGCTGACCCGGCAGTTCGATCTGCGCGTGGACCTGACCTCCCCGTCGCCGTACGGCGGAGTACGGGCGGTGCTGCGGGTCGACAGTCATCTGCTGACGCGCATCGACCCCGAGGAACTGCCTCCGGCGGCCAGCGCCCCGCGTTCGACCCGAAGGGCGGTCGTGCGGGAGGCGGGGAGCGGTTCCGGCGCGTCCCACGGTCCGGGCCCTGGCCCGTCCGACCCGCACGCCACCCCGCGACCCGCCTCCTC
>NZ_POUC01000438.1 GCF_002891435.1 Streptomyces cahuitamycinicus
GGCCCGACCCGGCAACGTCCAGTCGCGTCAGCGCCTCCGTGGCCTCCCGCAGGGCCTCCGCCAGTTCCCGCTCCGCCTCGCTCAGCGACGGCACATCCGCGGGCGGCGCCTCCCGCACGGGCAGCACATGCCACACCACCTCGACCTGCACTCCCTCGGGCCCGGCCTCGTACACGTCAGGCACCAGCCCGTACCCGGCTCCGTGACAGACCACCGCCTCCTCAGCCTCCAGGGCACGCGCGTTGAACTCCGGCGGCCCGCTCAGCCCCAGCGGATGGCCCGGCGCGGGCAGCGCCACCCGCAGCCCGGTCACCCCGAGCGTCCGCAGCCGCCCGAGCGCGAGTGTCAGCCCGACCTGCCCCGACTCACCCGGCAGCCCCTCCACCCTGTGCACCGCGTCCGCGCCGACGACGGCCAGGACAGCGTCATCGGGCGAGACAAGTCCGGCCAAAAGGGCATTTCCCCAAGCTGCGAGACGTCCAGCACGTGGTTCCGAAAGCATGCCTCCAGCCTAGGACCCTCCAAGGACCGGACCGAGGGAATGCCCCGGCCGACCGGTGGCGTAGATTTCATGGAGGGCTGCGCCCACCGGCGCGGCGGACCGAGCCACAGGCTTACGCGACAGCCGAGACCGGCCACACTGCAAGGGGAGACAACGCGCTCATGAGCGATGTTCTGGAGCTTCAGGACGTATCCGTGGTCCGTGAGGGCCGGGCTCTGGTGGACCAGGTCTCCTGGTCGGTCAAGGAGGGCGAGCGCTGGGTCATCCTCGGCCCGAACGGCGCCGGCAAGACCACCCTCCTGAACCTCGCTTCCACCTACCTCTACCCCAGCGCGGGCACCACCACCATCCTCGGCGAGACCCTCGGCCGCCCCGGCACCGACGTCTTCGAGCTGCGCCCCCGCATCGGCATGGCCGGCATCGCCATGACCGAGAAGCTCCCCAAGCGCCAGACGGTCCTGGAGACGGTCCTGACCGCCGCGTACGGCATGACCGCCACCTGGCACGAGGACTACGAGGACATCGACGAGCAGCGCGCCCGGGCCTTCCTCGACCGCCTCGGCATGAGCGAGTACCTGGACCGCAGGTTCGGCACGCTCTCCGAAGGCGAGCGCAAGCGCACCCTGATCGCCCGCGCCCTGATGACCGACCCCGAGCTGCTCCTCCTCGACGAGCCCGCCGCCGGCCTCGACCTCGGCGGTCGCGAGGACCTCGTCCGCCGCCTCGGCCGTCTCGCCCTCGACCCGATCGCTCCCTCGATGCTCATGGTCACCCACCATGTCGAGGAGATCCCCCCGGGCTTCACCCACGTCCTCATGATCCGCCAGGGCAAGGTCCTCGCGGCCGGCCCGCTGGAGCTCGAACTCACCTCACGCAACCTCTCCCTCTGCTTCGGCCTCCCGCTCGTCGTCGAACAGTCGGGCGATCGCTGGACCGCGCAGGGCCTCCCGCTCTCCTGAGCCACCCCGCGCCGCGCAAATCCCTGAGTCGGAACGGGATTTCACACCGCGGGTGCCCTGTCGGCGAGAGGGCTCGCGGACCTACCATGACCATGTGGAAATCGACGCATGGCTGTGGTGGCTGATCGGCGCGGCAGCGCTCGGCATCGCGCTCGTGGTGACCGCGATGCCCGAACTCGGCATGCTGGCGGTGGGCGCCGTCGCCGCGGCGGTGGCCACCGGCGTCTTCGGCGGCGGAGCCGTCGCCCAGGTCGTGGTCTTCGCCGTCATCTCGGCCGCGGGAATCGCCGTCGTACGGCCCATCGCGAACCGGCACCGTGCTCAGCGACCCCAATTCGCCTCGGGCGTGGAGGCGTTGAAGGGCAGACGAGCCGTCGTCCTGGAACGCGTCGACGCCTCCGGAGGCCGGATCAAGCTGGCCGGAGAGGTCTGGTCGGCCCGCGCCCTCGACACCGACCGCGCATACGAATCAGGCGAGGAAGTGGATGTCGTGGACATCGAGGGAGCGACCGCGATCGTCATGTGACCTCGCAGGACGCAACTGGGGTGAACTCCTCGCCAGCCACACGACGGTCTGTCAGACTCGACCAGCAAGATCTCCGACAACCATGAGATCTGCCGAACGCGCCGAAGCGAAGAAGGGATACGGGGAACGACGATGGAACCGGTCATCATCGTCCTGATCATTCTGGTGGTGTTGGTCTTCATCGCCCTGATCAAGACGATCCAAGTCATCCCACAGGCCAGTGCGGCCATCGTCGAGCGCTTCGGGCGCTACACGCGGACACTCAACGCGGGCCTCAACATCGTCGTCCCGTTCATCGACACCATCCGCAACCGCATCGACCTGCGCGAACAGGTCGTGCCCTTCCCGCCGCAGCCGGTGATCACCCAGGACAACCTGGTCGTCAACATCGACACCGTCATCTACTACCAGGTGACCGACGCACGGGCCGCCACATACGAAGTCGCCAGCTACATCCAGGCGATCGAGCAGCTCACCGTCACCACGCTCCGCAACATCATCGGCGGCATGGACCTGGAGCGGACCCTCACCTCGCGCGAGGAGATCAACGCGGCCCTGCGCGGCGTCCTCGACGAGGCCACCGGCAAGTGGGGCATCCGCGTCAACCGCGTTGAGCTCAAGGCGATCGAACCGCCCACCTCCATCCAGGACTCGATGGAGAAGCAGATGCGCGCCGACCGCGACAAGCGCGCCGCGATCCTCCAGGCCGAAGGTGTCCGGCAGTCCGAGATCCTGCGCGCCGAAGGTGAGAAGCAGTCCCAGATCCTGCGCGCCGAAGGTGAGGCCAAGGCCGCCGCCCTGCGCGCCGAAGGTGAGGCCCAGGCCGTACGCACGGTCTTCGAGGCCATCCACGCCGGCGACCCGGACCAGAAGCTCCTCTCCTACCAGTACCTCCAGATGCTCCCCAAGATCGCCGAGGGCGACGCCAACAAGCTCTGGATCGTCCCCAGCGAAATCGGCGACGCACTCAAGGGCCTTTCCGGCGCCATGGGCAACTTCGGCGGCCTCGGCGGCGGTTCCGGCGGCAACGGGGGCGCGTCCCAAGCCGGCGTCCCCGCCCAGGAGCGCCGCGAGAAGCCGTCCATCGACTGACCCGGCACAAACGGAGGGGTCCGCTTCCCCAAGGAAGCGGACCCCTCCGTACGACCGCTCTAGGCCGCGGGCTGCGCCAGCCACTCCGGCAGCGCGTCGATGTCGTCCTGCCCCAGCGCCAGCAGCATGGCGTCCGCCGGAGTCGGCTCGAACGGCTGCCGCAGCAGCGGCATCGCCGCCTGCTCCGGAGTCCGGTTCGCCTTACGGTGATTGTCCTGCGCACACGAGGCCACCGTGTTCAGCCACGTGTCCTGACCCCCCTGCGACCGCGGCACCACGTGGTCCACGGTCGTCGCCCGCCTCCCGCAGTACGCGCACCGGTGCCGGTCCCTGATCAGCACGCCCCGCCTCGACCACGGCGCTCGTCTTCGGAACGGCACCCGTACGTACTGGCAGAGCCTGATCACACGGGGCGCCGGTATGTCGACCGCGGCTCCCCGCATCCGCAGTTCGGGGTGGGCCTGCTCGACGACGGCCTTGTCCTGAAGCACCAGAACGACGGCTCGGTTCAACGTCACCGTCGACAGCGGCTCGAAGCTCGCGTTCAGCACCAGCGTGTCCCGCATACCAGCCCACCTCCCGTGTGCACCGGCCCACCCCCTGGCGGGCTGAGGTCAACTCTGGCCGGGCACGCCGAGATGGACAACGCAATATCTGCTGCTCCCGCGGGGGGTGACCCCCGCGACCCCCGGCAACAAAAATGCCCGCTCCTGATCAATTCCAAGACCAGGAGCGGGCAAACGTCCCGTGAACGCCGGGATCACAGGCGGCTTCCTCAGCCCTCGGCGGGCACCTCGTACTCACCGATCAGCTGGGCCCGCCCGATCGTGTGGAACCTCAGGTTGAAGCCGACCACGGCCGGCGACGCGTCCGCGTCCGGCCCGAGCTTCTCCTCATCCACGGCGTACACCGTGAACACATACCGGTGCGGCCCGTCCCCGGGCGGCGGCGCGGCCCCGCCGAACTCCTTGCCGCCGTAGTCGTTACGAGCGTGGACCGCACCTTCCGGCAGACCTTCGAACTTGCCACTGCCCGCACCGGCCGGCAGCTCTGTCACCGATGCCGGGATGTCGAACAGCACCCAGTGCCAGAACCCGCTGCCCGTCGGAGCGTCGGGGTCGTAGCAGGTCACGGCGAAGCTCTTGGTCTCGGGCGGGAAGCCCTCCCACCGCAGTTGCGGCGAGGTGTCGCCGGCCGCCTGGACCTGAGCGTCCTTGAGCGCCGCACCTTCCTCGATGTCCGCGCTCGTCACCGTGAACGACGCAACGGGCGGATGGAAGTCGTGGGGGAGCGGCCGCCGCTTGAGCTCGGTCACCTCGGTACCTCCTGATCGTTTCCTGCAGTCACTCCCGAGCCTAGGGCCTGCCTAGAACCAGTTGCGCTTGCTGCCGACCTCGGAGAGCCACTGGTTGAGGTAAGCGGTCCAGTCGGTCCCCTGGTAGTCGTTGAGACCCACCTGGAAGGACCGGAAGGTGTCGCTGCTCTCGCTGAACAGCCCCGGCTTCTTGTCCATCTCCAGCACCACGTCCATCGTGTGCTGGTCGGCCACGAAGCTCAGCTCGACCTGGTTCAGTCCCCGGTACTGCTGCGGCGGGTAGAACTCGATCTCCTGGTAGAACGGCAGTTTCTGCCGCGTACCCCGGATGACACCGCGCTCCATGTCCGCGTTCTTGAACCGGAAGCCCAGCTGGATGAATGCGTCGAGGATCGCCTTCTGCGCCGGCAGCGGGTGCACGTTGACCGGGTCCAGGTCACCGGAGTCCACCGCACGCGCGATCTCCAGCTCGGTCGACACCCCGATGTTCATGCCGCGCAGCGCCTGACCGTCGATCATCGTGATCGGCGTCTCCCACGGGATCTCAAGACCGAACTGCACCGCGTGCACGGCGTTCGCCTGCAGCTCGAACGCCCCGCCCAGCCGCGACTTCGTGAACTCGATGTCCTGCTTGTACTCCTGGTCGCCGCTCTCCACCTCGACCTTGGCCTGCAGCCCGACCGAGAGCCCCTCGATCTGCTGGTCGACCGACCCGCCCTGGATCCGCACCTCACCCTGGACGACACCGCCCGGGACGACGTTGACCTCGTGCAGCACGGTCTCGACCGAAGCCCCGCCGGCCCCCAGGCTCGCGAGCAGCTTCTTGAACGCCATGTCTCTCCCTCTCGCCCACTACGGGTGGATCCCTTGATCCCTACAAACGCGATCCGGCCGTGGCCGGTTCCATGCCCCACCCTGGCAAGGCCGGCGTCCGACGGCCACCCCGCGGCATCCGGCGTCTCCAGTACCCTCGGACGGCATGATCGCGACCCCCGACCGTACGCCCCTGTCCAGGGAGTTCTTCGACCGGCCCGTCCTCGATGTCGCCCCCGACCTCCTGGGCCGCATCCTGGTTCGCAGCACCCCGGACGGTCCGATCGCCCTCCGCCTCACCGAGGTCGAGGCCTACGACGGTGCCGACGACCCCGGCTCCCACGCCTATCGCGGACGCACGGCCCGCAACGACGTGATGTTCGGTCCACCCGGTCACGTGTACGTCTACTTCACCTACGGCATGTGGTTCTGCATGAACCTGGTCTGCGGCCCCGAGGGCAGGGCGAGCGCGGTCCTCCTCCGCGCCGGCGAGATCATCGAGGGCGCCGAACTGGCCCGCACCCGGCGACTCTCGGCCCGCAACGACAAGGAACTGGCCAAAGGACCGGCCCGCCTGGCCACGGCCCTCGACGTCGACCGTTCCCTCGACGGCACGGACGCGTGCACGTCCGAAGACACCCCGCTCCGCATGCTGACCGGCACTCCCGTCCCCTCCGACCAGGTACTGAACGGTCCCCGCACCGGCGTGGGAGGCGACGGAGCCGTGCACCCCTGGCGCTTCTGGGTCGCCAACGACCCGACGGTGAGCCCCTACCGGGCCCATGTCCCGAGGCGCCGCCGAAGTTGACTCGCCCTGGCAGGGTGCGTAATGTAGTCCGAGCCGCTGAACCGGGTATGGCAATCGCCAGCAGCCGGAAGCGACAAAACCACTACCCAACGACTCCCCTCAGCAGGGGCGAATTCGGCGTGCCCGCATGCCTGAATTCGACGCCGGCAGACTCGATTATGAGTTGGACGGGGAATCGGCTAACGTAGTGAATGTCGAAAGGCCGACAGGCGAAAGCCCGGGCCGCACGGCAAATCCCGCCGACAGGGAATCGGATCGAAAAGGATCTGATAGAGTCGGAAACGCAAGACCGAAGGGAAGCGCCCGGAGGAAAGCCCGAGAGGGTGAGTACAAAGGAAGCGACCGTTCCTTGAGAACTCAACAGCGTGCCAAAAGTCAACGCCAGATATGTTGATACCCCGTCTCCGGCCATCATGG
>NZ_POUC01000439.1 GCF_002891435.1 Streptomyces cahuitamycinicus
GGCAACTGCTTTACCGAGCCGCAAGGCAGGGCGTCGGGCGCGCGGGAGGGAACTCTCGGCGGGTGGGCGGACGGCAGCGCCACCCCGAGGGGGAGTGAGGCGACGCTGCCGAGACGACGACGGCAGCCTGTCCGCGGCTGCCCTCGGTTCCACTCGGTTGCAAACCTACCCTAACGAGAGGGTAGGTTTGGAGTCCGGCAAGTGCGCCGGCACGCGAGGTGAGGCGGTGAAGCCGTGGGCGAGAAGCTGATGCAGATCGGCGAGGTGTCCGAACGCACAGGACTGTCGCTGCGGACGATCCGTCATTACGAGGACATCGGAGTGGTCGCCCCCAGCGAGCGCAGCATGGGTGGCTTCCGCCTCTACACCGAGGCCGAGGTGCGCCGACTGGCGCTATTGCGGCGAATGCGGCCGCTGGGCTTCTGCCTCGACGACATCCGCGCCCTGCTGGACGTACTGGATCAACTCCCCGACGACGGCCGGCCGTTGCCGGAGGACCACGAGCAAGCACACGAGGAACTGGTGGAACGGTTGCGTACGTACTGGGTGAAGGCCGACGCGCGGTGCGACGACCTGCGGCGGCAGCTGGGCCATGCGGAGGACTTCGCCCGCTCCCTGCACGGCCACCTGGCCCGGCTCGTGGACGCCACGGCCGCGGCGGACACGGAGGCGGCGCGATGAGCTCCACCAGTGAATGGGCTGCCTCCGAGGCGGCCCGCCGACGCACGTTCGCCGTGATCAGCCACCCCGACGCGGGCAAGTCCACCCTGACCGAGGCCCTCGCCCTGCACGCACACGCCATCACCGAGGCGGGCGCGGTGCACGGCAAAGCCGGGCGGCGCGGAGTGGCCTCGGACTGGATGGAGATGGAAAAGACCCGCGGCATCTCCGTCACCTCCGCGGTACTGCAGTTCGCCCACCGGGGATGCGTGCTGAACCTGCTGGACACCCCCGGCCACGCCGACTTCTCCGAGGACACCTACCGCGTGCTGGCCGCGGTGGACTGCGCGGTGATGCTCATCGACGCCGCCAAGGGCCTGGAGGAGCAGACCCGCAAGCTCTTCGACGTCTGCCGGCACCGCGGTATCCCGGTCATCACGTTCGTCAACAAGTGGGACCGGCCCGGCCGTGAGGCGCTGGAGCTGCTGGACGAGATCGAGCGCGAGTTCCGCCTCAAGCCCACCCCCGTCGCCTGGCCGGTCGGCGACGCCGGATACCTGCGGGGACTGATCGACGTACGGAGGCCGGGACAGATGCTGCGCTACGCCCGCACCCCCGGCGGTGCCCGCGAAGCCATCGAGGAACCCGTCTCGGCTGATCGGGCTGCTCTGGAGGACGGCGCGGACTGGGGAAAGGCGGTTGAGGAGCTTGATCTCCTCCAGATCGACGGTGCCGTACACGACCAGGAGGCGTTCCTGGCGTGCCGGACCACGCCGGTCTTCTTCGGCGCGGCGATCTCCAACATAGGCGTGCGGCTGCTGCTGGATGCGATCGTCGACCTGGCCCCGCCGCCCGGCCCGCGTGAAGTGGAAGGCGGAGGCGTGCGCCCGGTGGACGCCCCCTTCTCGGGGCTGGTGTTCAAAGTGCAGGCCAACATGGACCCCGCCCACCGGGACAGGATCGCCTTCATGCGCGTGTGCTCAGGGATCTTCGAGCGCGGCATGACCGTCACCCAGGCCGCATCCGGCAAGCCGTTCGCCACCAAGTACGCGCACAGCGTCTTCGGCCAGGACCGTTCCATGGTCGACATCGCCTATCCCGGCGATGTGGTCGGCTTGGTCAACGCCACCGCCCTGCGCGTCGGCGACACCCTCTACGCCGGCCAGTCGACGGTGTTCCCGCCGATGCCCACCTTCGCCCCCGAGCATTTCGCCGTGGCCCGCCCGGTAGACCTCAGCCGGTCCAAACAGTTCCGGCGCGGCATCGCCCAGTTGGACGAGGAGGGTGTCGTCCAGGTCCTGGTCTCCGACCTGCGCGGGGACCAGGCGCCGGTACTGGCCGCGGTCGGCCCGATGCAGTTCGACGTCGTCAGCGCCCGCATGGCCGGGGAGTTCTCCTCCCCCGTGAAGCTGGAGACGCTGCCCTACCGCCTGGCCCGTGCCACCGACACGGCCGGCGCAGAAGCCCTCAACCGCTCCCGGATCGTCCAGGGTGAGGCCCTCACCCGCATCCGCGACAAGGCGCAGCTCGCCCTGTTCCCCGACGGCTGGCAGGCGGGCTCCTTCGAGCGGGAGTTCCCCACCGCCCGACTGGACCACCTCATCGCCGCCCACGAGTAGGACGACCGCCGACAGGGAGCAGGCTAATATCTCTCCCTAGGTGAGAGTGCATACCTGATCCCGTCGGCCATCGATCGGTTGATCAGCACTTCTGTGGACCTTCGGCTCGAAGAGCTGCTGGGCGAGCCGGTGACATGTAAAGCAATCACCATGGTTCGGCAAAGACCAGGTAAATAGGCTGCTAGAGTGAGTGACAGATGATCGCCCTCACGGCCGTTGCGTGCGGATGGGGTGAGTGTCGCCGGTGCCTGAGGCTGTCGCTCCGCGCCGCGGCCGGTGACTTGTGTCGTCGGTTCGGCGCCTGAGCGCCCTCGGGAATCTCTTCTGTAACGAGAGGGTAGCGTCTTGTCGAACGACATACCGAATGCCGTCACACAAGTCCGTTCCCCAGCTCTGGAGGCGGCAACGCAAGACAGCGGCCCGTCATCTCACGGCGGTACGCGTGACGCGTTCTTCGACAACGCGAAGTACCTGCTGATCGTCCTGGTGGCCGTAGCGCATGCCTGGGAGCTCGTGGAGACCAGCCGCGCCACCAGGGCGCTGTACGTCCTCGTCTACACGTTCCACATGCCGGCGTTCATCATCATCTCCGGTTACTTGTCGCGGAGCTTCACCGCCCGGCCTCACCAGATCAGGCGCCTGGTCGGTGGCATCGTCGTTCCGTACGTCGTCTTCGAGACCGCCTACTCCGTGTTCAAGCGGTACGCCGACGACGCGCCCGACCATCCCATCAGCCTGCTCGATCCGTGGCTGCTCACCTGGTTCCTCGCCGCCCTGTTCATCTGGCGGCTCACCACACCGCTGTGGCAGCAACTGCGGCACCCCTTGGCGGTCGCGCTGACGGTCGCGGTACTCGCCTCCGTCACCCCTGGCTTCGGCGACGACCTCAACCTCCAGCGGGTTCTGCAGTTCCTTCCGTTCTTCGTGCTCGGTCTGTGCCTGAAGGCCGAACACTTCCAGCTCCTGGGACGCCGTGAGATCCGGCTGCTGGCCATACCTCTCTTCGTCGGCGCGCTCGCCTTCGCCTACTGGGCGTCGACCCGCCTGCGGACCGAGTGGTTCTTCCGGCGCTCCAGCGCCCAGGAGATCGGGGAACCGTGGTGGACCGGCGTCGTCATGACGTTCGCGCTCTTCGGCTGTTCCGTCCTGCTGACGGCCGCCTTCCTGTCCTGGGTACCGCGTCGGCGCACGTGGTTCACGGTGCTCGGCGCCGGCACGATCTGCGGCTACCTGCTCCACGGCTTCCTGACCAAGGGAGCGGAGTACGCGGGTGTCGCCGACACCTACACCTGGCTGAACGACCCGGCCGGGAAGGTCCTTCTCTCGGTCATCACCGCCGTTGCCGTCACCGTGTTGTGCACCCCGCCGGTGCGCCGTCACCTACGTCCGGTGACTGAGCCGGACCTGTCCTGGGCCTTCCGCTCGAACCTGGCGGAGCGGCCGGCCAAGGGCTGAGCCACCCCCCCTTATTTCCCCTTTCCCCGCCGTACGGCGGCTGTGGCCGGCTGACGCCCGCCCAGCAGCGATGCCGCACATGACGAAGAACACCCCTCCCGGTGGCAGGCGTGCCTGCGGCCGGTGGCGCGGCACGCCTGCCGCACCCCAGTCGGGCACCTGCCCTTTCACGAGAAGGCCAAAATCTGTGAGTGATATGCCGGTTGACGTCGTCCCGGATGTTTCGGTCGTTGTCGGCGCGTACAACGCGATGCCCTATCTGACGCGCTGCGTGATGTCGGTGGTGGAGCAGACGATCGGCCGCGGCAGCATCGAGCTGATCGCCGTGGACGATGGCTCGACAGACGGCACCGGCGCCGAACTCGACAGGCTGGCCCAGGAGTTCCCCGAGGTCATCCGTGTCGTGCACCAGGCCAATTCCGGAGGGCCCTCGGCTCCGCGCAATGTGGGACTGGAACTGGCCCGCGGCCGGTATGTGTTCTTCCTGGACGCCGACGACCACCTCGGCCCCGAGGCCCTTGAACGCATGGTCGCCATGGCCGACACCAACGGCTCCGACGTGGTGCTCGGCAAGATGGTGGGTGTCGGCGGCCGGGGCGCACCCCGCTCGATGTTCCGGCGCAACCAGCCGAGAACGGACGTCTTCAGTTCACGCGTCTACTGGACACTCAGCCCGCTGAAGCTCTTCAGACGCGAGCTGATCGAGCGGCTCGGGCTGCGCTTTCGCACCGATCTGCGGGTCGGTGAGGACCAGCCGTTCGTCGCCATGGCCTATCTGCATGCCGCCGCGATCTCCGTTGTGGCCGACTACGACTGCTACTACTGGGTCGAACGCGAGGACGGCAACAACGTCACGCTGACCACCCGGGGAACACAGCCCAGACTGCGCTTCCTGCACCTGATGTCCGAGCTGCTGGAACGGGAAGTGGAAGCAGGACCACGCCGGGATCTGCTGATCCGCCGCCACCTGGAGGTCGACCTCAACGGCGCCCTCACCCACCTGGTACGCGAGAACGAGCCGGACGTACGCGAGGCCGCCCTCGCCGGTGTCCGGCGCCTGCTCGACACCTGGTGCACCGACGAGATCACCGAGCGACTGCCCGCGATGACCCGGCTGCGCTTCAACCTCGCCCAGCGGGGGATGCTGGACGAACTGCGCACGGTCATCGACTTCGACAGATCCGGCCGTCGGGACAAGGTCGTCGTCGACAAGGGACGTGCTTTCGGCGCCTACCCGTTCTTCCGGGATCCCACCGTCGGCGCCCCGGACGACTGCTACGACATCACCGACCAACTGCCCGTACGCCACCACCTCGACGCGCTGTCGATGAGCGGCAGCTGGCTCGAAATCCAGGGCCACGCATACATCCACCGCGTTGACACACACGAGACGGGCACTGAGGTTGTCCTGCGGGAGCGCGAGAGCCGCACCGAGTACTCCTTTCCCGCACCAACCACCGACACAGCGGACCTGACGACATCGGAAGGGGAAGGTCTGTACGACTATGACCAAGCCGGGTTCGCCGCACGGATCGACACCGCCACCGCAGCCGACGGCGGCCCCCTGCCCGCCGGACTCTGGGACGTCTTCCTCCGCGTGCGCAGCCAGGACATCGTCAAGGAAGCCCGGCTGGGCAACCGGCGGTCCCCTGACATCGACTCCCGTCCCCGGCCGCACCTGGTGCGGCTCGCCGAGGCACGGGCCGAGGTCATCACCCCCTACTTCACCAAGCCGTACGACAACCTCACCCTCGACGTCGGCCAGCGCAAGCACTCCGTGCGCCCGCACTGCACGATGAACGGCGTCACCTGGGCGGACAACGCCCCCGCCACCCTCACCCTCGACGGCCGCATCGGCGTCCAGGACGTCACCGCCGAGGACCTGGTCGTACGGGCCCACCGCGAGGGCCGTACCGTCGAGCTCGACGCCTTCCAGACCCTGACCATCGGCGCCGGCGGCCGAGTCGAGCTCCGCGTCGACCTCCCCCGCGCCGTCGCCGCCGGAACGCTGCAGTGGGGCGACTGGCGGCTCTCCGTGGCCTTGCGGGTTCCCGGGGCGGAGGAGGTGCCCGTCCCTGGAGATCGCGCTCTTCCCACCTTGCGTTTCCGCCGCCGGGGCCTGCCCGCATACGTCAGACCGCTTGCCGGGCACGACCGCCTCACCCTGCGTCTCGCTACCGTCGACCCGATTGCCGGCGTCCGACGGCACCTTCGCCACGTACTCAGTCAGAAGAAAACCTGACCGGGGTGCATACTCTCACGTGACGGTAGACTTCGATGGGCAAATACTCCGCGGCGAGGAGGGCGGACGATCATGGCCGGTGTGGCGGCATGTCCGTCGTGCGGGGAGGCCGAGGACCTGCGCGGCGAACAGGTGAAGGACGACATCAGGATCACCTGTCTGAGCTGCACGGCGCAATGGATGCGCGGCGGCGCGCGCTGCGCGAACTGCGGCGGCCAGGACATCGTCCACCGCCCGCAGGCCATGACCCGGCACTCGCGCGGCACCCAGCTGTCCATCATCGGCTGGCGCGAGCTCCCGCTGTGCCGCCGTTGCGACACCGAGGCGCTGGAAAAGTCCATCTCCCAGAACACCCCCGTGCCCAGCGACTACGTCGCCGCCTGTCTCGGCGCCGCCCAGAACTCGGCGGCGGCTGCCGCGCCGCAGGCAGAGGCGCCTGCTCCCGCCCCACCCC
>NZ_POUC01000043.1 GCF_002891435.1 Streptomyces cahuitamycinicus
CCGCTCCCCCGGCCAGCAGCGCCGCGCTCGCCCCGGCCACGAACGTCCGCCGGCCGAGCGGCTCATGGGTGCCCATACGACCTTCCTGTTCCGGCGTGCCGCAGCACGTGACGCTCCACCGCCGACGAGGACCTCAGGGCGCGGTAGTCGTACACGTCGGCGGGGTCCCAGCCGACGTCGGTGCCCAGGCCGAGACCGCTCGCCACGGCGTCGAGCCGGGCGGGCCGGCCGTTGAACCAGGAGCCGGTGTCGTGGAACCGTTCGCCCCCGTAGTCCGCGACGGCGAGGGACGGCCCTCCCCCGGGATACCGGAAGACGTTGCGCTCGGAGAAGATCGCGGACTCCACGCCGACGCCCAGGGCGTAGAGCGGAGCCCGCCCCCGGTGGACGTTGTTGACGACGTGCACCTGCCCGAAGCGGACCCGCGGGGCGCGCTGCACGATGCCGCTGAACAGGTTGCGGACGAAGGTCACCTTGAGATGTCCCCGGTCGCGGTCGCCGCGTCCGTCGCCCGAGCCGATCAGGATCGCCTTGTCGTGGTCTTCGAACCGGCTGTCGGAGACGGTGACGAAGTCGGAGCCGTCCTCGATGTCCAGCAGTCCGTCGTGCCGCTGCACGCGCTCGCCGTGGAAGCCGAGGGGCGCATCGCGGTCGGGGAACCGGCCGTCGGTGAAGGTGCAGTGGTCGATCCAGATGTTCTTGCCGGTGATCACGGTGAGCGCGTCGAAGCGGGCGTTCCAGCTGCCGCGTGTGCCGTCGCCCGGGGACCAGCTGGTGAAGTGGTCGACGGGCGCCTCCAGGCGCAGGTTGCGCAGGACGATGTTGCTGCCGGTGTCGACCGTCAGGAACACCCCGAGCAGCCGGGCGTCCCGGCCCACGCCGACGAGCGTGGTGTTGCTCGGCACGGTGAGCTGGATCTGCGCCTTCTCCTTGTTCGAGCCGGTCTGGCGCAGCTGCCGCTGCTGCTTGCAGTACTCGAAGCGGGTGTCGGACCAGACGGCACCGTCCTCACCGAAGCAGGACATGTACCGGCCGCGGTCGTATCCGGGCGCGTAGTCCTGCTCGCCGAGCAGGGAACCGTTCCCGCTCTCGTGGCCGTCGATGTCGCCGACGACCCTGATCACCTTGGGCGCGGTGGGCCGGCCGTCATGGGCGAGGGCGGCCTTGAGCTCGGCGCGCGTGTCCACCGTCCAGGTGCGGCCGCCCGCCCCGCCGGTCGTGCCGTGGCCGGCCGAGGCCCAGCCGGTGGGGGCACGGCCGGCAGGGGTGCGGTCGGTGGCGGAGGCCGGTGCGGCCGGCCAGAGCAGGCAGAGGCCCAGCAGGAGCACGGCGACCCTACGCACACGGCCGCCAGTCGCCGAGCCAGGCGGCGCGGGTCGCGGATCGGGCCTGCCGGGTGGTGAGCTGTGGCCGGTTGGCGGGGACCGTGATGTCCGCGCCCGGGCCGGTGTTGTGGTACTCGGCGAAGCGCTGGTCCTGCCAGGGGTGGGCGTCCCGCATGTTGGCGTAGGGCGCGACCGCGTCGATGCCCGGGCCCAGCCAGGTGTTGCGCACCGTGAGCATCGGGCGGACGGTGGTGCTGGAGGTGGGCACCCAGGGTCGGGCCAGCTTGTAGTAGCCGTCCGGGGCCTGACTGCTGACGCGGCTGCGCGTCACGAGGTAGCCGTGCGGGTTGGCACGCTCCGTGGAGGGGGCGAAGACGAAACCGTACGGGGCGCCTGACGCGTCGGTGCGGTTCAGGGTGCGGAAGTGGCAGTGCTCGAAGACGGCCGTGGCCCGGCCGAAGACGAAGTCGACGTCGCCCTCGACGTAGCAGCGGGAGAAGTACTGGCGGGCGAAGAGGTCGGCGGAGTTGGAGTCGGCGTACAGGGTGTCCTGGCAGCCGAGGAAGCGGCAGTGGTGGAAGGCCGAGCGGTCGCCCTGCACCTTGATGGCGACGGCCTGGGTGCCGGTGATGTCGGGGTGCTCGGCGCGCAGGAAGTCGTTGGCGAAGGTGATCCGGTGAGCGGTGAAGCCGTCGGCCCGGACGGTGGTGGTGGCCGAGCCGGTGGTGCCGTGGGTGCCGGAGCCGTCGGGCTTCGGGGTGCCGGCCGCGTTGTCGTAGACGATCACGACGTCGCGCGGGTCGTCGCCGGCGCCGAGCCAGGTCATCTCCGTACGGTTGCGGTCGACGGCGACCGTCTCCCGGTACGTCCCCGGGGCGATGACCAGCGTCCAGCCACTGCCGGTGGCGGCGGTCACGGCGGCCTGGACAGAGGTGTGGTCGCCCTTGCCGGCGGCGTCGACGTAGAGGGTCTGCGGGGTCAGGCGTGCGGCCGGGGAACCGTAGCGGCCGAAGGGGCGGCGTGGCCGGGCGGCGGCTTGCGCGGGGACGGAGGCGAGTGAGAGCGCGGCGCCCGCTGCGGCGCTCGCGACGAGGAACCCCCTGCGGGAGAGGGGAAGGCGGGACTGCGAGAGCATGCGGCTGCTCCTTCGCGGTGCGGCTGGTGCGAGGTGAGGGGTGCCCCGGTCGGGGAGGACCCGGGGGCCGGGCCGGGCCCACCTCGTGGCGGTGAGCCCGGACCGGCCTGTTCGGGGGGCGTCAGCAGATGCGGCCGGCGCCCGCGCGGTGGTCGACGATCCCGGGGATCGCCTTGGGCCGGTCGACCTTGGTTCGCAGGGTCGGCGTCCAACCGGCGCCCGACCGGAGGGTCTCCTCGGGGATCTCGGCGTTGTGGACGGCGATCAGGTCGACGCGCTTGCCGTTGACGTAGTTGTCGGTGGCGGTGAGCGGCGAGTCGATCCACCTCTTGAGGATCAGCGCCGGGCTGGTCCCGGCCGGCAGCGTGAAGGCGTTGTGCTCGGCGACGAGCTGGGACTCCTTGCCGATGCCGTAGGTGTAGACGTAGCCCTGGCCGGCCACGAAGTGGTTGTTGTACGAGTCGACCTGCCCGAAGCGGACGCGCGGCGCGCGCTCGAGGACGTTGCGGAACTTGTTGTGGTGGAGCGTCACCTTGAGCTTGCCCCGGTCGAGGACGGCCGTCGACTCGCTGTCGCTGTTGCCGATCATGAGCGTCTTGTCGTGGTCGGCGAAGACGTTCCAGGAGGCGGTGACGTAGTTGGATCCCTTGATGATGTCCAGCTGACCGTCGTGCTGCTGGTAGACGGTGCCGAAGTACGTCGGTGCCGCGCTGTCGGGGTGGCTGCCGTCGGTGAAGGTGTTGTGGTCCATCCAGACATGGGTGGAGCCGTTGACGACGGCGGTGTCGTACTCGGAGTTCCAGGCGCCGGTGTCGGTGTCCGTCGGATCCCACTGCGGGAAGCAGTCCAGGGGGCTCTCGAACGTGAGGTTGCGGATGATGACGTTGTCGACGCCCGCTATCTGGAGGCTGGCGCCCTTGAAGCCCGCGTTCTTGCCGACCCCGATGATGGTGGTGTTGGCGGGCACGCCGGCCTTGATGGCCTTGTCCTGGTTGTCGGAGGAGGCGCGTCGCAGTCCCTCGGGGCTGTCGGCGGGCTCGCCGCTCAGGTCCTTGTCCCGCCCCCAGGTCTCGGGGGCGTACTTCTTCAGATAGGCGTCGAAGTCGTAGCCGGGCACGGCGAAGGCGTCGCACCCCTCGGAGACCGCGTCGACGGTCCCCTTCACCTTGATGATCTTCGGCGCGCTCCCGCCCGCGGCGAGGGCGGCCTTGAACTGGGCCCAGGTGGTCACGGTGTACACGTGCTGGGCGTCGGCGGCCGAACCGCCGGTGGTCCCGGTGCCGTACGACCCCCACCCGTCTTTCGCCCCGAGCGTCTGCCGGGTGAGATCACGGGAGTCGGTCTGGGCGGCGGCGGTGCCGGTGAGGGACAGCGCCAGGGCGGTGCAGCCGGCGAGGACGACGGCTCTCCGCTTCACGGCATGCCCATGCCATCCATATGCGTGCATGGTGCGGATCTCCTTCTGCGGGGACGGGGGTGTCAGGCGGCCTTGGGCCAGGTGATCCAGGACGCGGGGATCGTCTCGTCCAGTCGGCGTAGGTCGTTCGGTGCGAGCACCCGCGTCCGCAGCAGCTCCCGCGCGACGAACCGCGCCACAGCGATCGCACCGGGCGGGTTGAAGTGCGTGTTGTCCTGCTCGGTGGCGGTCCAGTTGAAGTACTTCTTCGTCTCCTCGGCGCCCAGCCGCTGCCACAGCGCGATCGACAGCGCCTGGATGTCGAGCAGCGTCACCTGCTCCTCCTTGGCGAGCGCCCGCATCGCAGCCGGGTACTCGCCGTGGGTCGGCAGGGCCTTGCCGGCCGTGTCGAACTTGCGCCGTTCGACGGACGTGGCGAGCACGGGCCGCGCCCCGCGTGCCCGGGCCCCGTCGATGTACCGGCGCAGGTGGTCCTGGTACGTCGACCAGGGCTCGGTGTACCGCGTGGGGTCCTCCCGCTTCTCGTCGTTGTGCCCGAATTGGATGAGCAGGAAGTCGCCCGGCTCGATCTGCCGGAGGATGACGGCGAGGCGCCCCTCGTCGACGAAGCTCTTGGAACTGCGGCCGTTGACCGCGTGGTTGGCGACCGGCAGGTTCTTGTGGAGGAAGAACGGCAGAGCCATGCCCCATCCGGTCTCCGGCGCCGCGTCGGCGTACTTCTGGGCGGCGGTGGAATCACCGGCGATGTAGAGGGTCCGGGAGCGGCGGCCGGTGGCTTGCGCGGTACCGGTCGCGGCGAAGGTGAGAGGAACGGCGGCAACAGCGGCCGCGGTGACTTGTCTACGGCTCAATGACACGACAAACCCTTCTTCAGCGGGCTCTCAGGGTGTGGGGGGGTGTCTTCGTACGTGGTTCCGCCGCGGGTGCGGGCGGCCCGGGACGGCCGCGGCCTGCACGCCACAGGCCGTCCCGGGGCGGAGCGGGGGCGGGGTCAGCCCTTCTGCTGGTCCCACTCCGCCTGAGCCTCGTTCAGCTGGTCGGCCATCTTGTCCAGGAACTCCTTGGCGCTCATGTCGCCGAGCAGGACCTTCTGGAGGTTGGGCTCGTTCTCGGCCTTGGAGATGGTGTTCCAGTCCGGCAGGTAGTACGGCAGCTGGACGATGGTGGTGGAGCCGTCGTTGAGGGCCTCGGCGGCGAGCTTGGTCGGCTCGGCCTTGGAGATCCAGGCGTCCTTGGCGGCGTCCGTGTTCGACGGGATGGCGCCGGCCGACTCGTTCCACTTGGAGTTGGACTCGTGCGAGGCGGCGAACTCGATGAACTTCCAGGCGGCCTCCTTGTTCTTGGAGCTCTTGAACAGGCCGAGGCCGTCGACCGGGTTGGAGACCTGCACGCGCTTGCCGCCCGGGCCGGTGGGCTGCGGGATGCCGCGGAACTTGTCGGTGCCGAGCGCCTTCACGTGGTCCTGGTAGGAGCCCAGGTTGTGGTTGAGCATCCCGATCGTGCCGGAGTCCCACTGCGCGACCATCTTGGTGAAGTCGTTGTTGAGGTCGGCGGCCGGCGTGTACTTCTTGTACAGGCCGGCGTACTTCTCCAGCGCCTCGGCGTTCTTCGGGTCGTTGACCGTGGTCTTCTTACCACTGGCGTCCCAGAAGGACGTGATGCCGGACTGCCCGTACATCGCGTCCAGCGCCTGTGCGATCGAGCCCGCGCCGCCGCGGATGGTGTAGCCGAACTCGTTCTTCTTGGCGTTGGTGAGCTTCTCGGCGGCCTCGTAGAAGTTCTCCCACGTGGTGGGCGCGTCCAGGCCCGCCTTCTGGAACAGGTCGGTGCGGTAGTAGAGGGTGCCGTTGTTCGCGGAGGTCGGGACCGAGTACAGCGCGTCGCCGCCACCGGCGGACTTCAGCGACTCGACCATGCCCTCGTTGAGCTTGCCCTTGAGCGGGGACTCGCCGAGCCGGCCGTCCAGGGGGTCCAGCGCGTTCTGGGCGGCGAACCCGGCGGCCATCGCCGCGCCGACACCGCCGACGTCCGGCAGGCCGCCGCCCTGGATGGCGGTGTCGACCTTGGACTGGTACTCGGTGGCGGAGATACCGACGTAGTCGACCTTGATGGACGGGTTCGCCTTCTCGAAGTCGGCGATGATCTGCTTCCAGATGTCCGTGCGGACACCGCCGTTGTTGTCCCAGAAGACGATCTCGCCCTTGCCGCTGCCCTCGGCGCCCTTGTCGCCACCGGCGCCGCTGCCGTCGTCACCGCAGGCGGTCACGGTCAGGGCGAGGGCGGAGCCCAGGGCGACGGCCGTGGCCGCGCGCCTGCTTCTGCGGATGCTGCTCTTCATGGTCGGCTCTTTCTTCCGGATCAAACGAGATGTGAAGTTCGTGGGGGGTCAGTGGCGCGTGTGGGGCGCCCAGTTGTCGCTGCCCTTGAGGTAGGCGGTGACGGTGTGCGTCCGCGCGTCCTCGTCGCTCATCTGCGGCCGGTCCTGGGTGACGGCAGCCCCCGGCCCGTAGTTCTGGTACTCCGTGAAGCGCGCGTCCTTCCACGAGAAGCCACTCATGTCCGTCCACGGAGAGGACTTGACCGCGGCAGGCAGTCGGGTGTCGCGGATCAGCACCTGGGCCACCGCGTTCGGTTCACCGCCCGGGTGCCAGGGGCGGCCCAGGTGGTAGCTCCCGGCCGGCGCGTCGCTCACGATCTTCGATCGGGTGATCAGGAACCCGTACGGGTTGCCCGTCCACGTCGAAGCGGCCGTGATGTAGCCGTTGTTGGTCGTGGACCCACGGCTCAGCGCCTTGATCAGCGACCGCTCGATCACGGTCGTCGCCCGCCCGTAGATGAAGTCGACGTCGCCCTCGATGTAAGAGTCGCGGACGTACACCCGGCTGATCACGTTCAGCTTGGGACTGTCGGTCATCAGGGTGTCCTGGTTGCCCAGGAAGGCGGTGTTCTCGAAGACGATCCGGTCGCCCGTCGTCTTCATGGCGAGGGCCTGCTCGCCCTTCAGCTCGACCGCGGCCTCGTCGAAGTCGTTGCTGAAGGTGAGGTTGCGGGCGGTGACGTCGTTCGCCGCGATGCGCACGGTGGCGCTGCCCGTGGAACCGCCGTACTCGGCGGGCGTGTCGTGGACGATGACGGTGTCGGAGCGGTCGCGTCCGGTACCCCGGAGAAGGATCTTCGGCTTGCTCGCCGGGATGAACACCTTCTCCCGGTAGGTGCCCGGCGCGACCGCGATCGTCACCGGCACGTCGTTGCCGTCCGGCACGGCGTCCACGGCGGCCTGCACGGTCGGGTAGGCGCCCGGGACGTCGAGGGTCACACCGATCCGCTGCTGCGGACCGGAGAACTTCTTCACCAGGGCCGGGACCGCGGCGGCGGGATCGAGCCGGTAGGCGTAGAAGTCCCGCGGGTCGAAGGCGGCACCCCACTCGTCGGTCCGCCCGCTCGTCCTCCTCAGGATCGACCCCCGCTCCACCAGCTCCGCGGTCGCGTCGGCCTGGTAGGGGTGCTGGACCCGGTCGTAGTAGCCGTTCTCGATGACCATCTTGGTGCGGCCCCGGGACCAGTTCCCGTACGTCCACACGGGGTCCCCGTCGGCCACCTGTGCCGAGATGTAGTTGTTGTACAGGTGCGCGTAGGCGCAGTTGTCCGCCGAGGGATTGCGCTGTTTGGTACCGGTGAACCAGTTGTGGTCGATGGTGATCTGGGTCTGGACATTGTCGGTCCAGCCGATCCCGAGCGCCTTGTTGTGGTTGCTGAACTGGTTGTAGGAGACGGTGACGTACTGGCTGTCCTTGCGGATGTCGAGCAGGCCGTCGCCCATGTGGGTGAAGCGGTTGTGGTCGATCCAGACGTGGTGGACGGTGTCCATCTGGATGGCGTCGAAGTCGGAGGTCTTGCCGTCCCAGTCGCCCTCGACGTACGAGTCACGGATCGTCAGGTTGCGGATGATGACGTTGTGCGTGCCGGGCTTCAGGTGCAGTTCGCCGTGGACGATCTCGCCGGTGTCGCCGACGCCGATGATCGTCTTGTTCGAGGCCACGACGATGTCCGAGCCGAAGGGCTGGACGGCGACCGCCCCCGCCACCCGGATGACATACGGCTCTGCGGCGGCCGCGTACTTAGCCAGCGAGGCCTGGTCGGTGACCGTGACGACCTTGCCGCCGGCACCTCCCGTGGTGCCTCCGGCCAACGAGGCGAAGCCGTGGGCCCGGTCGGTCCAGCGGTCGGCCGCCGGTGCGGAAATCCCGGCGGGGGCGGATTCTGCGGCCCTCGTCTCCCCGGTCGCGCCCAGTCCCAGGGCGGCGACCAGGCCGGCGACGGCGGCCAGGGCGATACCTGGTCTGGGCAAGCGCTTGCTACGGAGGTGCGTCATTGCGGCTCCAACAGGCGGGATGGGCGTACAGGTGCGGTGGGTTACAGGTCGGTGATCCGGAAGTGCGTGAACGTGGCGGCGCCCGCGTGTCCCGACCCGACGGGCGCGAGGGCGAAGAGGCCGAGCAGGGCACCGACCCAGCGCCAGGGGGTGGCGGCGAAGACGGGACCCGACGGGCACGGCCCGTCACCGAGGTCGTGGAAGAAGCGGCAGCGGGCTCCGGCACCGATCTCGACGCGGAGCCCGGCCCGCCCCTCGGGTGCGAGGCGCGGGTGGGCCGCGTCGCGCTCCCGCTCGGCGACCCCCTCGGCGAACCGGTGCACGAGGTGGACCGTGCCGTCGGCCCCCCGCTGGAGGCCGATCCAGCTGAACGCGTCCCCGAGGACCGCGAGTCCGGCCCTCGCCCCCGGCTCCTCGCTGTGCAGGCGCAGCTCCACCTCGACGGCGGAGGGGACGCCGGGAAGCCGTTGGGTGAGGAGGTTCGGGAGTTTGCGCAGGTCGTGGGTGTCCGTCGAACGGACGCAGGACAACCGCAGGCCGTCCCCCGAGTGCTGGGTCGCCCAGCCGTCGCCCGGGTTGGCCGTCCACTGCCACTGGCGGCCGTACCGTCCGCCGGGGAAGTCGTCGTCGGTGGCGGGCGCGGCGGGCGGCTGCGGCGGCAGATCGGGCTTCTTGTGTACGGCGACGGGGGCGCCGTCGTCGCCGAGCACCGGCCAGCCGTCGGAGCTCCAGCGCATCGGCTGGAGGTGGACGACGCGGCCGTGGGCGCCGCGCTGCTGGAAGTGCAGGAACCAGTCCTCGCCGGACGGGGTGCGCACCCAGCCGCCCTGGTGGGGGCCGTTGACGTCGGTGTCCTTCTGCTCCAGGACGATTCTCTCCTCGTACGGCCCGAAGAAGCCGCGCGAGCGGAAGGCGCCCTGCCAGCCGGTCTCCACACCCCCGGCGGGGGCGAGGATCCAGAACCAGCCGTCGTGCCGGTAGAGCTTGGGTCCTTCGAGGGTGAACCAGCCGGGTATGCGGTCCCCGTCGACGATCACCTTGCCCTCGTCGAGGAGGCCGGTGCCGTCGGGGCGCATCCGGTGGCCGGTGAGGCGGTTCTTGACGCCGGAGCGGGACTTGGCCCAGGCGTGGACCAGGTAGGCCTCACCGGTCTCCTCGTCCCACAGGGGGCAGGGGTCGATCAGGCCCTTGCCCGCCTTCAGGAGGTGCGGGCGGGTCCAGGGGCCGCGCGCCTGCGGAGCGTTGATCTGGAAGACGCCCTGGTCGGGGTCGCCCCAGAAGATCCAGAAGCGTTCGTCGTGATACCTGAGGGACGGGGCCCAGACGCCGCAGTCGTGGCGGGGCGTCGCGAACTCCTCGGCCGGTTCCAGGCGTTCCAGGGCGTGGCCGACCAGGGTCCAGCCGACCAGGTCCCGGGAGTGCAGCAGCGGCAGGCCGGGGGCGCGGCCGAAGCTGGAGGCGGTCAGGTAGAAGTCGTCGCCGACGCGGACGACGTCCGGGTCGGACCAGTCGGCGTCGAGGATCGGGTTGCGGTAGGTCTCGGAGGTCACGGGCTCACCGCCTTGCGGACGAGGGGCGCCGCGGTGTCGCGGTCGAGACGGCCGTCGGCGACGACCGTGACCACCCGGCGCACGACGGTCTCGCCCGGCGGGAGCGGCACCCGTTCGTCGTACGCCAGGGAGGAGCCGACGCCCGGGTACTCCTCGGTGCGCACGAACCACGGGTCGCGGCGGGTCTGTTCGGTGGCGCCGGCGAAGACGAGCGTCCAGGTGGCGCCCCGCAGGGCGAGCCAGTCGGCGGGACGGCCGTGGACCTTCTCCTCGCCGTCGGCGCCGGCCGTGAAGACCTCCGGCGCGGTGGGCTCCTTGCGGGCCCGCCAGAAGAAGCCGCCGTAGGCGGCGCCGGGGCGTCCGTTGGTCGCGGGGCTGCCGATCGACAGCGGGTTCCCGGTGACGTTGGTGAGGGAGAACGTGAGGTCCAGCGCCCAGGCGCGGTCGGTGAGTTCGGTGGCCGCGACCGTACGGCGTTCGCGCAGCAGCTCGCCGCCCGGGCTCACCCAGCGCAGCTCCTCCACGAAGCCGTCCGGGTCGCGCAGCTGGAAGGCGACGTGCCGCTGCGAGCCGTGGTTGTCGAGCTCGGTCGGGCCCTGGTCGCGGACGTAGGTGCGACCGCCCCAGAAGTTGAACCCCTCGACGTCGGGAACGGCGACACCGACGCCGAGGTGGTGTGCGTGGTCGGCCGGGGCGAGTTCGGTCACGGCCGTGCCGGCCAGGGTGGTGACGGGGTGCAGATAGGGGCGCGGGGACAGCCGGGCCGGCAGCTCGGGCCGGGTGACGTACCGGCCGACCGGCCGGCCCGCCACGCGCAGGACCGCGGTGTCGTTGCTGGTCATCGGGTGCTCACCTCGTTCGACAGGTGCGCCCAGGGGGCGCCGAGCTCGGAGTAGAGGGAGAGGGTGTCGGCGGCGGCCGCGACGAGTCCGTCGATGCCCGGCACGACACGGCGGTTCTCGCCGGGGATGCTGTGCCAGGCGGTGTCCGGCAGCGGTGCCGGGTCGGGAGCGGTGCGGATGGCCTCCACGACCTTCATGAAGGCGCCGGTCTCGTCCGGCGGGACCAGCAGGTCCGCGCCGGTGGTGAGGTGGTCGACGAGGTTCTCCAGCAGATCGGTGCGGCCGTGCTCGGACTCCTCCGGGCCGTGCCCCGCGCGCTGGAGCAGCACGCGGTCCTGCTTGTACCAGAAGGTGATCCGGCCGCTGCTGCCGTGCACGAGCACGTACGGCTCGTCCGCCTGCTCGGCGCACAGTGTCGCGGCGACGGTGACGGGGCGGCCCTGCGCGGTGGTGATCCGGACGCAGGAGGTGTCGTCGGACTCGATGGCGTTGGCTCGCAGCAGCTCGGTCTCGATGCCGGTGACGTCCTCGGCGCGGGTGCTGCCGCCCAGGGCGAGGGCGGTGGCGACGGCGTGGGCGAGGGGGTTGGTCAGCGCCCCGTCGATCACGTCGACGCCGTTCAGCCGCCGCTTGCCCGCCCAGGGCGCCCGCCGGAAGTAGTCCTCGTCGCGTACCCAGGCACCGGCGCCGCCGAGCCCGACGAGCTTGCCGATCGCGCCCTTCCCGATCAGCTCGCGGACGGCGGGCAGGGCGTGCGAGCCGAGCGACTGGAAGCCGATCTGGCAGACGACCCCGGCCGCCGCGACCCCGTCGGCCATCCGGCGGAACTCGGCGTAGGAGGGGGCGGGCGGCTTCTCCAGGAGGAGGTGCACACCCCGCTCGGCCGCCGTGAGGGCGAGGTCGGTGTGGGTCGGGATCGGGGTGCAGATCACCGCGATCCGGGCGCCGGTGGCGTCCAGCAGGGTGCCGAAGTCGGCGGACTGCTCGGGGGCGCCCAGGTCGCCCAGTTCCTCCTCGGTCAGGGGCGTCAGCTCGCAGACGCCGGCCAGCCGTACGACGCCCTTCCTCTGCAGACGGCGGATGTTCTCGACGTGCCAGCGGCCGTGACCGCGGGCTCCGGCGAGGACAACGGGCAGGGGTGTGCTCAGGCGATCGCTCATGGGATGGATCATGCGACCGGTCATGGGATCCTCCCCGCACCGGCGCCCCGCGCCACGGCCCGGTCGGCCGCCCGGGCGCTGTCGATCCGGCCGTGCAGGGTGGGCGTCCAGCCGACGTCGCCCGTCAGATCGCGCTCACTGCCCGAGTTGTAGGCGTTGTGGATCGCGAGCAGGTCGACCGGGAAGCCGTTGAAGAGCGTGCCGCTCTGGTGCAGGGCGGTGCCGTTCCAGCTCTTGACCAGGTCGGCGACCTCCACGTGGCCGGGCGCGTGGAAGGCATTGTTCTGCGCGTACATCCTCGACTCGGTGGAGACGCCGAGGGAGTAGCGGTAGTCGTCGCCGGTGATGTCGTAGCGGTTGTTGTAGACGTGCACCTGGCCGAAGCGGACGCGCGGGGCGCGCTGGACGACGGACTCGAAGGCGTTGTGGTGCAGGGTGACCCTGAGCTTGCCGCGGTCGCCGGTGGCGGTGTCACTGCTGCCGATGAGCATCGCCTTGTCGTGGCCGGCGAAGCGGCTCCAGGAGACGGTGACCAGGTCGGAACCGTTGGTGATGTCCAGCAGGCCGTCGTGGCGCAGATAGTTGCGGGCGAAGTGGGTGGGTTCCTTCGCGTCCGGGTGGCCCTTGTCGCTCAGGGTCACGTGGTCCACCCACACATGGGTGGCGCCGGTCAGCCAGATGTTGTCGTAGGCCGTCTTCCAGTCGCCGAGGCCTCCGGTGTTGGGCTGCCAGACGGGGAAGCAGTCGTAGGCGTCGCGCACGTCGAGGTTGCGGATGATCACGTTGTCCGCGTCCTTCACCTGGAGGCTCGCGCCCTTGAGGACGGCCGAGTCGCCGAGGCCGACGATGGTGGTGTTCGAGCCGACGGGCAGCACGACCCTCTCGGCCTGCCGCGCGGCGGAGGCCCGGCGGGCCTCCTCCTGGGGGCCGCTGGGCTTGGCGGAGCCCCAGGTGCGGGGGTCGTAGGCGGCGAGGTACTTCTTCAGGCCGTAGCCGCCGGTGGCGTAGTCGGCGCAGTCCAGCCGGTCGCCGTCGTCATCGGTGTTGGCGTCGATCGTCCCGGCGATCTTGATGATCTTCGGGGTGTCGCTGCCGCCGTCGAGGGCCCGGACCAGTCCGGCCCGGTCGGTGACCGTGTGGACGTGGCCGGCCTCGGCCGCGGCGCCTCCGGTGGTGCCCGCTCCCTCGGCGGCCCAGCCGTCGTTCGCCGGCAGGGTGTCGCGGCCGATGTCCCGGGCCTCGGCGTGCGCGGGCACGCAGAGGACGCCCAGCAGTCCGGCCGCGACGGCCAGGTGTCGGCCCCTCATCCCTTCACCGCCCCCGCGCTGAACCCGGTGATCAGCCACTTCTGGATGAAGGCGAACACGATCACGACCGGCACGGCCGCGATGATGCCGCCCGCCGCGAGCGCGCCCAGGTCGACGCTGTCGGCGCTCATCAGGGAGTTGAGGCCGACGGGGATCGTCTGCTTGTCCTGGTTGTTCAGGAACATCAGGGCGAACAGGAAGTGGTTCCAGGAGTGGACGAAGGCGAACGAGCCGACGGCGATCAGGCCGGGCCGCAGCAGCGGCAGCACCACGATCCGGAAGGCGGTCATGCGGTTGCAGCCGTCGACCCAGGCCGCCTCCTCCAGGGAGTACGGCACGTTCTTGATGAAGTTGCTGATCAGGATCATCGACAGCGGCAGCTGGAAGACCGTCTCGGCGAGGATGACACTGCCGAGCGAGTTGATCATCTGCAGTTCGGCGAAGATCTCGAACAGCGGCACCAGCAGCAGCGCGCCCGGCACGAACTGGGAGCAGAGCAGGGCCAGCATGAACACCCGCTTGACCTTGAAGTCGAACCGGGCCAGGGCGTAACCGCCGGCCAGCGCGACGAGCGTCGTCATGAGCAGGGTGGCGACGCCGACGAGCACGCTGTTGGTGAAGTAGGTGCCGAAGCTGCGCTCCGTCCAGACCTTCTCGAAGTGGTCGAAGGTCATCGGCCAGGGGACGAGCGAGGTGGAGCCGGCCGGGCGCAGCGAGAAGAGCAGGATCCAGTAGAAGGGGACGATGGTGAAGAGGAGGTAGATGCCCAGGGGCAGGTAGATCTGCCAGCGGGGCGCCTCGTCCCAGGCGCGGTGGCCCTTGGCGGGGCGCGGCGGTTCGCCGGTGGCGCGCACGGGGGCGGCGGGTGCGGCCTTGGTGGCTTCCTTGACGCTCACTTCTCGCCTCCGAACTTGCTCAGCCGCAGGTAGACCATCGAGCAGAAGAGCAGGATCACGAACGCCACCGTGGTCAGGGCCGACGCGTAGCCGAAGTTGTGGGCGTCGACCGATGTGTTGGCGATGTACAGCGGCAGCGTGGTCGTCTCACCCGCCGGGCCGCCGCCGGTCAGGGTGTAGAGCAGGTCGACGTTGTTGAACTCCCACACCGCGCGCAACAGCGTGGACAGGATGATGGCGTCCTTCAGGTGCGGCAGCGTGATGTGCCAGAACTGCTTGATGCGGCTGGCGCCGTCGACCTCGGCGGCCTCGTAGAGGTCCTTCGAGACGGACTGGAGGTCGGCGAGGATGAGGATCGCGAAGAACGGCACCCCTCGCCACAGGTCGGCCACGATCGCCGCCGGGAAGACGGTCGAGGTGTCCGACAGCCAGCTCGTCCCGTAAGAGCCGATCCCCATGTCCGCGAGGTAACGGGTGATGCCCGTCTGGGAGTTGTAGAGCAGCACCCAGATCGCGGAGGTCAGCACGCCGGAGACGGCCCACGGGGAGAAGACCAGGGCGCGTCCCAGGCCCCGGCCGACGAAGGTCTGGTTGACGATCAGGGCGAGCGCGAGGCCGAACAGCAGCTGGAGTCCGACCTCGACGACGACCCACTTGGCGCTGAAGACCAGGGTGTCCCAGAAGATCGGGTCCTTGGTGAAGGCGTGGACGAAGTTGTCGAAGCCCGCGTAGCCGTTCCGCCATGGTTTGGTGGGGTTGTAGTTCTGCAGGCTGTAGTAGAAGACGCTGATGACCGGGTAGGCGATGAAGCCCAGCATCAGCAGGGCGGCCGGTGCGATCAGCAGGTACGGGAGCCTGCGCGGCGTGGCGGAGGCCCGGCGCCGCCGGGGTGGCGCGGGCGGTTTCGCCACGGCTGCGGCTTGGGCCATGACTGTTCTCCGTTCTCAGTACGTCGTGGTACGTCGTGCGTCGGTGCGTGCACGGGAAGCGCTTTCTCCCCGGGCAGGGTCGTGCCGGGTCGTGCTGAGGTGCGTGGGTCTCGTGTCCGGATGGCGGGTGGCGCGTGGGTCGTGCCCGGATGGTGCGGTGACGCGTGGGTCGTGCCTGTTCAGCTCGCGTACGGGTCGGCGGCACGGCCCGGACGGGCGAGGAACTCGAAGTCGCAGCCGGTGTCGGCCTGCGTGATCTGCTCGTTGTAGAGCGCGCCGTAGCCGCGCTCGTAGCGGGCGGGCGGAGGCGTCCAGTCGGCCCTGCGCCGCTCCAGCTCCTCGTCGTCGACGTTGAGTTGGAGGGTCCGGGCCTCGACGTCCAGGGTGATCGAGTCACCGCTGCGGACCAGGGCCAGCGGCCCCCCGACGTACGACTCGGGCGCGATGTGCAGGGCGCACGCGCCGTAGCTCGTGCCGCTCATCCGGGCGTCGGAGATCCGGACCATGTCCCGTACGCCCTGCCGCAGCAGGCGGTCGGGGATCGGCAGCATGCCGTACTCGGGCATGCCCGGGCCGCCCTTGGGCCCCGAGTTGCGCAGCACCAGCACGCTGTCGGCGGTGATGTCCAGCCCGGGGTCGTTGATCGTGCGCTGCATGGTCCTGTAGTCGTCGAAGACGACGGCGGGACCGGTGTGCTTGAGCAGGTGCGGCTCGGCGGCGATGTGCTTGATGACCGCGCCGTCGGGGCAGAGGTTGCCGCGCAGTACGGCGACCCCGCCCTCGGCGGCGACCGGGTTGTCGCGGGTGCGGATGACGTCGTCGTCGTGGGCGACGGCGCCCTCGATCTGCCCTCCCAGGGTTCCGTTGACGGTGGGCCGGTCCAGGTGCAGCAGGTCGGTGATCCGCGAGAGGAAGGCGGGCAGACCACCGGCGAAGTGGAAGTCCTCCATGAGGTACGTCTGTCCGCCGGGCCGGACGTTGGCGAGCACCGGCACGGTGCGGGCGATGCGGTCGAAGTCGTCGAGGGTGAGCTCGACCTGGCAGCGTCCGGCCATCGCGATCAGGTGGATGACGGCGTTGGTGGAGCCGCCGAGCCCGAGCACCGTGGTGACGGCGTCCTCGAAGGCCTCGCGGGTGAGGATCCCGGACGGCTTGAGCGCGGTCCAGGCGAGTTCCACGGCCCGGCGCCCGGAGGCGGCGGCCATCCGCTCGTGCCCGGAGTCGACGGCCGGGATCGAGGAGGCGCCCGGCAGGGTCATACCGAGGGCTTCCGCCGCCGCGGTCATGGTCGACGCGGTGCCCATGGTCATGCAGTGACCCGGTGAACGCGCCAGCCCGCCCTGGAGCTCCCGCAGTTCGCAGTCGGTCAGGTTGCCGGCGCGGTGTTCGTCCCAGTATTTCCACATGTCGGTACCGGACCCGAGGGTCTCACCGCGCCAGTGACCCGGCAGCATCGGTCCCGCGGGCACGAAGAGCGCCGGCACGTCGGCCGAGGCCGCGCCCATGAGCAGCGCGGGCGTCGACTTGTCACAGCCGCCGAGCAGCACCGCCGCGTCGATCGGGTACGACCGCAGCAGTTCCTCCGTCTCCATCGCGAGCAGGTTGCGGTAGAGCATCGGGGTCGGCTTCTGGTACGTCTCGGACAGCGTGGCGACCGGGAACTCCAGCGGGAAACCGCCGGCCTGCCACACCCCCCGCTTGACCGCCTCGGCCCGCTCGCGCAGATGGACGTGGCAGGGGTTGATGTCGGACCAGGTGTTCAGGACGGCGATCACGGGGCGGCCGAGGTACTCCTCCGCCTCGTAACCGAGCTGGCGCATACGGGCGTTGTGCGACCAGGTGCGCAACTGGCCCTCGGCGCCGTACCACTGGTGGCTCCTGAGCTCCTCGGGACGCAGCCTGCCGGTCATATCGACCACCCCGCGGCGATCGCGGCGACCTCGGCCCGCTCGCTCTCGGGCAGCGGTCTGCTCGGCGGGCGGACCTCGCGGCGGCACAGTCCGAGGGAGGCGAGGGCCTCCTTGACGACGGTGACGTTGTTGGCGGAGCCGCTGTCGGCGCGCAGCTCCTCGAAGCGGCGGATCTGCTCCCAGACCTTCATCGCGGCCGGGTAGTCGCCGGAGCGCAGCGCCTCGATCATGTTGAGTGAGACGGCCGGGGCGACGTTCACCAGCCCCGAGGTGAAGCCGGTGGCACCGGCGGAGAAGTAGGAGGGGGCGTACGGCTCGGCGAGCCCGGCCACCCAGACGAACCGCTCAAGCCCCGCGTCCCGGGCGAACGCGGCGAATCTGGCCGCGTCGGGGACGGCGTACTTCACGCCGATGACGTTCGGGCAGGTGTCGGCGAGTTCGGCGAGCCGAGCACCGGTGAGCTGCGCGCTGCGGATGTACGGCACGACACCCAGCTGGGGCACGGCCTCGGCGATGGCACGGTGGTAGTCGACCCAGCCGGCCTGCGAGACGTACGGGTGGACGGGCTGGTGGACCATCACCATCTGGGCGCCGAGCTCCCGGGCGTGCCGGGCGGAGGCGACGGCGGTCGGGATGTCGTGTCCGACGCCGACCAGGACGACGGCCCGCTCCCCCGCCTCGTCGATCGTCAGCTCCGTGACGAGCCGACGCTCTTCGGGGGTCAGGGCGTAGAACTCACCGGTGTTGCCGTTCGGGGTGAGGGTCGTGATACCGCCGTCGAGCAGACGGCGCAGCAGGGCCCGGTGGGTGTCCTGCTCGACGGAGCCGTCCTCGGCGAACGGGGTCACCGGGATCGCCACCACGTCGGCCAGGGCCGCCCGCTGGGTCTCGAACGCCACGCTGCTCATTCCTGACCTTCCTGTTCCGGTCCCGCCTGGGGGAAAGCGCGCTCTACGAAGGACGCGATGTGGGCGTGCAGGGCGCGTGCCGCGCCGTCCGCGTCACCGTCGAGCGCGAGCCGCAGGATCTCCCGGTGCTCGCCGGCCTCCCGCTCCCAGGAGGGGGAGGCCGCCCAGGCGACGGCGGAGACCAGGGCGGCCTGGTCGCGGACCTCGTCGAGCATCCGGCCGAGCAGCGGGTTGCCGCACGGCAGGTACAGGGCACGGTGGAACTCCCGGTTGGCGAGGGAGCGTTCGGCGGTGTCGGTGGCGTCGTCGGCCCGGGTCAGCGCCTCACGGGCGACGTCCAGGGAGGCGCCTCGCCGCACGGCGCGCCGCAGTGCCTCCGGCTCCAGCAGCAGCCGTACGTCGTAGACCTCGCGCGCCATGTCCGCGTCCACCATGCGCACGGTGACGCCCTTGTACTGGCTCATCACGACCAGCCCGGTCCCGGCGAGGGTCTTGAGCGCCTCGCGCACCGGGGTCTTCGACACCCCGAACTGTGCGGCGAGCTCGGTCTCGACCAGCGCCTGCCCGGGCGTCAACTGCCCCGTGAGAATGCGGTGTTTGATCCCCTCCAGCACGTACTGCGTGCGGGAGGGGATCGGCGTGGGCACAGAGGTCATGCGCGCCTCTCGGATCTCGCGTCTCGGTGGATCGCGTATCGGATCTCGCGTATCGCGTCTCATATATGACGTACGAAGTACGACGCGATGACGGTAGGAGGGCGCGTTTGTTTCGTCAATGCTTCCGGCAAAGAAACTGCAATCGCTTTCTACGGCTTGGGCGCCCACCCGGGGTCCCGTCCGCTGAGCCCCACCGCCCGGGCCAGCAGGGATGCCCCCGGCTCGACCGTGACGACGGGCCCGAAGATGGCACCGCGGTCGGGGTCGTCGACGGACGCCGCGAGGAAGTCGTGGGGATGTTGATCCGACGGGCCTGCGTCGCGGCCCGGCGAGCGGCATCCTCCGGCGGTACGGGCTCCAGGTCCGCGAGTGGGGCACTGGGCGCCGGATGGAACGGGGTCCCAACCGTCCTTGGGCACGACGACCGACGCCACCATCATCGGTGTCTGTGAAACCCCGGCTGCGGCAGCGGCCCGCAGGCCATCAGCCATGCGGCGGCCGTTTCGTGCACGGGATGCCCGACTGCCAGCTGCACGAGGCCACCGTAGGTGGCGTTCAGCCAGGCGGTTGCCCGCTGGTCGGGAGTCGACATCTTCTAGTGCCCCCTCTTCGGAGGCCGTCCATGAGGCCATTCGCCCGTCTCACGGAGTTCCATGTACTTATCCCCCGGAAGATGGGTCGGGGAGAAGTGCGGAGCGGTGCCGTCATGCGGTACCACGATGAGCGACGTGAACGGAGCCTGCGTGGGGTCGCCCGTGTCGATGTGTTCCTTGAAATCGAAACGCACAGTCCATCCGTAGGTGAAGCGGATCGCTGTATCCGGCAGCATCGCTACCGAATCGGGCTTCTCAGGGAAAGCCTTGGTTTTCAGGTATTCGGCGGCTGCTGCCACGGCCTCGTCACGGCTCAGCACTTAGGAGCTCCCATTACGGTAAGGAATGTGCCCGATCGATGACACGTTTTTCTCCAGGATGGCGAGGGTTCCTGACTGCCCGTCGAGGAAAACAACCCCGTGCTTGGTGTTCACGGCATTGAACACGTGGGCGCTGCCGTCGGGCCGGCTCACGTACATGGCACTCCTCGATATGAGCGGCTGGCTCGTCCGTCACTGCGAGCCGCGGACAGCAGCGGTCAGGGTTCTCGTGTGTTCGGTTCATGTCTCCTGCTGGATTGGCTGGCGACCTATCCCGGCGATACCTGGCGACAGCGCTGGCGGGCGAGCCCGGCGAATTCCTTCGCGACGCGATCACTGCCCGGGAACTGACCGATTTACATGCGACGGCGGTCGTCGATTTCGACGGAGAGTTTCTGCCACGACTGGATCAGTCGTGCCAGGTCGTCGAACGTGGTGCGGCTGGCGGTACGCAATGGCTCGCCTACAAGGAAGTGGACGGTTGTCCCGGTCGTGAGGTCATCAGCGATCGGTCGCAGGTCAGTAGTGGGCACGCCATGTTCGTACCGCTGAGTCCAGGAGCCGTTGAGACGGCGGTTGGTATGGATGAGCCACGTGCTGAGTGCAGCGACGACAGACATGCCCCGGCGAATGTGTGTGTCGGGGAGCAAGGGGGCATCGGGGTCGTCGAAGAACCGGAGGTCCTTCGTGGCCATGACCGGCTTCTTCACGATGCGTCCATGCTCATCGAGGCGTGTGTCGGTGCCTCGTCCGTTGTCGGCGACGGCCACCGAGCCGTCTGGGTAGAGGGTGATTTGGCAGAAGCCGCCGTGGCCGGATTCGGCCTCGTCCGCCACATAGGCGACGACTTCCAGGATCAGGTGCAGGGTGCCGCCGGGAGCGAAGGCGGCCGAGCTCTGGCGGATGTGCTCCAGATGGTCGAGGTCGACGGTGCTGGCCCAGTCGTGAGTGGTGTTGCGCCAGGAAGCCCTTGGAGTGTCCATCGGAGAAGTATGCGGGGCCGTGATCACGCGGTGACAACGAGTGTCAGCCAGAGCACTCGGGTATGGAGTCGCGCGATCGGTGTGGCCGGGATTGCAACTATGTACCGTCGTGAAAGTACTGGTCAAACGGGTTGCTAAGGTCCACGCATGGCGCGTCTGAAGATCGAGATATCAGTCCCCGAGAGTCACGTGGAGACCGTGATCGAGGCTCTCCACGCGGCAGGCGCGGGACGGGTGGGTGCGTATGCGCGGTGCTCCAGCATCTGGAAGGTGACGGGCAACTGGCAGGCCCTGCCCGGCTCACAGCCGTACGACGGCGAAGTGGGCGTCGTACAACACAGCGAAGAGTGCCGGATCGAATCGGTCTGTGATGCCGCCCAGGCCCGTTCCATCCAGCAGGCCGTTCGCGACGCCCATCCCTACGAGGAGGCAGTCATTCACTTCCTGCCCCTGTACGAGCCGTAGGCGACAGCGGTCGGACGAACCCATCACAGCCCTTCGTCGAGTACTGCGACCAGGGCCTCGGAATGGACGGCGAGGTCCCCTCAGTGCAGTGGCGCTGGGGCCAGAGCTGCGGTTCGTTCACAGCTTCTCAAGCTCGCCAGGCAGGGCATCGGTACATGTCCAGTAATTCAGAGAAGGCTCCTGGCGCTCCACTAAGGCACCTGCCCGATCCCGCCCCCCGGTCCTTAGCCCCACGATGACCAGGTATGACGAGCAAGAGGAACAATCCGACCCGGCCGCTCGTGCGCGTCCTTCGCGACCGGGACGCGGGGCTCTGTCTCGCGGGCGTGGTGGTGTCCGGCTTCGGTACCTCGGCGCTGTGGCTGATGTCCGGCGTGTGGGTCAAGGATCTGACAGGCTCGGACGGCCTGGCCGCGCTGTGCATGCTCGCCATGTGGCTGCCGGCCCTGGCCGGGCCGCTGCTGGGCACGCTCGCCGACCGGGGCCGTCGCAAGCCGCTGCTGACCGGCGTGAACCTGCTGCTGGGCGCCCTCGTGCTCACCCTCGTGAGCGTCGACGCCCCGGGCGACCTCTGGCTGCTGTACGCGGTGCTGTTCGTGTACGGCGCGGCGGGCGTCGTCGCCGACGCGGCCGAGTCGGCGCTCGTGGCGACCGCCGTCGACCGGTCCCTGCTCGGCGACTTCAACGGCCTGCGGATGACGGCCACCGAGGGCATGAAACTCTTGGCCCCGCTGGCGGGCGCGGGTCTCTACGCGGCATACGGCGGCGCGAGTGTGGCCCTCCTGGACGCGGCGACGTTCGTGCTGGCCACAGGTCTGTACGCGGCGCTGCGCGGGTGGGAGGGCAGGCCCGCCCGGCCCCAGGACGGCCACCGGCGGCGGACCACCGAGGGTGTCCGCCACCTGTGGGCGCACCCGGTGCTGCGCCCTCTGGTCATGGCGGGCGGCGCCACGATGCTGTGCGCCGGCCTGAACGGGGCGATGGTGTACGCCGTCGTGGACGGCCTCGGGCACCCCCCGGCGTACGCCGGTGTGCTGTACGCCGTGCAGGGCGCCGGTTCGGTCGCGGTCGGCCTGCTCTCCGGCCCCGCTCTGCGCCACCTCGGGGCGCGGCGTTTCGCGGCCTCGGGCATCGCCCTGCTGGCGCTCGCGGTGGCCCTGCGGGCGGTGCCGTCCGACCCGGTGGCGCTGGTGTGCAGCGGGGCGATCGGCGCGGGGCTGCCCGCGGTGCTGATCGCCACGCTGACGTCCGTGCAGCGCGAGACGCCGCGTGTGCTGCTGGGCCGGGTCACGGCCACCGCCCACACCCTGGTGTACACACCGAACGTGATCGGGCTGGCCGCCGGGGCGGCCCTGGTGGAACCGGTGGGCCACCGGCCGGTGCTGGTGTCCCTGGGCGCGGCCCTGCTGGTGACCGCGGCGCCACTGTTCCCACCCCCAGCCGGGGCCGGGGCCGTCACCCACCGGTGACGACCCCGCCGTCTCAACACCCGGCGAAAGCAGAGGTGAGCCACCGGCTGGTGCTGGTGGCCCCGGGGCGTGGCCCTGCTGGTGACCGCGGCGCCACTGTTCCCACCCCCAGCCGGGGCCGGGGCCGTCACCCACCGGTGACGGCCCTCACCGTCAGCGCCCGGCGAGGGCGGAGCGGACCGTCTCCAGATCGTCGTCGGACGCCAGTCCGGCGTGATACAGCCGCAGTTCGGTGGCGCCCAGCCGCCGTGCCTCGGCGGCGTCGGCGGCGAGGGTGCCGGGGCTGCCGCCCATTCCCGAGACGACGGTGAAGTTGGCGGCGATGACGGCGCTCTCGCGCCCCTGCCGCGCGAACGGCGTGAGGGTGCCGGTGCCGCCCGCGCAGGGGACGACCACACCGTCCGCGACGGACAGGATGTGCGCCGGGTCGACGCCGGGGTTGGCGCCGACGTGGTACGACACGGGGTCCGCGTGCAGCAGCACCCGGAAGCCGTCGGGAGCGGCCGCCCGGACCGCCGCGACGGCCTGTTCCTGGAGTGTGCGGGCGGTTTCCTCGCGGTACGCGCGCGTGGTGTTCGCGAGCGTCTCGCCGAGGAGCTTCTCGACGCCCGCCCAGGCTCCGTCGGAGGGCGCTCCCTGCCACACCGGCTCCAGCGCGGTCCGCACGGCGGCCGCCAGCCGGTCGGCGTCCAGGCCGTGCCGGCCGTAGCCCTCCCTGCAGGACGGGCAGAAGCACAGCGCCATCAGGTACTGCCCGGCATCCCCGAGGCCGACGCCGCCGGTCTTGTCGTGGGCGTGCAGATGCTGGAGGCCGTACCAGCCGAGGGACTCCAGCTCGGTGCCGCGCGCCCCGGGCCGGACGGCGGCCTCGGCGGCAAGGTCGGTCAGGTACGCGCGCGTGGCGGGCTGTGCGATGCACGGCGCCCAGGGGTAGCGGTCGCCGTAGGCGTTGACGACCGAGGTGTGCGGTTGCTCGGCGCCCATACGGGAGTTGTGGGCGAGGACGACCCAGGTGTGAACGACGAGCCCGGCGTCGGCGAGCGCGTCGGCGGCCTCGCCGAAGGCGTCTCCGGGGGCCCAGGCGCCGGCCGCGTAGGGGCGCAGTTCGCGCCCGGCCCAGCGGTCGTCGGCCGGGTACAGCACGGCGGCGTGCTCGGCCGTGACGATGCGGTGGCGCGGGTGGCGGGGCGTGAGGGCGCGCGTGGAGTGGTAGGCGGCGGCCAGGGTCACCTGCTCCACGCCGAGCGCGGCGATCCGCGCGGGTGCCTGCGGGTCCCCGTTGACGTCCCAGGGGTAGACGAATGCCGACGCCTTCACTTGGCCTCCTCCAGCAGCGCGTAGCCGCGTTCGATCACTTCGGCGAGCTGCTTGACATGATCCTCGGCCGGCTCGTGCAGCGGGGGCCGCACCTCCCCGACGTCGAGGCCGCGCAGCCGTACACCGGCCTTGACCAGGGCGACCGCGTAGCCGCGGCCCCGGTCGCGCAGTTCGACGAACGGGCGGTAGAAGCCGTCCAGCAGTTTCACCACGGTGGCGTCGTCGCCGGTCCTGAGGGCCTGGTGGAAGGCGAGGGCGATCTCCGGTGCGAAGCAGAACACGGCGGACGAGTAGAGCGTGACACCGAGGGCGCGGTAGGCGAGCTGGGTCTGCTCGGCGGTGGGCAGGCCGTTGAAGTAGAGGAAGCCGCCCGGGACCTCGGAGCGGACGGCGCTGACGACACGCTGCATGAGGTCGAGGTCGCCGAGCCCGTCCTTCAGGCCGATGATCCCGTCCGTGCGGGCCAGGGCGACGACCGTCTGCGGGGTGAACACGGCGTTGTCGCGCTGGTAGACGATGACCGGCAGGGCGGTCGCGGAGGCCAGCTCCCGGTAGTGCCGCAGCAGCCCCTCCTGTCCGGCGACGACGAGGTAGGGCGGCATGGCGAGCAGCCCGTCCGCGCCGGCGGCCTCGGCGAGGCGGGCGTAGCGCACGGCGAGCGCGGTGCCGTACCCGGCGCCCGCGACGACCGGTACGCGCCCGTCGGCGGCCTCGACCGCGGCCCGTACGCAGGCCTCGAACTCCTCGGGCGTCAGCGCGTGGAACTCGCCGGTGCCGCAGCAGGCGAACACGGCGGCGGCTCCGGCCTCCACCCCCCGCCGGACGTGCGTGCGGTAGGTGTCGAGGTCCACGGAGCCGTCGGGTCCGTAAGCGGTGACCGGGAAGAACAGCGGCCCGCTGGGGATGTCGAGTCGAGTGGCGAGAGGGGCTGGCGTCACAAGCTCTCCCGGTTCCATATTCATGATTGGCGTCTATATTTCTGAACAACTCCACGCTAAGGTGCCCCCGCGGCGCCGGTCAAGCGCGCGCACCCACGACGCACCTGCGGATTCGCCCCCTCCGCGGCATACTTGACGGGCTCCACCCCGGCTCCTTAGCGTGTCCACGCATATGAATGCCGTGCGCTCATGTGCACGGTTGGCGATCAAGGAGATCCGAGGATGCCCGCTCCCCGCACCGTCCTGCTCACCGGCGCCGCCGGCGGCCTCGGCACCCTGATGCGGGGCCTGCTCCCGGCCTACGGCTACGACCTGCGCCTGCTGGACCTGCGCCCGGTCGAGGGCGAGCCCGGCGCGATCACCGCCGACCTTGCCGACCGGGACGCCGTGCGCGAGGCCGTCCGGGGCGTCGACGCGATCCTCCACCTCGCGGGCATCTCCCTGGAAGCGCCCTTCGAGAAGATCCTCAAGGCCAACATCGAGGGCACCTACCACCTCTACGAGGCCGCCCGCGAGGAAGGCGTCGGCCGGATCGTCTTCGCCTCCTCCAACCACGCCGTCGGCTACACCCCCCGCCCCCGGGGCGACGACCCACTCATCCCGATCGACACCCCGCACCGCCCGGACACCTTCTACGGCCTGTCCAAGTGCTTCGGCGAGGACCTCGCGCAGCTCTACTGGGACAAGCACGGCCTGGAGACGGTCTCGGTGCGCATCGGCTCCTGCTTCCCGGAGCCGACCAGCGTGCGCATGCTCTCGGTGTGGATGAGCCCCGCCGACGGCGCCCGCCTCTTCCACGCGGCCCTGAGCGCCGAGCACGTCGGCCACACCGTCGTGCACGGCTCCTCCGCCAACACCCGGCTGTGGTGGGACCTCGGCACCGCCCGGGCGCTCGGCTACGAGCCGCAGGACGACTCCGAGCCGTACGCCGAGAAGCTCATCGCCGAGCAAGGCGAGCTGCAGGACGGCAACGAGGCGCACGCCTGCCTGGGCGGCCAGTTCGTGACGGACCCGCCGATCTGGCCGTACTGACCGGAAACGGTCGTCACCGGATCGGGCGGGCAGAGAACGGGCCCGCCCGCTCGGGCATTCGGGCACGACCCCGAGACGGCGGGGAAGCGCCCTCAGGGGCCCGGGGAACTGCGCGACCAGCCACAACGCACCAGCAGACGCCCACGGCCCCTCCCCGCCACGCCGCACACCCGCACGACCGAACGGGCACACCCGGGCAGGATCCCGCCCGCAACAGACCTGGCCACCGCGGAACACCCCCTGTAGAACTTCCCCCATGGCCCGACCGAGGGCCCGAACGGGCAGCACGGCAGGAAGGCGGGTGACGGCCTATGAACAGAACCGCGGAAGAACGCCAGCGCGAGATCGTGCTGACCGCACGCCGGGACGGCGCCGTCGACGTCACCGCCCTCGCCGCCGGACTGGGCGTGGCCAAGGAGACGGTACGGCGGGATCTGCGCGTCCTGGAGGACCACGGCCTGCTCCGCCGCACCCATGGCGGCGCCTACCCCGTGGAGAGCGCCGGTTTCGAGACGACGCTCGCCTTCCGGGCCACGAGCCACGTCCCCGAGAAGCGCCGGGTCGCGGCCGCCGCGGCCGAACTGCTCGGCGACGCCGAGACCGTTTTCGTCGACGAGGGCTACACCCCGCAGCTCATCGCCGAGGCACTCCCCCGGGACCGGCCGCTGACCGTGGTCACCGCGTCCCTGCCGGTCGCGGGCGCCCTCGCCGAGGCCGAGCACGTCTGCGTGCTGCTGCTGGGCGGCCGGGTGCGGCGCGGCACCCTCGCCACCGTCGACCACTGGACGACGAAGATGCTGTCCGGCTTCGTCGTCGACCTGGCGTTCATCGGCGCCAACGGCATCTCCCGCGAACACGGCCTCACCACCCCCGACCCGGCCGTCAGCGAGGTCAAGACCCAGGCGATCCGGGCCGCACGCCGCGTGGTCTTCGCGGGCGTGCACACCAAGTTCGGAGCGGTCAGCTTCTGCCGGTTCGCCGAGGTCGGCGCGCTGGAGACGATCGTGACGAGCACCCTCCTGCCGGTCGCCGAGGCCCACCGCTACTCGCTGCTCGGACCGCAGGTCATCCGCGTCTGACCGGCACCCTGCCGGTCAAGACCCGCGTCCTCGCGGGCGGGCGGCCGGTGGTCCGCATCGGCGGTCCATCTTCCCCAGGACACCCACACGCCCTGTGATGCCCCTTATCTCCCCATACCTCCAGGAGCGATCCATGCGAACCCAGAGCCGACGACGGCCACCGCGAGCCCCGCTCGCCCTGGCCGCCGCAGGGACGCTGCTCGCCCCGCTGCTCTCCGGCTGCTGGGTCGGCGCGGGCGGGGCCGGATCCGGCGGCGACGCCATCAACGTCCTGATGGTCAACAACCCGCAGATGGTCGAGTTGCAGAAGCTGACCCGCGCCCACTTCACGAAGGAGACGGGCATCAAGGTCAACTTCACCGTCCTGCCCGAGAACGACGTCCGCGACAAGATCAGCCAGGACTTCGCCAACCAGGCCGGCCAGTACGACGTCGCCACCCTGTCCAACTACGAGATACCGATCTACGCCCGCAACGGCTGGCTGCACGAGATGAACGGCTACGTCGCGAAGGACCCCGCCTACGACGAGCGGGACGTCCTGAAGCCGATGCGTCAGTCCCTCACCGCGGACGACGGCAAGCTCTACGGCCAGCCCTTCTACGGCGAGTCGTCCTTCCTCATGTACCGCAAGGACGTGTTCGAGAAGAAGGGCCTGACGATGCCCGCGCGCCCCACCTGGCGGCAGGTGGCGGACCTCGCCGCGAAGGCGGACGGGGCCGAGCCCGGCATGAAGGGCATCTGCCTGCGCGGCCTGCCCGGCTGGGGCGAGGTGATGGCACCGCTGACGACGGTCGTGAACACCTTCGGCGGCACCTGGTTCGACAAGAACTGGAAGGCGCGGCTCGACTCCCCCGCCTTCGAGAAGGCGACGAAGTTCTATGTCGACCTGGTGCGCGAGCACGGCGAATCCGGCGCCGCCCAGGCCGGATTCGCCGAGTGCCTGAACAACATGACCCAGGGCAAGGTCGCCATGTGGTACGACGCCACCTCCGCGGCCGGTTCCCTGGAGGCCGCCGGCTCCCCGGTCAAGGGCAAGGTCGGCTACGCCCCCGCCCCCGTCGAGAAGACCGAGTCCTCCGGCTGGCTCTACACGTGGGCCTGGGGCATCCAGAAGGCCTCCCGCAACCCGGACAACGCCTGGAAGTTCGTCTCCTGGGCGTCCGGCAAGGACTACGAGGAACTGGTCGGCGACGAGGTCGGCTGGTCGAACGTCCCGGCCGGCAAGCGGGCCTCCACGTACGCCAACGCCGACTACCGCAAAGAGGCCGCCGCCTTCCAGGAGATGACCAAGGAGGCCATCGAGAAGGCCCGGCCGAACGACCCCGGCGTCCAGCCGCGGCCCGCGCCCGGCATCCAGTTCGTCGGCATCCCCGAGTTCACCGACCTCGGCACCAAGGTCTCCCAGGAGATCAGCGCGGCCATCGCCGGACGCCAGTCCGTCGAGTCGGCCCTGAGGAAGGCCCAGGCGCTCGCCGAGAAGATCTCCGAGGAGTACGAGGGACGATGACCGCCACGACGACGGCCCCCGTGGCCGCACCTCAGACGGGAACCCCAGCCCGCCGTCCCTCCGCCCGGCTGCGCGCCTGGGCCACCCGGGCCCCGCTGCTGCCCGCCCTGATCTTCATGATCGTCGTCACCCAGCTGCCCTTCGTGGCCACGCTGGTGATCTCCTTCTTCGACTGGAACAGCCTCTACCCGGGCGCCCGCCACTTCACCGGCCTCGACAACTACCAGGAGGTCCTCACCGACGCGGACCTGCGCCACTCGGTGTGGACGACCGTGCTGCTGACGGTGGCCGTGGTATTGGCCAGCCTGGTGCTGGGCCTCGTCCTCGCCCTGCTGCTGGACCGGAGGTTCCGCGGCCGGGGCATCGTGCGGACGCTGCTGATCGCACCGTTCCTGGTGGTGCCGGTCGCGGCGGCCCTGCTCTGGAAGCATGTGCTCTACAACCCTGAATACGGCCTGCTCAATGGGCTGTTGCACTATGTGGGCGGGCCACAGCCCGACTGGATCTCCACCGCCCCGCTGCTCGCGGTCGAGGCGTCCCTCGTCTGGCAGTGGACGCCGTTCATGATGCTGATCCTGCTCGCCGGCCTGCAGAGCCGCGACCACGAGCAGATCGAGGCGGCCCGCGTCGACGGCGCGAGCGACTGGCAGATCTTCGTCCACCTGACGCTCCCGCATCTGCGCCGCTACCTCGAACTGGGCGCCCTGCTGGGCTCGATCTACATCGTCCAGAACTTCGACGCGGTCTTCACGATCACCTCCGGCGGACTCGGCACCGCCAACCTCCCGTACACCGTCTACCAGAGCTTCTACCAGGCCCACGAGAACGGCCTCGCCTCGGCCGCCGGCGTCCTGGTGGTCATCGGCTCGATCGTCATCGCGACCTTCGCCCTGCGCGTGGTGTCGTCCCTGTTCCGCGAGGAGGTGTCCCGCGCATGAGCACGACCGCACCACACGCCCGCCGGGCCCGTGGCAAGGGGGCGGGCCTGGGCCTGCTGGCCTGGCTGCTCGGCATCGCGTTCTTCCTTCCCATCGCGTGGATGGCGCTGACGTCCTTCCACTCGGAGACCGACGCGGCGACCAACCCGCCGTCCTTCGCGGCCTCGCTCACCCTGGACGGCTACCGCGAGTTCTTCGGAGCGGGCGGCGGGGCGAGCCCCTGGCCTGCCCTGATCAACTCCACGGTCGCCTCCGTGGCCTCGACCCTGCTGGTCCTGCTGCTGGCCTTCCCCGCCGCGTACGCGCTGTCCGTCAACCGGGTCCGCAAGTGGACGGACGTGCTGTTCTTCTTCCTCTCCACGAAGATGCTGCCCGTCGTGGCCGGCCTGCTGCCGATCTACCTGTTCGCCAAGAACGCCGGGATGCTCGACAACATCTGGCTGCTGGTCATCCTCTACACCTCCATGAACCTGCCGATCGCGGTGTGGATGATGCAGTCGTTCCTCGCCGAGATCCCGGTCGCGGTGATAGAGGCAGCCCGGGTGGACGGAGCACGGCTGCCGACGGTCCTCGCGCGCGTGGTCGCCCCGATCTCCCTCCCCGGCATCGCCGCCACGGCGCTGATCTGCTTCATCTTCAGCTGGAACGAGCTGCTGTTCGCCCGGGTGCTCACGGGCGTGGTCGCCGAGACCGCCCCCGTCTTCCTGACCGGCTTCATCACCAGCCAGGGCCTGTTCCTGGCGAAGGTGTGCGCCGCGTCGCTCGTCATCTCCCTGCCGGTGCTCGCCGCGGGGTTCGCCGCCCAGGACAAACTGGTCCAGGGCCTGTCGTTGGGAGCCGTGAAATGAAGGCCGCCGTCATCGAGTCCGTGGGCAAGGCCGTCGTCGCCGAGGTCCCGGACCCGACGCCAGGGCCGCGCGAGGTCGTCGTCGAGGTCGCGGCCTGCGGGCTGTGCGGCACGGACCTGCACATCCTCCAGGGCGAGTTCGCCCCGGAGCTCCCGATCGTGCCCGGGCACGAGTTCGCCGGCGAGGTCGTCGGGGTCGGCACCCGGGTCACGGAGGTGTCGGTGGGCGACCGGGTCGCCGTCGACCCCTCCCTGTACTGCTACGAGTGCCGCTACTGCCGTACCGGCCGCAACAACCTCTGCGAACGCTGGGCGGCGATCGGCGTGACCACGGCCGGGGGCGCGGCCCGGTACGCCCTCGCCCCGGTGGCGAACTGCGTGAAGCTCCCCGACCACGTCCGCACCGAGGACGCGGCGCTCGTCGAGCCCCTCTCCTGCGCGGTGCGGGGCTACGACGTGCTCCAGTCCCGCCTCGGGGCGCACGTGCTGATCTACGGCTCCGGCACCATGGGCCTGATGATGCTGGAGCTGGCCAAGCGCACGGGCGCGGCGAGCGTGGACGTCGTCGACGTGAACCCGGCCCGTCTGGAGACGGCCCGCAGCCTCGGCGTCTCGGCGTCGGCGGCGAACCCCGACGAACTGGACCGCCCCCAGGGCTGGGACCTGGTCGTGGACGCCACGGGCAACGCGGCGGCGATCCAGGACGGCCTGGCCCGGGTGGCGAAAGCGGGCACGTTCCTGCAGTTCGGCGTGGCCGACTACGCGACGCGGGTGACGATCGACCCGTACCGCATCTACAACCAGGAGATCACCATCACGGGTTCGATGGCGGTCCTGCACAGCTTCGAGCGGGCCGCGGAACTCTTCGCGAACGGCGTCCTCGACCCCGGGATCTTCATCAGCGACCGCGTCCCGCTGGAGCGGTACCCGCAGGCGCTGGAGCAGTTCGCGGCGGGTGTCGGCCGCAAGATCGTGGTCGTGCCGTAGGGCAACGGACCGTGCCTTGCGGGGACGGGCGAAATCCGGTGGGACGCCCGCCCCCGCCGCCGTACGCTCGCGGCATGCCACGACCCCACGGATTCACCTACGAGCAGCACACCGGCGGGACGGTCCGCATCAGCCACCACGGCCGCCCCGCCACGACCCTGAACGGCCCCCGGGCCGCGCAGTTCCTCGCCGAGGTCGAGACCTCCGACGCCCAGCTGGTGATGGCCCGCTGGACCGGCAACTACAAGCGGGGCAACGAACGCACCGCCCGCGCCCACCCCCGCAATCGCCGCTGAAGCCCCCTGGCGAGCGCCGTGACCCGATTGGCCGCAAGGTAAGGGAACGGCAAAACCGCTTCGCTCGTTCACCCGGCATGACAGCTATGACCCCCGGCTCGAACATCCCCCTGTCCGCCGCCCGCGTGACGGTGGACGTCACCGCCCCGGTGCGGCTCGACGTATCGGGCCTGCTGCTCACCGCCGACGGCAAGGTGCGCTCCGACGACGACTTCATCTTCTACAACCAGCCGTCGGGCCCCGGCGTGACGTACCGCTCGGGCGGCGGCAGTGCGCCCGACGCGATCGTGGTCGACACGGCGGCCGTGCCCCCGGGCATCGAGAAGATCGTCGTCACGGCCAGCCCGGACGCCGCGGGCCAGACCTTCCAGGGCATCGAGCCGACGGCCACCATCCGCAACGCGGACGACGGCTCCGTCCTGGCCACGTTCACGCCGCCGCAGCTCGGCGGCGAGACGGCCCTGGTCATCGTGGAGGTCTACCAGCGAAGCGGCCAGTGGAAGGCCCGCGCCGTCGGCCAGGGATACGCCAACGGCCTCGCGGGCATCGCCACGGACTTCGGTGTCACGGTGGAGGAGCCGGCCGCGGCCGCCCCGCCCCAGCCG
>NZ_POUC01000440.1 GCF_002891435.1 Streptomyces cahuitamycinicus
CCCGGCCCCCGGTCTGTGCCCGTGCCCGGCCCCCGGCCTGCGCCCTGCCCGGCGACACGTACGACACCTCGCACGTCTACGTCCGCCACATCGGGTCACCGACCGCATCCTGAGACAACCGTGAGCGAAGCGCGAGGGTTGTGCCAGACTGCCTCCGTGCTCTCGTTCGCCACGATTATTGGCAGCAGGCGCGCCGGTCCGCAGTGACCACCACGTACGACCAGGTACGGGTGGACACCGTCGTCCTCGACCCGCGCGCAGACCTCTCGCACCCGCGAGAGGTTTTTCGCATTTCTGGCCCACCCGCAGCCGGAGGCGAGAGCGCGAGGGAGTATGTGAGGGCGGTGGAGCCGGTCATTCCGGTACGACCGAGATCCCATCCTCAGGAGCCTTGAGACCATGACCGCTACCAGCGACCTCGACGATTCGTTCCACGTCTTCGACACCACCCTGCGCGACGGCGCCCAGCGTGAGGGCATCAACCTCACCGTCGCCGACAAGCTGGCCATCGCACGGCACCTGGACGACTTCGGCGTGGGCTTCATCGAGGGCGGCTGGCCGGGCGCGAACCCCCGGGACACCGAGTTCTTCGCCCGCGCCGGGCAGGAGATCGACTTCCGGCACGCCCAGCTCGTCGCGTTCGGCTCCACCCGCCGAGCCGGCACCACAGCCGACCAGGACCCGCAGGTACGGGCGCTCCTGGAGTCCGGTGCGCCGGTGATCACACTGGTCGCAAAGTCGCACGACCGCCATGTCGAACTCGCCCTGCGCACCACCCTGGACGAGAACCTGGCGATGGTCGGCGACACCGTGTCCTTCCTCAAGGAGCAGGGCCGCCGGGTCTTCATCGACTGCGAGCACTTCTTCGACGGCTACCGGGCCAACCCCGAGTACGCCAAGGCGGTCGTCCGTACGGCGTCGGAGGCCGGCGCCGACGTCGTCGTTCTGTGCGACACCAACGGCGGCATGCTTCCGGCGCAGATCCAGGCCGTCGTCTCCACGGTCCTCGCCGACACCGGCGCCCGGCTCGGCATCCACGCCCAGGACGACACGGGCTGCGCGGTCGCCAACACCCTGGCCGCCGTCGACGCGGGCGCGACGCACGTGCAGTGCACGGCCAACGGCTACGGCGAGCGCGTCGGCAACGCGAACCTCTTCCCGGTCGTGGCGGCCCTGGAGCTCAAGTACGGCAAGCAGGTCCTGCCCGAGGGACACCTGCAGGAGATGACGCGTATCTCGCACGCCATCGCCGAGGTCGTCAACCTCACCCCCTCCACGCACCAGCCCTATGTCGGCCTCTCCGCCTTCGCCCACAAGGCCGGACTGCACGCCTCGGCGATCAAGGTCGACCCGGACCTGTACCAGCACATCGACCCCGAGCAGGTCGGCAACACCATGCGGATGCTGGTCTCCGACATGGCCGGGCGCGCGTCCATCGAGCTCAAGGGCAAGGAACTCGGCGTCGACCTCGGCGGCGACCGCGAGCTGGTCGGCCGGGTGGTCGAGCGCGTGAAGGAACGCGAGCTCAAGGGCTACACGTACGAGGCGGCCGACGCGAGCTTCGAACTCCTGCTGCGCGCCGAGGTCCAGGGCGGACCACTGAGCTACTTCGAGGTCGAGTCCTGGCGCGCCATCGTCGAGGACCGGCCCGACGGCTCCCACGCCAACGAGGCCACGGTCAAGCTGTGGGCCAAGGGTGAGCGCATCGTCGCCACGGCCGAGGGCAACGGCCCCGTCAACGCCTTGGACCGGTCCCTGCGCGTGGGCCTGGAGAAGATCTACCCCCAGCTCGCCAAGCTGGAACTGGTGGACTACAAGGTCCGCATCCTGGAGGGCAAGCACGGCACCAACTCCACGACCCGGGTGCTGATCTCCACGTCCGACGGCACGGGCGAGTGGTCGACGGTCGGTGTCGCCGACAACGTCATCGCCGCCAGCTGGCAGGCACTGGAGGACGCGTACACCTACGGGCTGCTGCGCGCGGGAGTCGCCCCGGCGGAGTAGCGGCGGCCCGGCCGGGTGCCCGGGGCGCGCGTCACATCGCCGTGTCCCGGGACCGCGGTACCGGTACCTCGCCGCCCCGCTCACGGCCGGGCGTCCGGTCGAGGCGGAAGAGGCCCGCCGTGTGGGAGCGCTGGCCGGTGGCGGTGGCGGTGGAGCGGGTCAGCTCCTCGACGCCGTCGGCCAGATAGCCGACCCACGCCGTGCCCTCGTCCTCGATGATCCGCTGCGCGTCGGTCCGCAGCCGCTCGATCACCCCTAGCAGGGCGGCCTGCTCCTTGTCGCTGGGGGAGTCGGTGGTCCTCAGGAACGCCTGTGCCCAGTCGGACTGCGCCTTCTTGAGGATCTGCTGCAACGCCATCTCGGCACGGATGTAACGGGTCCAGGACGCCGAGAACCCGAAGATCCGGTCGAAGAGTACGCAGCCTGCCCCGCCGGCCAGGAACACGAAGCCCCACTCGGGCTGCACGGCCGTGGGCGCGGCCGCGTGCACCAGCGGCGTGATCGTGCCGACGATGCCCAGCAGTGTGGCCAGCGCCCGCAGCGAACGCGACCACAGCGACGGTCCCCGGCGCCGCGCCAGATACCAGCCGATCGCCGACGTCACCTCCGCCTCGGCATGCCGGTACAGCTCCCACAGCAGGTCGGCCCGCGTACGCGAGCGGTCCAGCTCGGTCAGTTCGGACACCGTCATGTCCGCAGCCCTGCGTCTTCCGAACATGCCCCTGTTACCGCCCCTCCTGGATGGCCGATGGCCGCAGGGCATCCTAGGCCCAGCCGCGGCCACAAATCCCTGCCTCGACGGATAACCCTTTCTGGGTGGTTTCGGGTAGCTTCGAACATATGAAGGCCGCACTGGTGCGTACCGTCGTACGTCTGTTGATCGTGCCGGTCGCCGCCGTACTGGCGGTGCTGCTGGCCGGTGCGCCGGGTGCGCACGCGGCCACCGACCTCTCGAAGGTCGCCCAGGAACTGCGCGAGAACCCCGTCTACGTCGATCCGGCCGCCTCCGGGCAGCTGGCGGCGTCGGACGCCGAGGCGCTCGCCGACAAGATCAAGGACGCGGACAAGCCCGTCTTCGTGGCGGTCCTCCCGGCCGGATACCCAACGCAGGACCTCTTCCGGAACCTCCGCACGGAGACCGGCGTGACGGGCCTGTACGGCATCCACCTCGGCGACCGGTTCGACGCCCGTGCCGACAGCTCGGTCATGAGCCGGCAGGCGGTGTCCAACCTGGTCACTGCGGTGCAGGACGCGGGCGACACCAAGGCCCAGCTGAACGACTTCGTCGACGACGCCCTGCGCAACGTGGGCGGCTCGGCGCCGAGCAGCTGGAGCGACGGCTCGGGCACCGACGTACCGGTCGGCGGCCTGATCACGGTCGGCGCCCTGGTCGCGGTCGGCGGCGCGGGCGCCTACGCCCGGGTCCGCCGCAACCGGCGCCGCCACGAGGAGGAGCAGCGGGCCGCGCTGGAGAGGCTGCGGGTGGTCGTCGACGAGGACATCACCGCGTTCGGCGAGGAACTCGACCGCCTCGACTTCCACCCCGGGGAGCCCGGCGCCGACGACGCGATGCGCACCGACTACGAGCGTGCCCTGGACTCCTACGAGCAGGCCAAGTCCCTGATGGCGGCCGCGGCGAAACCGGAGGACGTCCGGGCCGTCACCCAGGCCGTGGAGGACGGCCGCTTCTCCCTGGCCCGGCTCGAGGCCCGCCGCGAGGGCGGCACGCTGCCGGAGCGCCGTCCGCCCTGCTTCTTCGACCCGCGCCACGGTCCCTCGGTCGCCGACGCCACCTGGACGCCCCCGGCCGGCACCGCCCGCGAGGTCCCGGTCTGCGCGGCCGACGAGAGGCGTCTCGCCGAAGGCCGCGACCCGGCGATCCGCGAGGTCGACACGGACCACGGCCGCCGCCCCTACTGGGAGGCCGGACCGGCGTACGGCCCCTGGGCCGGCGGCTACTTCGGCGGCGGCCTGCTGCCCGGCCTCCTCGTCGGCACCATGCTCGGCAGCATGATGGCGGCCCCCGCCTACGCGTCCGACTACGGCTCCGGCTACGGCGACTTCGGCGGCTACGAGGGCGGCGACGTCTCCGGCGCGGACTTCGACACCGGCGATTTCGGCGGCGGTTTCGGTGGCGGGGACTTCGGCGGCGGCGACTTCGGCGGTGGCGGGGACTTCGGGGGCGGATTCTGATTCGGTCAGGACCCGGGCGGCCGGGTCGACCGGGTGCACCGGTTCTCCGCCAGGCGGACCGCGACGAGCGGGACGCTGATGCTCCTGCCCGAGGGCGCCCTGGTCGCCCATGGCCTGGGCGTCTTCCCGGACGCCATCGCCCAGGCCCGCGAACAGGCGCGGCTGCTGCTCGCATGCGGACGGCTCCTGGCCTGATTCGTCCTTACGGTGATGCCATGACCACTTCCGAAGGCGCCGGCCCGCTCTCCTTCGAGACCGTGCCCGACCTGGACTCCTGGCTGACGGCACACCCGGCCCCGCACCCCGGCCTCTGGGTCAGGGTCGCGAAGAAGGGGTCGGGGGTCCCCTCCGTCACCGCCGCCGACGTCAACGACGTGGCGCTGTGCCACGGGTGGATCACCGGGCAGCGCAAGGGACTCGACGAGTCGCACCACCTCCAGCGGATCACCCCGCGACGCCCCGCCAGCCTCTGGTCCATGGTCAACGTCCGGCGCGTAGAGGAACTGACCGCCGCCGGGCGGATGCGGCCCGGCGGACTCGCGGAGGTCGCGTCCGCACGGGCGGACGGCCGGTGGGAGGCGGCGTACGCGTCCCAGAAGGAGGCCGAGGTCCCGGCCGACCTGGCGGCGGCCCTGGCCCGCAGCCCCCGCGCCGCCGCGGCCTTCGAGACCCTGGGCCGCACGGACCGCTACCTGGCGATGCTGGGCGTACTCCGCGCCAGGACGACGAGAAGCCGCGCCGCGCAGGTGACGGCGACGGTGCGGAACCTGGAGGCCCGGGCCTCGACCAGCTGAGCCGGGGCGCACCTGCGCCGGGCAGCAGCCGGGGCCTCAGGCCGCATCAGGCAAAGGGCCGGCCCGGCGCCTGCCGGCCGTCGAAACTGGCCGGCCCGGCGCCAGCAGGCCCGCGAAACGGCCGGAGTGGCACCGGCGTCCGTCCGCCGTCCGGACGGGACCGGCACCCATGCGGCACCGGGCCCTGGAAGCCGTCGGTCAGAGGGTCGACTGGGAGGTGCAACCGAAGCGTCAGATTGACGAGCGCATGACAGCGACAGGCCAAAAAGAACGTCCATGTGCTGGCATGGACTGATCAATAGCGCTGCTGGAGCATGAGAACGCCGACAGTCTCCGCACAAGAGGCGGGAACCGGCCAGGCCGGCCCGGGCTGACGTCACCGGGCCGGCCCCGCGGGGTTCACGCGTTCCGGATGGCCGAGATGTCGAAGTTGAGCTTGATCTTGTCGGAGACCAGGACGCCGCCGGTCTCCAGTGCGGCGTTCCAGGTCAGGCCCCACTCGGAGCGCAGAATTTCCGCCTTGCCCTCGAAGCCGACGCGCTCGTTGCCGAAGGGGTCCTTCGCGGCGCCGTTGAACTCGAGGTCGATGGCGAGGGGGCGGGTCGTGCCGAGGATCGTCAGGTCCCCGGTGATCCGGTAGTCGTCACCGCCGAGCGCCTCTGCCTTGGTGGAGCGGAACGTCATGGCCGGGAACTCGTCCGCCTTGAAGAAGTCCGCGCTCTTCAGGTGGCCGTCGCGGTCGGCGTTGCCCGTGCTGATGCTGTCCATCACGACGTCGATGGAGGCGGTCGACCGCGACGGGTCGCTGCCGTCGAGGTGGAGGGCGCCGGTGAAGTCCCGGAAGCCGCCCTTGACGTTGGTGACCATGGCGTGCCGGGCGACGAAGCCGATCGTCGAGTGCGCGGGGTCGATCGTGTAGTCGCCGGTCAGGGCGGCCAGCTCAGGGCTCACGGCGGCACCGGTGGCGGTGGCGGTCTGGGCGTCGTTGCGGCTGAAGATGCTCATGGTGTGTACGCCTCCTGGGTGTGATGTTGAATCTTTAACTACTCCAACGCGACCCACCGTAGACCTATTCCGTTCAATATTCAACATCTTTGCGCGTGTGTCGCCCGGTCTCCGCCGCACCCTCCCGTACCCCCGGTCGGCGCAATCGCCCTGCCCGCAGGGGTGGTCCTGCCGGATGCGGTGGGTGGCGGCCCGGAACGCGGTCGGCCCACGGAACGGGGGCCTGCCGGTGCCGTCGCACCGGGCCCGGGCGGCCCGCCGTGCGGTGGCGGCGTCCGGCGAGAGGGGGTTCCGTTTTCAGTGACCGTATGGAGACAGACGAGACCACGGCGGACGCACAGCGCAGGGGAGAGCGACTCGTGACACTCACCGGCTCCGGCTCGGCCTACGACCCACCGGCTGACCCCGCCCCGCGCCGCTCCACGGC
>NZ_POUC01000441.1 GCF_002891435.1 Streptomyces cahuitamycinicus
CACCGGGACCGCCCGACCCCGCGCCGTCGCGAGTCCCCCACCGGCGCCGTGAAGATGGACTCCCAGATCTCACAGGCATCCCAGGCACCCCGTCCGCCCTCGTCACCTCATACGTTCCAGGTCGACCTGCGTGGTCTGGTGGACCTGCTCTCCCACCACCTCTACTCCAGTCCGAAGGTCTATCTGCGGGAGCTGCTGCAGAACGCCGTGGACGCCATCACGGCCAGACGCGCGACGGAACCCGACGCTCCGGCCCGGGTCCGGCTGTACGCCGAGGGCGGTGCGCTGCGGGTCGAGGACACCGGCGTGGGCCTCACCGAGGCGGACGTGCACAGCCTGCTCGCCACCATCGGGCGCAGCTCCAAGCGGGCCGAGGGGCTTCAGGAGGCCCGGTCCGACTTCCTCGGGCAGTTCGGCATCGGGCTGCTGGCCTGTTTCGTCGTCGCCGAGCGGATCCGGGTCGTCAGCCGCAGCGCCCGTACGCCCGGGGCGCCGCCGGTGGAGTGGACGGCGGCCGACGACGGTTCGTACACCGTGCGGACGCTGCCGGACGCCGAGCGGCCCGAACCGGGCACGACCGTGCACCTGGTGGCCCGGGCGGGTGCCGCGGAGTGGCTCTCGCCCGAGCGGGTCGAGGCGCTGGCCCGGGACTTCGGGTCGCTGCTGCCGTACGACGTCCGGGTCGGCGACGAGGCGGTCGCCGACCTTCCGGCGCCCTGGGACCGTCCGTTTCCGGGCCCGGCCGCCCGGCGCGTCGCCCTCGCCCGGCACTGCCACGGGCTGTTCGGCTTCACACCGCTGGACACGATCGACCTGTCGGTGCCGCTGGCCGGCGTCCGCGGGGTGGCGTACGTGCTGCCGTCGGCGGTCAGCCCGGCCCAGCGCGCCGGTCACCGCGTGCACCTCAAGGGCATGCTGCTGACCGAGCGGGCCGAACAGCTGCTGCCGGACTGGGCCTTCTTCGTGCGCTGCGTGCTCGACACGGACAGTCTGCGGCCCACGGCGTCGCGCGAGGCGCTGTACGAGGACGAGACGCTGGCCGCCGTACGGGAGGCGCTGGGCGAGCGGATCCGGGCCTGGCTGACGGGGCTCGCGGCCGGTGATCCGGAGCGGCTGGCCGCGTTCCTCGCGGTGCACCACCTGGGCGTGAAGTCGCTGGCCCGGCACGACCGGGAGATGCTGCGCACGATGCTGCCGTGGCTGCCGTTCGAGACGACCGACGGGCGGCTGTCCCTGGAGGAGTTCGCGCAGCGGCACCCGGTGGTGCACTTCTCGCGGACCGTCGAGGAGTACCGGCAGGTCGCGCCGATCGCGTCCGCGCAGGGCATCGGCGTGATCAACGGCGGCTACACCTACGACAGCGAGCTGGTCCAGGCACTGCCGTCGGTGCGGCCGGGGACCGTGGTCGCCGAACTGGACGCGGAGACGGTGACCGCGCACCTGGACCCGGTCGACCCGGCCGAGGAGCTGGCCCTGTCCGGCTTCCTGGCGGCGGCCCGGGCCCGGCTCGACCCGCTGGGCTGTGACGTCGTCCTGCGGGCCTTCCACCCGCTGTCCGTGCCCGCGCTGCACCTCGACGACCGGGACGCCCGGCACGAGCAGGCCCGCGCGGACGCCGAGGCACAGGCCGACGACCTGTGGGCGGGGATCCTGGGCTCCCTGCGGGGCAGCGCACCCCGCGCGCGTCTGGTGCTCAACCACCTCAATCCGCTGGTCCGCAGGATCGGCGCGCTGCCCGACCCGGAGCTGATCGGCACCGCCACGGAGTCGCTCTACGGGCAGGCGCTGCTGATGGCGCAGCGACCGCTCAGGCCGGCCGACTCGGCACTGCTCAACCGCGCGTTCATCGGCCTCCTGGAGTGGGCCACGCACAGCGAGGACGGTCAGGCATGACGGAGATCACCGACTTCGACGCCCTGCGCGAGGCGATGGCGGAGAACTCGGGGCAGCCGGAGGGGCCGGCCCGCAACGCGCGCGCGGAGGAGCTGCTGACGGCGGCCGAGAAGCTGAACGTCCCGCTCGCCGTCATCGAGGCGCTCGGCCACCAGCTGAAGGTCTACAACTACAGCTCCGAGAAGGGGAAGATGTTCGTCCCCTTCGCGCGCCTGCTGCGCATGTGGGACGAACGGCCCGAGGACTTCGACGCGTACGAGACCCACTCGCTGCACTGGGTCTTCAAGTGGGTCTCGGCCGGCATGCTCGACCAGCCGCACGTCCCGCTGGCGTCGATCGAGAAGTGGCTCGGCGAGATGGAGCACCGCTACCGGCTCGCCGGGCACTCCGAACGGGCCGTGCGGAGCGCCGAGCACAGTGTGGCCGCGCATGTCGGGGACGTGGCGCGGGCCGAGCGGGCGTATGCCGCGTGGCTGGCCGCCGACCGGGACAGCATGGCCGACTGCCACGCCTGTGAGCTGCACGTACAGGGCTGGTGGCAGGCGGAGCAGGGGCGGGACGCGCAGGCGCTGGAGCTGTGGGGGCCGGTGCTGGAGGGCGAGTACAGCTGCGCCCACGAGCCGCACACGGCCCTCGCGTCGTCCCTGCTGCCGCTGCTGCGGCTGGGGCGTGAGGAGGAGGCCCGGTCCAACCATCTGCGGGGCTTCCGGCTCGTCCGGGCGATGGAGAGCATGCGTGGCGCCTATGCGGAGCACGTGGAGTTCTGCGCGCTCACCGGCAACGAGGCGCGGGGTCTGGAACTGCTCGCGGAGCGGCCGGCGTACTTCACGGACGACGGGCAGCCGCAGAGCAAGCTGGACTTCATGAGCGTGGTGGCCCTGCTCATGGACCGGCTGACCGTCCTCGGACTGGGCGAGGGGCAGGTGCCGGGCCCGGCCGGCCGGGAGTGGACCGCCCGTGAACTCGCGGCGCACGCGCGTGAGGTGGCCCTCGCCCTGGCGGGGCGCTTCGACGAGCGCAACGGCACGGCGCACGTGAGCGAGCGGGCACGCGTGCGTATGGCGCGGCAACCGCTCGCGGAGCGCCTGCCGCTGGGGGTGCGGTCGGTACGGCCGGCCCCGCCGCCCGCTCGCCCCGCGGTTCCGGTCCCGGGCACCGGGCAGCCGGATCTGCCCGCCCTGCTGGCCGAGGCGCGGCGGCTGTCGGACACCCTGCGGCCGGGCGCCGTGGAGGCCTGGGCGGCTGCCGCCGAGGCCGCGGAGGGCGCCGGGCTGGACCCGCGCGACCGTGCCGAGATGGCCGACCACGAGGCGATGTCCCTCGGCTCCGAGGGTGCCGAGCTCTTCGAACGGGCCGCCGGCCTCTACCTGGAGGCGGGCGACCCGGGCGAGGCCCTCGCCGCACGCGCGCGTGGAGCGTACGTCCGCGCTCTCGCGGGGGATGTGGAGGGCGCCGTCGCGGCGGTGACCGGCCCGTACGACGAGGTCCTCGCGCTGTACGCCGCCGACGGCACGGGCATCCGGCAGACGGCGTCCGTCGTGATGAGCCGGGCGCGGATCATGACCCGCCGGGCGCACGGCGGCGAGAGCGACCCGGTGCCTCTCGCCGAGGCCGAGGCCGCCGTCCGGGAAGTGCTCGCGCTCGTCGAGGGCCGGGCCGGGGAGGACGTACGGCTGGCCGCGCGGGTCGCCGAGGCCCGGGCGATGCTCGGAGAGCTGGCGGGGCTGGCCGGGGACCTGGAGAGGGCAGCGGAGCTGTTCGCGCGGGGCGCCGCGGCGTTCGTGGAGGCGGGGCTGCCGTGGTTCGCGGTGGAGTACGAGGCCCGGCTCGCCTCTCTGGCTCACCACCTCGGCGACATGGCGGAGGCGGAACGGGCGCTGCGGGCGGCCCTGGAGCACGGCGGGGCGCATCTGGAGGCGCCCGGACGGGTCCAGCTGCACCTTCAGCTCGCCGAGGTCGTCGGCGGCCGGGGCGAGGCGGTGGAGGCCGCCCGGCACGCCCTGGAGGCCGCCCACTGGGCCGACGAGGCGGGCGAGTCGGGGACGCTGGGGGCGTGGGCCCGACAGCAGCTCGGCGGGTTCCTGCTGCGGCAGGGACGGTGGGCCGAGGCCGCGGAGGTGCTGGAGTCGGCGCTGCCCGAACTGACCGCCGAGACGCACGGCGACGGAGCGGTCGTGCAGACGCAGTGGTGGCTCGGCGACTGCCTGAGCGAGCTCGGCGAGCACCGGGCGGCCGCCGAACGGCGCCTGCAGGCCGCCGAGATCGCCCGGCACTGGCCCGAGCAGCACGACCACGCGACCCTCGCCCACCTGGCCGGGGAGTCCCTCGGACAGGCCGGACTGCCCGCCGAGGCGGACCGGGCCTACGCGCGCGCGGGCGACCTGTGGCGCGAGCTCGGCAACACCCACGGCCTGGTCCGCTCCCTGCGCGCCCGCGCCTGGCTGGAGCTCCGCGCGGAGGACGGGCTGGGAGAGGCACGCGGCCTGATGGCGGAAGCGGTCCGGGAGTGCGAGGCGGCAGGGGAGGCAGCCACCGACGAGGAGACCCGGCAGCAGCTCGTCGCCGAACTCGGCCACACCCACCGGCAGTTCGGCGACCTGCTGGCCCGCTCCGGCGCCGAGGACACCGAGGGCGCGCCGGTCCACGAGGTGTTCGAGGAGGCACTGGCCCAAGTGGTGCGTTCGGCCGAGGTGTTCGCCTCCCTCGGGGACGGCGCCCTGCACAGCCGCACCGGCGGGGAACTAGCCGCGGGCCGGCTGGAGGCAGACCTGGGCCGCACCGCCGACGCGACCGCACGCGCGCGTGCGGTGCTGGCGGCGTACGAGGGTTACGACGACGCGGAGGCGACCGACGGGGACGGCGACGCGGTGCGGGCCCGCCGGGCGGAGGCCGAGCAACTGCTCCGCCTCGTGGCGGAGAGGCCGGACTGAGCCCGACGGCGACCTGGACGCGCACGGAGCCCCGCTCGGGCAGTCGCCCCGGACGGAGCCGCCGCCCAGGCCGTCGACTCAGGCGGAGCCAGCCCCGCTCGGGCAGTCGCCCCAGGCGGAGCCGCCGCCCAGGCCGTCGACTCAGGCGGAGCCAGCCCCGCTCGGGCAGTCGCCCCAGGCGGAGCCCCCGCCGGGGCAGTAGACACGCACGGAGCCCCCGCCCGGGCAGTAGACACGGACGGAGCCCCGCTCGGGCAGTTCCGGAGAGGCTTCCAGGGTCGATTCGCCGACCTGGTCGACGCCAAAGCGGCCCGTCGCGGTCAGGGCGGGGTCCGGAACGCGGCGGCGGGCACGAGGGCGGTGCCCGCGATGGCGTGGTCGGCGAGCCGGGGCTGGTCGGTGACGGCGAGGCGGTCGGTGACGGCGAGGCGACCGGGAGCACCGGCCCGTCGCATCCCGCGGGTTCCCGTCGAGGCGGCCTCGGCCCTACTCCACGCCGATGAGGAGCAGGGCCCCCTGTCGTCCGCCCCGGTACACGACTGTGTCGACGGCGAGGTACCCCTCGCGGACCCGGCCCTCCAGACGCTCGGCGACGGCGTCGGCGTCGGAGACGTCGTCGCCCAGGACCAGGGTGACCATCTCTCCCCCGGCCGAGAGCATGCGGTCGAGAACGGTCTCGGCGGTCTCGGCGACGTCCGAACCGATCACGGCCACGTCCCCGTCGATGAGACCCAGGACATCGCCGGCCTGGCAGATGCCGGCCATCGTCCAGGACTGGCGTTCGGCGACGGTGACCTCGGCGTAGCGGGTGGCCCCGGCGGCGGAGGTCATGGACACGACGTCCTCGTCGAAGCGGCGGTCCGGCTCGTGCACGGCCAGTGCCGCGATGCCCTGGACCGCCGAGCGGGTCGGGATCAGGGCCACCCGGATGCCCTCCGTGCGGACCTGCTCGGCGGCCGCCGCGGCGGTGTGGCGCAGGCCGGAGTCGTTGGGCAGCAGCACGACCTCGCGTGCGTGGGCCCGCCGCACGGCCTGGACGAGCTCGCCGCTCGCCGGCGGCTCCCCCGGGCGTGCGAGCACGGTCATCGCGCCGGCCTCGGTGTACAGCCCGGCCAGCCCCTCGCCGGGCACGACCGCCACGACGGCCCGCTGGGCACGTTCCCGGGGCGGCCGCTCGGCGCCGGTCGTGTGGACGTCGCCAGCGCCGAAGTGCGTGATGCGGATCCGGTGGGGCCGCCCGGCCTCGATGCCGGCCTCGACGGCGGCGCCCGCGTCGTCCACATGGACGTGGACGTTCCACAGCCCGTCGCCGCCGACCACGACGAGGGAGTCCCCGAGGGCGTCGAGCCGCTCCCGCAGCCGTTCCACGGCCCGGTCCCCGGCCTCCAGGAGGTAGATCACCTCGAAGGCCGGCCCTTCCTGGCCCGGCACGACGGCGGCGCTGTCGGCGCACTCGTCCAGGGCCCCGTCGACCGGTACGGGACCCGCGGCGGGGTCCACGCGCGCGTGGGCGGCCCCGGAGGTGTCCCTTATACACATCTGACGCTGCCGACGGAC
>NZ_POUC01000442.1 GCF_002891435.1 Streptomyces cahuitamycinicus
TACACCCTAGAGTTCGTCGGCAGCGTCAGATGGGTATAAGAGACAGGCGCGGCGCCCTGTCCGACATGGGCCGCGCCCTGGACATCGGTGCCTCCGTGGCCCGCTCCTCCCTCGACGTGCGCTCCACGCCCGCGCTCACCTGCGAGCCGAGCGGCACCCGCCGCACCGCCGGAGTCGTGCTCGACCTCGACGACGTGCACCGCATCCGCAAGACCGTCGGCGGCACCGTCAACGACGTCCTCATCGCCGTCGTCGCGGGCGCCCTGCGCCGCTGGCTCGACGAGCGCGGCGACGGCAGCGAGGGCGTCTCGCCCCGCGCCCTGATCCCCGTCTCCAAGCGCCGCCCCCGGACCGCGTACCCGCAGGGCAACCGGCTCTCCGGGTACCTGATACGGCTTCCGGTGGACGACCCCGACCCGCTGGCCCGCCTCGCCTCGGTCCGGGACGCCATGGACCGCAACAAGGACGCCGGCCCCAACCGGGGCGCGGGCGCCGTCGCCCTGCTCGCCGACCACGTCCCCGCCCTCGCCCACCGGCTCGGCGGCCCCCTGGTCGGCCAGGCGGCCCGGATCTGGTTCGACCTCCTGGTGACCAGCGTGCCCCTGCCCAGCCTGGGCCTGAAGCTCGGCGGCCACCCGCTCACCGCCGTCTTCCCCTTCGCCCCGCTGGCCCCCGGCCACTCCCTGGCCGTCGCGGTCTCGACGTACCGGGGGAGCGTGCACTACGGCCTCGTCGCCGACGGGGAAGCGGTCCCGGACCTCGACCTGTTCGCCACGGCCGTCTCCAAGGAGGTGGCGGCACTGATCAAGGCCTGCCGGCCGTGAACGGGCGAGTTTGGCGGTGCGGGCCGGCGCTGAAGTAAAATTCGCCCTTCGAAAGCGGGCGCGACGGGCGCACCGCGACGGCAGAGCAGGGAAACGACAGCGGCGATGACGGTGACAGAGGACGGCCCGCAGGCCATGGACGAGGCGAGCGGGCTCTCGTACGGACCCGGCATCGACCCGGAGCGCCTGGCCGTCTGCCTCGGCGTACTCGAGGAACTCGACAAGCTGGAGGTCGACCACCCGGACGCCATCGCGGTGCGCCGGGCCACCGCGGGCGTCTACCGCACGGTCAAGCAGCGCCGCCGCCAGGAGCGCCGGGCCGCCAAGACCGCCCACGACAAGGCGGTCACGGAGGCCACGGCGACCGGCTCCGCCCAGCGCATCGACGACGAGACCGAGGGCCTGCTGCCGTCGTCGAACACCGAGGAGGGCAGGATCGCCGGGGTACTCCAGCGCCCGCGCTCCTGCTACACCTGCAAGGCCCGGTACGTGGAAGTCGACTACTTCTACCACCAGCTCTGTCCGGACTGCGCCCGCGTGAACCGAGAGAAGCGCGACGTCCGCGCCGACCTCACCGGCAAGCGCGCGCTGCTCACCGGCGGCCGGGCCAAGATCGGCATGTACATCGCGCTGAGGCTGCTGCGCGACGGTGCGCACACCACGATCACCACGCGCTTCCCGAAGGACGCCATCCGCCGCTTCAAGGCCATGGACGACTCCGCGGACTGGATGCACCGCCTGGAGGTCGTCGGCATCGACCTGCGCGACCCGGCCCAGGCCGTGGCCCTCGCCGACCAGGTCGCCGAGGCGGGCCCGCTCGACATCCTCGTCAACAACGCCACGCAGACCGTGCGCCGCCTGCCGTCGGCCTACGCCGCGCTGGTGGAGGGCGAGAGCGCCCCGCTGCCCGCCGGAGAGCTCCCCGCCCACCACGTCATCGGCGCCTTCAACTCCGGCGCGGTCGACGGCATCGCCGCGCTGCCCCTCGGCATCAGCGGCCTCGACGCCCAGCAGGTCGCCGACCTCGCCCTGGTGGCGGGCAACGCCAGCGTCGAACGGCACCTGGACGGCACGGCGATCGACGCGGGCGGGCTCGTGCCCGACGTGGTCGACTCCAACACCTGGGTGCAGACGATCGAGCAGATCTCGCCCGTGGAGCTGCTGGAGACGCAGCTGTGCAACTACACGGCGCCGTTCATCCTGATCAGCAAGCTGCGGCCGGCCATGGCCGAGGCCGCGAAGAAGGCGGAGAGCGGACGCGCGTACGTGGTGAACGTGTCCGCGATGGAGGGGGTCTTCGGGCGCGGGTACAAGGGCGCCGGGCATCCGAACACCAACGCCGCGAAGGCCGCGATGAACATGGTCACGCGCACCAGCGCCCAGGAGATGTTCCAGACCGACGGCATCCTGATGACCTCGGTGGACACGGGCTGGATCACGGACGAGCGGCCGCACTACGACAAGCTGCGGCTCGCCGAGGCCGGGTTCCACGCGCCGCTGGACCTCGTCGACGGAGCGGCCCGGGTCTACGACCCCATCGTGCGGGGTGAGGTGGGAGAGGACCTCTACGGGGTCTTCATGAAGGACTACGCACCCGGGAAGTGGTAGTCGCGCGTATCCCGTGACGGGCCGTCAGGGACCAGGGGGGACCCTGACGGCCTCGCGGCTCGGGCAATGGCACCCGAAATGCGCGACCGTCTGGAAAGCGCCGTCGTCGACATACGCCGTTCGGGTGATCCGCAAAACGCTCGTCGGCGTACAAATCGGTACGTAAACGGGAGATGAACGCCGCTTGACGCGCGATCGTTACCGGTTGTTTTCAGCCCCATCGAGCGGGGGCCCGCTCATTTGGTTAGTCTGATGCGGACGGACAGCAGCACGGGGTCCAACCCACACCCACAGTCCGTCGTGGGACCAGCCGGTTCACCACGGCTTGCTCTCCCGTGAGTCGACCGGCGCCACCGCGTCCGAACTGCATGTGACACATAGTCCCGAGCGGGCGTCAGGCGCAGCAGGACCGGCGCGTACGTCCCTAGGGTGACCGACACATAAGGAGTGCGCGGTGACACCGGAGAAGACGAATCGCGATCAGCGCCCCAAGGAACGCGGCGAGCGCGCCGGCCGACGGGTCGACGAGCTCGGCAGCCTCGACGTGTGGGCCCGTTCGGCCCCGATCCGCCTCGCGGGCTACGAGGAAGACCTCGCGGAGCCCCACATCCTGCCCAGCGTCGACTGACAGCGGGCAGCCCCCACCGCGATCGCCGAGAGCATGGGCGTGCCAGACTCGCACCCATGCTGATCAGGGAAGCAACGGCTGACGACTGGCCTCGCATCTGGCCGTTCTGGCACCGCATCGTCGCCGCGGGCGAGACCTACGCATGGGACCCGGGCACCTCCGAGGAGGAGGCCCGGGTCCTGTGGATGAACCCGGCGAAACGCGTCTACGTCGTCGAGGACGACAGCGGTGCCGTCGTCGCCTCCGCCTACCTCACCCCCAACTACGGTGGCCCCGCCGCCCGCATCGCCAACGCCGGCTTCATGGTCGACCCGGACCGGGGCGGCCGGGGCTACGGACGGGCCCTGGCCGACCACCTCCTGACCGAGGCCCGGGCCGCCGGCTACCGGGGCATGGTGTTCAACGCCGTCGTCGAGACCAACCCGGCCGTGAAACTGTGGACGTCCTTCGGCTTCACGATCCTCGGCACGGTCCCGGACGCCTTCGACCACCCCCGGCACGGCCCCGTGGGACTGCACATCATGTACCGGGCGCTGTAGAGCACCGGAGGAGCCGCCGTCGGCCCCGGGGCGGCCCTCAGGGCCGGGCGTACGGACGGGTCATGATCTCCATGTTGTGGCCGTCCGGATCGTCGAAGTAGGCGCCGCGACCGCCGAAGAGGTCGTTGACCCGGCCCGGTGCGGTGTGGCTCGGGTCGGCGTAGTAGGTGACGCCGATCGCCTCCAGCCGGGCGATCATGGCGTCGAACTGCTCCTCGGGCACGAGGAACGCGTAGTGCTGCGGCTGGATGGGCTCGTCGCGCTTCTCGTAGTAGTCGAGGGTCACGCCGTTGCCCAGGTCCACGGGCAGGAAGGGGCCGAAGGGGGCGCCGACCTCCAGGCCGAGGACGGCCGCCAGGAACTCGGCGGACAAATGGCGGTCCGAGGCGTGGACGACGGTGTGGTCGAGGCGGGCGACGGTGGCGGGCACGGCTGGCTGAGCAGGGGACATGAGTGGGTTCGTCTCCGGGTGATGAGGTCCGTGTGAAGCGCCCGAGGCGCGAGGGGATGAAGACACGGAGACGAGAGGCGGGGCGCGTGCCCTCTCCGGCTCTCGGGCGAGTCCGGGCGGGGTGACCCCCGCCGCGCTCACGCCGAGGCCGGGCGCCTCACTCGTGCATGGCCTACGGCCGACCCGGCAGTCACCCGGCCGACCTTAGTCCATCGGCGCCGTGCGCCGCCACGGATTGCGTTCCTCCAGCCGGCCCGCCACGTCGAGGAGTTGGGACTCCGAGCCCGGCCGTCCCACCAGCTGCACGGCGCAGGGGGCGCCGGAGGGGAGCGTTCCGCAGGGGACCGCCATGGCGGGCCAGCCGGTCAGGTTCCACGGGGGCGTCAGGGGCGAGTAGTTCGTGTTGGCCAGCAGGTTGCTCAGCCAGCCCCGTTCGTGCCAGGGCCCGGCCTTGGGTGAGCGGCGCGCCAGCGCCGGGGTGAGCAGCACGTCGTACTCGGTGAAGAACGGCTCCAGTCGTCGCCGGAGCTTCTCCCGGCTCGCCCCGGAGCGCACGGTGGCGGCGAAGGGGCGGCCGATTCTCGCGTGGACGCGGGTGCGCCGCGTCAGCAGGCGGGGGTCGAGGGGCTGGGCGTCCGCGGCCGTGCCCGCCGTCCAGTGGATCAGCGAGGTCGTGGCGAGGGACAGAGGGTAGGGCGGGTCGGCGCGCCGGACCTGGTACCCGGCGCGCATCAGCAGCCCGGCCGCGTCCCGGGCGGCCGCCGCGTACGGGCGGCTGACGGTGACGCCGGCCAGTGGGCTGCGCAGCGACACGGCGACCCGGAGGGTGCCGGGCTCGGAACGGGGTGCGGGTGCGGTGCCGGCGAGGACCGAGAGCATCAGACGGGCGTCCTCGACGGTCGTGGCGAGCGGGCCGTGCTCCGCCATGCCGAACCAGCTGCCGCCCTCGCCCGTCGGGACCACTCCCCGGCCCGGTTTGATGGTGACCAGGCCGCAGTTGGCGGCGGGTATGCGCAGGGAGCCCATGCCGTCGTTGCCGAGGGCGACCGGCACCATCCCGGCGGCGACGGCGGCCGCACTGCCCCCCGACGAACCGCCCGCGGAACGCGCCGGGTCCCAGGGGTTGCGGGCGGTGCCCAGCACGCCGTCCGTCGTGCCGAAGACGCACAGTTCGGGCACGTTGGTCAGCCCCACGACCACCGCGCCCGCGGCCCGCAGCCGGGCCACCGTCACATGGTCCTGTGCGGCCGGGGTGTCCGGTGTCGCGGCCGAGCCGACGCGCGTGGACTCGCCGCGCACCGCGAGGTTGTCCTTGACGGCCACGGGCACCCCGGCCAGCGGCAGTTCGGCGAAGTCGCCGCGGGCGGCCACCTCGTCGGCCTCGGCCAGGGCCGCCTCGGCGCGCACCGCGCGGAAGGCGCCCACACGGCCGTCGAGCCGCTCGATCCGGGCGAGGTGCTCGGCGACCACCTCGCGGGGCGTGACCCGCTTCTCGCGGACTGCGGCGGAAATCTCGGCGGCGGTGCGGCCGGCCCAGGTGGTCACAGCGGCTCCTCGAAGGGTATGCGCGGACTTACTGACGAGTACGTAGGGAGAACTCTGCACCCGGTCGGGAGCGCGCGTCGAGGCCGCCGGCCGTGTCGATGCCGGCGCAGTGCCGTGGGCCTGGTCCTGACGTGGCCGGTCAGCGCAGGTGGCGCGCGAAGAAGGCCTCGGTGGCGTCCATCTCGGCCGCCCACCGCGGCCCGAACGTGTGGCCCTCGCCGGGCACCGTGCGGAGTTCGACGTCCTTACCGGCGTCTTCGAACGCGGCGGCGGCCTCCCGCGACCAGGCGAGGGGGCAGGTGTCGTCGCGGTGCCGTGCTGGATCAGGAGGGGTTGGAAACTGCTCCCGCATAAGTGTCCACGAGTGTCTTTTAGTTGCCGCGAGTGTCGCCGCCCCGGGCCAGCTGCTCCAGGCCGAAGGTGACCAGGGACGTACGATCTTGGGTATGAATCTGACGGACTGGGCACGCGCGCAGGGGATTGCCCCGCGGACCGCGTATCGCTGGTTCCGTGAGGGCACATTGCCGGTACCTGCGCGTCGCGTGGGGCCGCGCACGATTCTGGTGAACATCGACGCGAACACCTCACCTTCCGTGACCGGTGGTGTAGGTCTGTATGCCCGCGTCTCCTCGCACGATCAGAAGCCGGACCTTAGGCGGCAGACCGCTCGCCTGGAGGCATGGGCGGCGAAGGCCGGGCAGAAGGTGGTGCGGATCGAATCCGAGATCGCCTCGGGTATGAACGGCTGCCGCGTGAAGGCGAAGCGGCTGCTGGCCGACCCG
>NZ_POUC01000443.1 GCF_002891435.1 Streptomyces cahuitamycinicus
GCTGCTGGGGGAACGGGAGGTGCGGTCGCTGGGGCGGCAGTTGCTGCGGATCGCTCCGCACGGGCCCATCCGGCCCGCCTGGTGAGGGGGTTTCAGTCGGGCCGCGGAATGCCGGTTATCGCTGCAAGTTTTTACTGACGCGTAACTTCCCAGTTTGACTACTCGCCCGTAACTTGACGAATGAACAGCATCCTCGTGATCCGGATCACAGGGCCAAGTGCCGTCGCACCTCCCTTGAGCCGCAAGGAGATCACCCGATGCTGCCCTGGAAACGAGTGCTCAGACCCCTGGCCGCGCTGCTGCTGACCGCTGCGGCCGTCACCGTCCCCGCCACCACGGCCCAGGCCGCCGGTGCCCCGGGCTCCGGCTGGAACTCCGGCTGGAACGACTACTCCTGCAAGCCGTCCGCCGCCCACCCCCGCCCCGTGATCCTGGTTCACGGCACGCTCGGGAACTCCGTCGACAACTGGCTGGGCCTCGCCCCCTACCTGAAGGTCCGCGGCTACTGCGTCTTCTCCCTCGACTACGGGCAGTTGGAGGGAGTCCCCTTCTTCCACGGCCTCGGACCCGTCGAGAAGTCCGCCGGACAGCTGAAGGACTTCGTGGACAGGGTGCTCGCGGCCACCGGAGCCGCCGAGACCGACGTCGTCGGGCACTCGCAGGGCGGCATGATGCCCCGCTACTACCTGAAGTTCCTCGGCGGAGCCGCCAAGGTGAACGCCCTCGTCGGCATCGCGCCCAGCAACCACGGCACCACCCTGAGCGGTTTCACCCACCTGCTGCCGTACTTCCCGGGCGCCACGGACCTGCTGGCGAAGAACACCCCGGCCCTCGCCGACCAGGTCACCGGCTCCGCCTTCCTCGCCAAGCTCAACGCGGGCGGCGACACCGTGCCCGGCGTGCGCTACACCGTCATCGCCACGCGGTACGACGAGGTCGTCACGCCGTGGCGCAGCCAGTACCTGAGCGGGCCGGACGTGCGCAACGTCCTGCTCCAGGACCTGTGCCCCGTCGACCTGTCCGAGCATGTGGCCATCGGGCTGCTCGACCGGGTCGCCTTCCACGAGGTGGCCAACGCCCTCGATCCGGCGCGGGCCAGGCCCACCACCTGTGCTTCGGCGTTCGAATGACACGTGTCACCGGTGGACACGTGTCAGGGGAAGCGTTTCGGGGCCTGTCCGGCCTGAGCCGCCGGACAGGCCCCGGGTCGTGGGGCGGTGGGGATCAGCCGCCGTGCCGCCCGCCGCTCACCGTCCGGCGCCGGGCCGACAGGAACAGGGCCGACGAGCCGAGCGCCAGCGTGGCCGCGCCCCCGATCGCGAGGTACGTGGTGCCGCTGTCGCCGCCGGTCTCGGCGAGGTTGCCGGTGGCACCGGCCGCCTTCGGCTGGTTGGGCGCGGACGCGGCGGCCTTCGGCCGGTCCGCCGTGCTCCCCCGCGGAGCCGCGGCCGGAGCCGCCGAGGTGCCGGGGTCGTTGTCGCCGTGTCCTTCAAGGCCTGGGTGCCGCCCGCCGCGACCGCCGCCTTGCACGCGGCCGACTTCGGGCTCTCGGGGCCCTCGGCGTAGCACTGCGAGACCCGGCTGACCGGGTCGCCCATCGAGCCGTGCGCGGCGGCCGGGGCGGCGGCCAGCGCGGTCAGGGCGAACGGGAGGCCGCCGAGCGCGGCGACGGTGGCTGCCGTGCGGCGTGCGGGCATGCGGGAACTCCTCGAAGCGGTGCGGGGGACAGGTCCGGGCCCGGTGGGCCGGATCCCGTGGGGTGCTCCCGAAGCTAGCCCCTGAGAACCGCGAAATCGCCTGCTGAGGGCAGGTGGAGGAGATCCTTATGGCCCGCTTAAGGGAGGGTTCGGACTCGCATCAGGTAGGCACCGTCGCGGCATGGCAGACAGGAAGATCCGGCCGGCCGGGGCCGCCGACGTACCGGTCGTCGCGGACGTGATCGACGCGGCCTTCCGCTCCTGCATCGAGCGCATCGAGCGCATCGGGCGGGTGCCGCAACCCATGGAGGTCTGACGTGGAAGAACCAGGGAGATCTGTCCGAGATACGGCTAGAGCTGGTGAAGCGCCGCGTGGACGGGTCCTGCGACCGCGGCCACTACCGCAAGCGGCTGCTCTGAAACATGCGTCTCATGATGGGTACCGGCCCGTTCAGGCGTCCGGCCACCAGGTGCGGGCGATGTCCTTGCGAACCTCGGGGCGCCCCGAGGGACGCTCGTCGGCCTCTTCGCGGACCCGGCGGACATCCGTCTTCTTCAGGGGCTTCTGCACGGTTACACGGCGCATGGCTGCCTCCTTAGGGGCTACCGGGTTCCGCGTTCTCACGGAGGTAGACCTTTCGGGGGAGGGTTACTCATCGCTCCCGGTCTGTCAGTGGCGGCAGTCACGATTCGAGTGTCAGTGGCCGGTGTCACTCTTGGGACCATGACCAATGTGGACTGGGACGCCGAGGCCGCCTCCTTCGACGAGGAACCGGACCACGGCCTGCGCGACCCGCAGGTGCGCCGCGCCTGGGCCGGGCGGCTGCGCGGCTGGCTGCCCGCCCGGGCGTCAGACGTCCTCGACCTCGGGTGCGGCACCGGCAGCCTGTCGCTCCTCGCGTCCGAGCAGGGGCACCGGGTGACGGGCGTGGACCTCTCCCCGGCGATGGTGACGCTCGCCAGGGAGAAACTCGCCGGGCGTGACGCCGTGTTCCTGGCCGGTGACGTCGCGGCACCGCCGGTTGGGGAGCAGCGCTTCGACGCCGTGCTCGTCCGGCACGTCCTGTGGGCCCTGCCCGACCCCGGCCGCGCCCTCGGGCACTGGTGCGGCCTGCTGCGGCCGGGCGGGCGGCTCGTGTTGGTCGAGGGCGTGTGGGGGAGCGTGGAGCCGGTCGGCATACCCGCCGAGCGGCTCACCGGCCTGCTCGCCCCGATCGCCGGGCGGGTGTCCGTGGAGCGGCTCTCGGACGACCCGCTGCTGTGGGGCGGGCAGGTCACGGACGAGCGCTACGCGGTGGTCGCGCAGGTCCGGACGTCAGGCCAGGAGCGCGGTGAAGTCGCCGCCGCGGGCGAGTGACTCCAGTTCGTCGAGCGCGTCCAGGGCGGCCCGCGCCGCCTCCGGGTCCGACTCACCGAGGCCGCTCTCGGCGAACTCGTCCTCGTCCAGGCGCCGTACGTCCGTGCCGTCCGCGGAGCGCCACAGGTCCAGGTCCAGATCCTCCACGACGAGCTCCGACCCGGAGCGCACGGCGGGGCGGGCGATGTCGCAGTACCAGCCCTTCAGCGCGCCCGTGGCCGAGCGGACCTCCTTGATCGCGTACCAGCGGTCGCGCCAGTAGTACTCCGTGAACACGTCCCCGGGCTCGAAGCGAACGAAGCCGAAGTCGCGGACGCCGGAGCCCGCCCACGGGGCGCGGACCGCCAGGCGGGTGCCGTCGTCCGTCAGCAGCTCGCCGGTGTAACGGATCTTCGTACGGCCCGCCTTGACTAGCACGACGTCCAACTGCGGGAGGTGGTCAGCCGAGTTCGCGGACATACCGTATTTCCTTCGCGCAGGTCTCGTAGCCGAACCACTTGTTGATGGCGATCATCGGCTCGTTGCCGGTGTCGTTGCCGGTGAACGCCTCGGTGTACCCCGCGGCGCGGGCGCGGTGCAGGGAGTCGTTCTTGGCGAGCTTCGCCAGGCCCCGCCCCCGGAACGCGCGGGAGGTGCCGGTCATGGCCGTGGCGTAACGGGAGCCACCGTCGGTGAACGCCGCGGTGAAGGCGGCGAGGCGCCCGTCGACGACCGCGATCGTGGTCAGGTCGCGGTTGAGGAGCGGGTTCTTCCAGGTCTCCTCGATCCAGGCCTCGTAGTCCGTGAACTCCACGTCGATGTCGCTCGGTTCGTCCGACGAGGTCTCCGCGTCCAGTTCGAACACGGGACGCGGATCGTCCGCGAAGTCGGCCGCCGTGCGCAGCTCCACGCCCGCCGGCGGATCCTGGCGGGGCGGCAGGGCACCCGCCGCCAGGTCCAGGCGCAGGAACCAGGCGGAACGGCTGGCCCGGAACCCGCGCCGCTCGGCGAAGGCGCGGTTGTCCGGCTCGTCCAGCACCCACGTGAACAGCTTGGTGACGCCCAGGCGTCCCAGGCGCTCCTCGGCGGTGCGCAGCAGGAGCGAACCGGCGCCGCGCCCCGTGTGGCCGGGGCGCACATAGATGTTGGCGGAGCCCTGGCCGGGCTCCGGGCTGTCATGGGCGACGCTTATCTGGGCCGTGCCGATGACCTCGCCGCCCTCCTCGGCGACGAGCTGCCCGAAGCGGGCGTCCGGGTGGGCGTGCGTGAGGGTGTGCACCACGGACTCGGGTGTGGAGAGCATGTACGGAAGGGCGAGGCGGCGGGTGGCTGAGAACCCCTCGGCGTCGGCTCGGACGTCGGGGCGCAGGTCGCGCACGATCACGGTCATGGGGACGCACGCTACGTGTGGACCCGTTCGGGGTGCCTCTCATTTTCCGGCGGGTGCGCGACAATCGGGCTGTGACCTTGAAGATCGACATCGACGACAGCGCCCCGCCGTACGAGCAGGTGCGGGCGCGGATCTCCGAGCAGGCCCGGTCGGGTGCGCTGCCGGTGGGGTACCGCCTGCCGACCGTCCGGGGGCTGGCCGAGTCGCTGGGACTCGCCGCGAACACGGTCGCCAAGGCGTACCGGGCGCTGGAGGCGGACGGGGTGATCGAGACGCGCGGCCGCAACGGCACGTTCGTGGCCGCCGCCGGCTCCGCGGCGGACCGCGAACTGGCCTCGGCCGCACAGGCTTATGTGGAGCGGGCCAGGAGGCTCGGGCTGGGCGAGGACGTCGCGCTCGCCGCGGTACGGGACGCCCTGCGGGCGGCGTACGGGGAGTAGGGAGGCCGGGGGCCTAACCGGACCGCTGTGTCAGTCGCTCCGGTGTCCTCGTGATGTCCAGCCCCGCGGACCTCCCCGTCCGTGCGAACGCCATCGCGTCCTCCACCGCCGCGCCGCCCGGGTCGTTGTTGAAATACGCGTAGACGTCCTCGCCGTCGGACCAGGTCGTGGCGATGCGGTCGAGCCAGGTGGCGAGGGAGCGGCGGCCGTAGCGGGGCCAGGGCCGGGCGCGGCCCTGGTGGAAGCGGACGTAGCCCCAGTCGGTGGTGCGCCACAGGGGTGTCGCAGGGCGGGCCAGGATGTCGGCCCAGCACAGGGCGGCGCGCCGGGACTCCAGGACGCGGCGGACCTGCGGGGTCCACCAGGAGTCGTGACGCGGCTCGACCGCGACCCTGGCCGGGGCAGGGAAACAGGCCAGGCACGCGTCCAGCAGGCCCGGGTCGGCGCGCAGGGTGGGTGGGAGCTGGAGCAGGACCGGGCCGAGGCGGTCGCCGAGGCCGGCCGCGTGGCTCATCAGGCGGTGCACCGGCTCCTCGGGATCCTTGAGCCGCTTGATGTGCGTCAGATAGCGGCTCGCCTTGACCGCGACGACGAAGTCCCCGGGTACCCGCCTCCGCCAGTCCTCGAAGGTCTCCCGGGCCGGCAGCCGGTAGAAGGCGTTGTTGATCTCGACGGTGGCGAACTGCGCCGCGTACTCCTCCAGCCAGAGCCGCATCGGCAGCCCGGACGGGTACAGGACGTCCCGCCAGTCCTTGTACTGCCACCCGGACGTGCCCACGAACAGGGTCATATCCCTATCAAAGCACCGCAGGCCCTGGAGGGCGGTCGTAGCGGTCATGGCGGTCATGGCGACCTGGTCCGCCGGATCCGCTACGTGTCGGCGCGCGTGTGGAAGCGGTAGAACAACAGGAGGAAGACGGCTGCCGTGACCAGCAGCGCCGTGATGACCACGGGGCGGATGTCGTCGCCGGTCTGGCTGCAGAGGAAGCCCAGGGCGACACCGGCGAAGGCGGCCCGGAGCAGGGCGTGCAGGGCGTGCAGGTCGCGTCTGAGGCGCCGGATCACCTGGACCACGGCGATGCAGAGCGCCGTGAAGGCGAGTGCGCTCCACACGCCCGACGCCACATCCGCTCCGGTGATCGGGCCGCCGTGACGCCGGTTCACGGCGACCCAGTTGCCGTAGACGACACCGAGTGCGACGGGCAGGACCCACCGTGCGACGCGGTGGGCGGGTTCGCTGAACACGGTGGGCGCCGTGTGCGCCATCGGAGGCCTCCCTGGTCCATGCGGAGCGCGGCGTCGCTCCGCGGCACACCTTGGCACGCCTGGGTAACAGGGAGGTGAGAAGCGGTTGTGAGGGCCCGGCGGGCAGCCCTGCGACGGGCCCCGGCGGGGTGACTCCGCGGCGGGCCCCGGTGGGTGGCCGGGCCCCGCTGGACGACCCCCGGCACGGGCCCCGCTGGACCTGTCTCTTATACCCAT
>NZ_POUC01000444.1 GCF_002891435.1 Streptomyces cahuitamycinicus
CGCTTCCCTCCCACGGCCCGCGCTGGCCGCTGGACCGCGAGAACGGTGGCTACACGGTCACTGACCCCGCCACCCACCGCGTCTGGCACTTCGCCGACCGCACCGACGACCTGGCAGTCCTGGAACAGATCGACGACCGCAACGGCAACTGGATCACGTTCGAGTACGACGCCGAAGGCACCCCGCTGGCCATGATCTCCAGCGGCGGCTACCACGTCCGTGTCACCACGGAGGCGAGCCGCGTGACGGCCCTCCACCTCGCCGCCACGGGCGAGGAGCTGAAGCGCTACGCCTACACGGACGGCCACCTCACCGAGGTCATCAACTCCTCAGGCCGCCCTCTCAGGTTCACCTACGATGAGTTTGGCCGTGTGACCGCCTGGACGGACACCAACGACCGCGGCTACACGTACGAGTACGACGATCAGGACCGCTGCGTCGCCGAGGGCGGCACGCACGGCCACATGACCCTGCGACTCTCCTACGACGGCAGGGACCCGGACACCGGCCTGCGCGTGACGACCACGACCACCGCCGAAGGTCATACCCGGCGTTACGTCGTCAACGACGCTTGCCAGATCGTCGTCGAGACCGACCCCCTCGGCGCGGTCACCCGCTTCGAACGCGACCGCTACCACCGCCTCCTCTCCCGCACCGACCCCCTCGGCCACCGCACCGCGTTCCACTACGACGAGTCGGGCAACCTCCTCACCCTGACCCGCCCCGACGGCCGCGAGGCAAGAGCCGAGTACAACGAGCTCGGCCTGCCGGTGAAGGTGGTGAACGCGGACGGCACGGTGGTCCGCCAGACGTACGACGATCGGGGCAACCGCACGTCGGTGACCGCCCCGTCGGGCCAGACCACGCACTTCACCCACGACGAGGCGGGCCACGTCACCTCCGTGACCGACCCGCTGGGCCACACGACCACCATCGTGTGCGACCGCGCGGGCCTCCCCCTTCAGATCACGGACCCGCTCGGCGCGACCACCCGCTACGAACGTGACGCCTTCGGTCGTCCGGTCACCGTCACCGACCCCACGGGCGTCGTGACCCGCCTGGAGTGGACGGTGGAGGGCCACCTGGCCCGCCGTACGGCAGCAGACGGCTCGACCGAGTCATGGACGTACGACGGCGAGGGCAACTGCACCACCCACACGGACCCGATCGGCGGTGTCTCCCGCTTCGAGTACACGCATTTCGACCTGCTGACCGCCCGCACGGGTCCGGACGGCGTGCGCTACGAGTTCGCCCACGACCTGGAACTGCGGCTGACGAGGGTCACCAACCCACAAGGCCTGACGTGGGACTACGAGTACGACTCGGCCGGACGCCTCATCACGGAGACGGACTTCGACGACCGCACGCTCACCTACACGTATGATCCGGCCGACCGCCTGACCTCCCGGAGGAACGCGCTCGGCGAGGTGACGCGGTTCGAGCACAACGAGCTGGGCCAGGTGATCCGCAAGGACGCGGCGGGCCGGGTCACGACGTACGCGTACGACATGACCGACCAGCTCGCCGAGGCCATCGGTCCGGACGACACACGTCTGACCCTCCTGCGAGACCGCTTCGGCCGCCTGCGCTCGGAGTCGGTCGACGGCCGCACGCTGACCTATACCTACGACGAGATGGGCCGCCGCACGGGCCGTACGACCCCGACCGGCGCGACGACGACATGGTCGTACGACGCCGCGGGCCGCCGCACCGGCATGGTGGCCTCAGGCCGCTCGATCGACATCACCTACGACCCGGCAGGCCGCGAATTGACCCGCCGCATTGGCGAGACGGTCACCCTGGAGCACACCTTCGACCCCCTGGGCCGTCTGACCACCCAGTCGGTGACGGGCACCGGCGACCGTGCCGTGCAACACCGCTCCTACACCTACCGCGACGACGGCAACCTGATCGGCATCGACGACCGCCTCTCGGGCTCCCGCCGCTTCGACCTGGACGCGACGGGCCGGGTAACGGCGGTCCACGCGGCGAACTGGTCGGAGACGTACGCGTACGACGCGGCCGGCAACCAGACGACGGCACACTGGCCGTCCTCACACCCCGGCGCGGACGCAACCGGCCCCCGCGACTACGTGGGCACCCGCATCACCCGAGCCGGCAACGTCCGCTACGAACACGACGCCCTCGGCCGCATCATCTTGCGCCAAAAGACCCGCCTGTCCCGCAAGCCGGACACGTGGCGCTACGAATGGGACGCGGAGGATCGCCTCACGTCGGTGACGACTCCCGACGGCACGCGCTGGCGCTACACGTATGACCCCCTGGGCCGCCGCACGACAAAACTCCGCCTGGAGCAGGACGGCGACGCGGTCGTCGAGCGCGTGGACTTCACCTGGGACGTCAGGACCCTGTGCGAACAGACCACCACGTCCATCGACCTAACCAACCCAGTCACCCTGACGTGGGACCACCGGGGCCTGCACCCCGTCGCCCAGACCGAGCGCATCACGGACGCAGATGCGCCGCAGGAGGAGATCGACTGTCGCTTCTTCTCCATCGTCACCGACCTGATCGGCACGCCGACCGAGCTGGTCGACGAACACGGAGACTTGGCTTGGCGAACACGCAGCACTCTGTGGGGCACCACCTCATGGTCCGCGAACAGCACCACCTACACACCCCTCCGCTTCCCCGGCCAGTACTACGACCCGGAAACGGGCCTGCACTACAACTACTTCCGCCACTACGACCCCGAAAGCGCCCGGTACCTTACACCCGATCCGCTCGGGCTCGTTCCAGCGCCCAACCCAACCACCTATGTTCGTAATCCACACGGACAGTCTGATTCACTCGGACTTGCTCCCGAATGTCCTCGCGGCAAGAATGGGCGCGGGACTTACGACTTCAGGGAGCCGAACCCGAACTATCCGCCCGACGAAGGAGCGGCCGCAGCCATGAGGTCTGCTCCGATTGGTGGAAATATCGACTGCTCGGAAATTGCAGAGTACATCCTAAGGGAAGGTGGAGGGCGAGGGAATATCATCAATTTCACGATGCGTGAAAGTTCAGCCATTAACATTCCTGAAGATGCAGGTCGTATAGTGACGGAATATCGCTATCATGACGTTTATACGGACGGGCGATACGTGTACGATCCCGCGATGAGCTCAGAACCGATTCCATACGGTGACTATGAGCGAGCCATTCGTCTGGAGAATCCGGGAAAGAAGCTTATCATCCAAGATGGGGGATACTCCGGCCCTCTCTGGTGACGAATGAATGGATGATTGTGTCGAGTCGTGGCGAGCAGGCAGTGCAGGCGCTGAGCAGGTTTGGAGAACTCGCATGGTTCAAATTGCCCACGGAATTCAATGCTGCATATGGCTACGCTCAGGTTCCTTACATGGGGTGGCGCTATGCATTCCCCGAAGAAGGGGTGGCGCAGTTCATTGAAGCTGCCGTAAGGGATCTGCCGACGCAAGTTGACTGGGAAATCGACAGAACGCGCAGAAACTGGGTGCTGGTCCCGACGCGGGTCCTGCATGAGGCGCACGGGCTCGCCGACCCCAGCTTCAGAGACGTTGTTCACTCTATCAACGTTCAAGATCAAGAATTTTGCCTCAAGGCGCTGTCGGATTTCGAACTCATCATCCAGCATCTGCTGCAGGTGCACATTTCGGAAGACTGAGGCAGTAAGCTTTCCCGACCTCATTTTGGGCTGGTCAGTTGCGGGGACAGCACCGCTCGGGGTGAGGTCGTGTCTGTGCGGGAAGCCGCCAGTACTTGCAGGGCCTTGCGCCCGAAGACGCGCTGTCCCCCAAACCGGACACCAGGCGCTACGAGTGTGAGGCGGAAGACCGCCTCATTGGGATGACGACACCGGACGGCACGTGCTGGTGCTACAGGTACGGCCCGCTTGGTGCCGCACGGGGAGACTTCGCCTGGCGGAAGACGGTGAAACGGCTCACGGCGCTGCCGTCCCGCTCTGCGTCCAAGGTCAGGCGGACCCTGCCCTCGGCGAGTGACGGTGTCGGTGGCGCACAGACCTCCGGACGTCAGGAGGTCGTCCATGGTGGGCAGTCCGTGCAGGAAGGAAGCGAGCGGGTCGGCGGGCTTTCGCGGGGCGGCTGCCGGCCTCCGGCTGGACGTTGTTGCACTCGGCGATGCGAATGACCGCCGTGCCTGCCTTGGCGGCGGAGAGTTCGCCGCCGAGATGCATGAAGCCGTACGACTGTCCGGGCTCGGTGACCGGCCAGAGTGTGTAACCGGTGGGTGCGTAGACCCTTGAGGACGGGCTGCAACACGATCATCCGCTGCGGACGTGAGGCCATCTGCTCCAGTGAGTAGCCGATGGCATCCCCGAGCTGCTGCTGGTTCAACCCGGCCACGTCCGCAGGTACCGCAAGAGCACCGCAGACGCCGACCACACGCCCGACAGAATCGGACCCCGGTCTTCGCACTCCGCCCCGTCCGCGTGGCCCGTACCGTCCTCACAGTCCCACGCCCTTCCCATCCCGCTCCGCGTCCGCTCACGGCCGCGCTCGTCACGGGTCCGTGTCCAACGCGACGCGGGAAACGGGACACGCGCCGGGCCCATACAACGCCCGTACGACCCAAGCCCACAGCCGACCATTCAAGCCGTACGACGAGGGCGCCGTGCGGTCCGCCCGGCGGGAGTGGGGCGCCGTGCTTCTTCAGCAGGTCGGCCGCGCGGAGTTCGGCGACCGCGAACGGGCCCATCTGGAGCTCGAAACCGTACAGTCGCTCGGCGAGCCGACCGATCACGTCGGGTGCCATGGCGTCGCCGTGCCGCTCGCCTGCCTGCCGCGCCACTCGCTTGATGACGGTGTGCAGGTAGGTGTCGGTGTCCATCGCGGGGTCGACCCACGCTCTCGTCGCCGTAGCCGCGCGCCTTGACCCAGGCGGGTGCGCAGCACTTTTTAGGCAAGCCGGACCATCTCCTCGACGACCGGGTGCGGGGTGTAGTACGAGTCGCTGCGCTGGCGGAGGCTGTCGTCGTAGACGGATAGGGACGACTCGTAGAGGCGGAGGTAGGCGTCCCGGTTGCCCTGCCGGTGAGTCTCCCAGCCGACGGCCGCCACGGTACGGGCGAGGCAGTTCAAGGCCACTTCGAATGTTTCCGTACGGCCTCGCGCAGCAGGCGACACAGCGGAGCGATGTGCTGGACGAGGACCGAAACGCGACGGATCTCCGACGGTTCACAGCAGAGCATGCTTCCAGGGGGAAGCATCTCGCCCTGCCCCTGATGCGCCTGATGTGTCGTTAGGTAAGTCAGCAATTGGTCAGCATCAACCCCGACACACTCCGAGACGGTGCCCGAGCGAATGGGACTGCTGCAGGGTCAATGCCTGGTGGGTGGCGTCACAACGGCCTGGTGCCTGCGGAAGTGCAGGCAGGGAGTCTTCTTCAGGGTGAAGCGATGTTCCTCACAATCTTCGAGTCAGGCGCGTGCTAGTTGTAGAGTGATACCGCCTTTGACCTGCACAAAGCAGGCAGGGAGCCGTCTTCCAGGAGTCCAAAGTGCTGCGTACTCTGTTCAAGGCCAAGATCCACCGAGCCACCGTCACCCAAGCCGACCTGCACTACGTGGGATCCGTGACCATCGACGCCGATCTGCTCGACGCCGCCGATCTGCTGCCCGGCGAGCTCGTGCACATCGTGGACATCACCAACGGGGCCCGGCTGGAAACCTACGTCATCGAGGGTGAGCGCGGATCCGGCGTGATCGGGATCAACGGGGCAGCCGCGCATCTCATCCACCCCGGCGACCTCGTGATCATCATCAGCTACGCACAGGTGACGGACGCCGAGGCGCGGGCACTCACCCCCAGGGTCGTGCACGTGGACCACGACAACCGGATCGTAGCCCTGGGCACCGACCCGTCCGAGCCGGTGCCCGGTTCGGACCAGCAGCGCAGCCCGCAGGCCGTCGAAGCCTGACCGAAGCATCCGGAGCCAAGGAGGAGCGTGTCCATGAGCGACCCGGAGATCCGCGACGACCGGGCGGCGGGCCGGCTGGAGGCCGTGTCCGGCGGTGAAGTCGTCGGCCGCATCGAGTACTTCGTGCTCGACGGCCCCGAGCGCGCGCTCGTGCCCGTCCACACGATCGTCGAGCCGGCCCACGAGGGCCAGGGCATCGCGGGTTCACTCGCCCGCGAGCTCTACTCCCTCGCCGGCCGCGAGGACCGCGCGGTCGCCTCTCTCTGCCCCTATGTGACCAAGTGGGCCGAACGTCACCCGGACGAGGCGCGGCCGGCGGACCAGGCACTCCTCGCCGCGGCGAAGGACTGGCTGAGGGCTCGCCCCGGCCGTTCCTGAGGACCGTCCTCGTCACCGCCCCCGTTACCCCCACCTGGTCCCC
>NZ_POUC01000445.1 GCF_002891435.1 Streptomyces cahuitamycinicus
GGGGTGGGCGGTGCGGGTCTCGGTGATGACCACCATGAACACGCCGATCACGGCGCAGCCGGCGATGTTGACCCAGAGGGTCGTCCAGGGGAAGCCCTGCGGGGGCGTGGTCCACCACAGGGAGGCCGCGTAGCGGGCGGTCGCGCCCACGCCCCCGCCGAGCGACACGGCAGCCACGACGGGTGCCTGGGCGCGCCAGGAGGCCGGATGCCGGACCGGAGGGAGGAGGCGCTCTTCAGGGGCCGTCATGGTGGTATGTCTCCTACTCGCCGGGGCCCGGGTCGTGCGGGCGCGTGCCGTCGCAAGTAGGGACCGTTGGCGGCGTCACTGCCGCGGTTCGGGTACGGCGGGCCCCACCGCCGCGCCGCGGTGGATGCCCGCGGCCGCGTTCAGGTTAACCCCGGGAGCGGAGCGGGGTCACGTCGGGGCAGGTGCCAGGACCCGGCCGTGCGGGTCGGCGACCCAGCCCTCGGGGCCGGCGCCCGACTCGACGTAGCGGCGTGGGACGAGTGCCGTGGGACGGTCCATCGCGCGTGTCCTTCACCGTCGGGGGCGATACCGCCGTACCGGGCCGCCTACCAGCCCTTCTCAAACATCCGGGCGACCTCCGCGATCCGCATGTCGTCGCGGTGGTAGCGCACGCGGCCCGCGGAGCTGCTGGTGCGCAGCATGCCGGTGGCCTCGAGCAGCCGGAGATGGGTGACGGCGACCGGGCGCGGCAGCGAGAACCGCTCGGCGACGGCGTCCGCCGTGACACCGTCCGCCGCGGCCCGGGGTTCCTTCAGCCAGGCAAGGATGCGCAGCCGTGTCTCGTCGGTGGGAGTCCTCAGCATCTCGTGCCCCTGCCTCGCGGCTTCGCCCTCTCACCGCGTCTTCCCACTGTCTCGCAGTCGACGCCACCGCGTCCGGGCTTCGACGTCCTTGACCGATACCGAACTCCCGCCCGGCACCGTGGAGTTCGCGCGGGGCCACGACATGAGAGGAGGGGTCCCGAAGTCAGACCCCTCCCCCGCGCACTCAGCGGTGCCGGAACCAGGACATCGACGGCAGCGCCCGGTCGTCGTAGCCGAACAGCGCCTGGTTCTCAAAGGCGTTGCCGGAGGCCCCGTCGGTCGGGTCCCAGTCGTTGCCGTTCACCCCGCAACGTGGGGGTGGGGAGTGCCTCTCACCCGGAGGCGACGCCTCTCACCCCGAGGCGCGGTGCCTCTCCCGCGGAGGCGGGTGAGGATCCCTCCGCCCGCGGCTCGTGGCACGCACGGGCGGAGGGGGTCGGTTCAGCCGTCGAGCCGGACGACCCGGACGGCTCCGGCCGGGACGGACAGAGGGCCGGTGGCGCGGTCACCGGTCAGCAGCTCGGTGCCGGGGGCCTCCAGCGGCACCTCGGCGTCGGAGCCGGTGTGGTTGACGGCGAAGAGGTAGGTGCCCGACTCGCCGGTGCGGCGGACCACTTCGACGTCCCGGGGCAGATCGGCGCGCGGGGGGATCCCGGCGTCCTCGCCCGCCCGGCCGAGCAGCGCGCCGAGACCGTCGACACCGAGCCGGGTGGAGACGTACCAGGCGGTGCCCTCGCCGAGGCGGTGCCGGGTGACGGCGGGCAGACCGGCGGCCAGGCCGTCGGCGTAGACCGAGACGGTCTCGGCGCCGCGCGGCACGACGAACTCCGTCCACACGTCGGCGGACAGCTCCGTTCCGTCGAGACCGGTGACGCGCACCCGTTCGCCGGGCAGCAGCGGTGAGAACTCTTCGACGGTGAGGCCGAGGACGTCCCGCAGCGGGCCCGGGTAGGCGCCCTCGTGGACGGCGTCGTGCTGGTCGACGATGCCGGAGAAGTACGAGACGACCAGTGTGCCGCCCTGCTCGACGTACGCCTTGAGGTTGTGACCGGCCGCCTCGGTCATCAGGTACAGGGCCGGTACGACGACAAGGGGATACCTCGACAAGTCGGCTTTCGGGTGGGCGAAGTCGACCGTAAGGTGGCGGTCGTAGAGGGCCTCGTAGAAGGCGTCGGCGCGCTCGCGGGCGTCGTGGTCGACGCTGGGGCGCCAGTCGAGGTTCTGCGCCCACCACGAGTGCCAGTCCCAGAGCACGGCCACGTCGGCCTCGGTGCGGGTGCCGCGGATCTCGCTCAACGCCTCGACGCTCGCACCGAGTTCGACGACCTCGCGCCACACGCGGGTGTCGGTGCCGCCGTGCGGGACCATCGCCGAGTGGAACTTCTCAGCGCCGCGCCGGGACTGGCGCCACTGGAAGAACAGGGCGCCCTCGGAACCGCGCGCCACGTGTACCAGGGAGTTGCGGGCCATTTGGCCGGGGGCCTTGGCGGGGTTGCGGGGCTGCCAGTTGACGCCCGAGGTGGAGTGCTCCAGCAGCAGCCAGGGGGCGCCGCCCGCAACGGAGCGGGTGAGGTCGGCGGCCATCGCCAGGTTGACGTGGGTGCGGCGGCCGTCGGTGATCAGGTAGTGGTCGTTGGTGACGAGGTCGACCTCGCGGCCCCAGGCCCAGTAGTCGACGGAATCGCACTGGCTCAGCGCCGTCATGAAGTTGGTGGTGACCGGGACGCCGGGTGAGAGGCGGTGCAGGATGTCCCGCTCCATGCGGAAGTTCTCGCGCATGGTGGCGTCGGCGAACCGCTTGTAGTCCAGCGCCTGGCCGGGGTTGACGGCCGCGGGGGTGAGCCGGGGCGGGTTGATCTCCTCGAAGCCGGTGTAGCGCTGACCCCAGAAGGCCGTGCCCCAGGCCTCGTTGACCCCGTCGACCGTGCCGTAGGTGGTCGCCAGCCAGCGGCGGAAGTGGGCGGCGCAGGAGTCGCAGTAGCAGGCGGAGACGGGGACGCCGTACTCGTTGTGGACGTGCCACATCGCCAGGGCCGGGTGGTCGCCGTAGCGCTCGGCGAGCTTCGTGGTGATGGCCGCGGCGGCGGTGCGGTAGTCGGCGTTGCTGTGGCAGATGGCCGCGCGGGAGCCGAACTCGTAGCGCACTCCCTCCGCGGTGACGGGCAGTGCTTCGGGATGGGCCCGGTAGAACCAGACGGGCGGGACGACGGTGGGAGTGCCGAGGTCGACGCGGACGCCGTGCTCGTGCAGCAGGTCCAGGAGCCGGTCCAGCCAGCCGAAGTCGTAGCGGCCGGGCGAGGGCTCCAGCAGCGCCCAGGAGAAGATCCCGACGCTGACCATCGTGACGCCGGCCTCCCGCATCAGCCGGACGTCCTCCTGCCAGACGCTCTCCGGCCACTGCTCGGGGTTGTAGTCCCCACCGAAGGCGAGCCTGGTGAGGCCCCTGGGGGTGGTCTCCGGCATGGAAGGTCTCCCGGTTGGTCGATCAGTTGGGAACGTGCACACACAGCAACGCAGCGCGCATGCCAACATAACCGCACAGCAACAACCATTGACAAGGGTCTGGGATGTTTCTCTACTGTGAACGCTCACAGAAACGGGCAGGCCCTCGCACCAGGCGAGGGCCCAGGTCGGTGAGAGATCCGCCGTACACGCAGCGCCACCGCCTCGTGACAACCGCCGCCGCCATAGCCCTCGGCGCCGGCACCCTCGCCGCCTGCGGCTCGGGATCGGGGACGGTGAGACGAATCGGGTCCGGCCTCGCTGACGTACAAGGGGCCGGGCAAGAAGGACCGGATCACCGTCAGGTGAAGAAGCAGGCGTCCGGTGACACCCTGGTCACCAAGATCCTCACCGCGCACAAGGCGGGCAAGGCGCCCGACCCCGTGCAGGCGGAGTACCAGGCGCTGCCCACCCTGGTCAGCAACGACGCGCTCGCCGACATCTCGGAGAACGCTCCGCCAACGACTCCGGCCTCTTCGCGGGCCTCACCCAGCAGGCCGGCGCCAAGTGGTGGACGACGTGCGGCGAGCAGTGGAAGGTCTGTATCAACGACGCGGCGACCCGGAAGGTCAACTTCCTGCTGCCGTACATCATGCTCAGCGACGACGAGAAGTTCCGATCACGCTCGGCCTGTTCACGTTGCTGGAGCAGGGCGTCAACACCCCCGCGCTGTACACCCTGGTGATAGGGGCGCCTGCTGGCGGTGCTCCCGCTGGTCGCCCTGTTCCTGGTCGTCCAGCGGTTCTGGAGCCTGGATCTGCTCTCGGGAGCCGTAAAGTCATGACCATGAACGCTGCGGGAGGCAGGCGCAGGCCGCCCACGATCCATGACGTGGCACGCGAGGCCGGTGTCTCGCGCGGCACCGTCTCGCGCGTCCTGAACGGCGGGCACTACGTCAGTCCGGCCGCCCAGGAGGCGGTCAACGCGGCCATCCGCAGAACGGGTTACGTCGTCAACCGCCACGCCCGCTCCCTGATCACCGGGAGGTCCGACTCGATCGGCTTCCTGCTCACGGAGCCGCAGGAGAGGTTCTTCGAGGACCCCAACTTCAATGTCCTGCTCCGCGGCTGCACCCAGGCGCTCGCCGCACACGACATCCCGCTGCTGCTGATGCTGGCGGGCACCGAGGACGAACGGCGGCGCATCACGCGGTACATCACCGCCGGGCACGTCGACGGGGTGCTGCTGGTCTCCAGCCACTCCGGTGATCCCGTCGCCGAGCGGTTGCGCGAGGCGGGGGTGCCGCTGGTCGCGTGCGGGAAGCCGATCGGGCTGGCCTCCAAGGTGAGTTACGTGGCCGCCGACGACCGTGACGGCGCCCGCGACATGGTGCGTCATCTGCTGTCGCTCGGGCGGCGCAGGGTGGGCACGGTGACCGGCCCCCTGGACACACCCGGCGGCGTCGAGCGCCTCGCCGGCTACGGGGAGGTGCTGGCGGAGGCGGGCCTGGAGTTCGACGAGCGGCTGGTCGTCTCCGGTGACTACAGCCGGGCGAGCGGCGAGGCGGGCGCCGAGCACCTGCTGGCGCGGGCGCCGGACGTCGACGCGGTGTTCGTCGCCTCCGACCTCATGGCGCAGGGAGTGCTCACGGCCCTGCACCGGGCGGGGCGGCGGGTTCCCGAGGACGTGGCCGTCGGCGGTTTCGACGATTCACCGGCCGCGGTGGCCGCCCGCCCCGAGCTGACGACCATCCGGCAGCCCTGGGACCGCATCAGCAGCGAGATGGTGCGGGTGCTGCTGGCCCAGATCGGGGGTGAGGATCCGGCGGCGGTGATCCTGCCGACGGAGCTGGTGAAACGGGAGTCGACGTGACGCCGTGAGGACGGGCCGGTAGCCCGTATGCATGCACGGTCATGGAACCGTGCGCCGGTGTTACCGTTCCCGTATGGCGGCGAGGACGGCTGGTGGGCAGCTCGAGGACCGGTGGCGGGACATCCTGTCGGCGCACGCGCGCACCATGTGCGAGATCGACCGGGCGCTGCATCCGCACGGCCTCGGCGCGTCCGACTTCGAGGTCCTGGACATGCTCGCGACCGCGGCGCCCGAAGAGGGCGAGCAGTGCCGGGTGCAGAACCTCGTGGGGCGGGTCCACCTCAGTCAGAGCGCGCTGTCGCGGCTGATCGCCCGGCTGGAGAAGGACGGGCTGGTGGCGCGGTCGGTGTGCGCGGAGGACCGCCGGGGCGTGTGGGTCGCCCTGACGGCCAAGGGCCGTGACCTGCACGCCGAGGTGCTGCCGCTGCAGCGGGCAGCACTGACCCGGGCACTGGGCGAGGAACCACCCAGGCCCGGATCGCGCCGGTCGCCCTCCTAGGCCCGCGCGTCCGCGAAAGTCCCCGCCTGCCCCGACGCCTGGCACACACTCGCCGCACCGGAGGCCGCGGGGCCGTCCTCCGGGCGGACGACGGGAGCAGTGGACGCGACCTAACGGGCCAGCAGGGTGCGCACCCCCTCCGAGGTCAGCGTCAGGCGGTGCTCCGAACTGCCGTCGATGGTGAGCGACAGGTCGTCGGCCGGCCACTGCGCGGCAAGGGCCCCGAGGGGCACCAGGCGGTAGCGGGAGACGAACGGCAGCAGCCCGGCCATCTCCACCTCGGAGGTGAACACGGGCACCACCGGTTCGCCGCCCGGCTGCTCCAGCACCGGCAGCGCCACCGCCGAGGGGTTGGCGGCGTCCGAGTCGTTCGCGTCGTCGGGCACGGGGATGAGCACGTCGCTGTTGGCGAGCGCGTCCAGAGCCGCCGTGTCCTCGGTGTTGTCGGAGAGGACGTCCAGAGCCCGCTGGGCGGGCGTGGGCGTGGGGTCGTTTGCGGGTGTCTCCATGGCAGATTCCCTGGTTGCGGCGGTCGTGCGGCCCGCCCGGGGCATGATCCGCCCCGGGAACGGTCCTGCTCGCGTACCCGAACGGGACCGGGGCAACCCTGATGGATCTCCGGGGTTCGTGGGAGCCCGGGGGAGATCTCGTGGCGAGCCGGGGGATACCGGGCCGCCGGGGAGGCCTGGGC